>NZ_JBANRN010000006.1:0-171952 GCF_037154155.1 Alteraurantiacibacter lauratis
GTCTCCTGCTTCAGCGGAGACACTCTGAATCAATACACGCACTGAATTTCAAGAGGCTGATTGGGTTTAGACCCTAAGTTGCAGGAGTTTTCTTGGGGGGATCGTTAAACATGCGCATTTCGATGAAAACAGGCGCTGGCCTGACAGTCATTACTTTTCTCAGCGCGACAAACGTCGTTTACGCGCAGGAAGTGAACACCGCCATCGAAGGCGTTGCCGGCGTAACCGAGGACAACAGCCAGAACATTGGCGGGAATGACTTTTCGGGCGGCGGATTGGGAAGCCTGCAATTCCGTCTGCCCGTGGTCATCCAGGTTGACGGGATTTATTTCGGCCACCGCGGCAATGCGGTAAGCGGCGGGGCGCTGCGTTTCGGCTTCCAGGGCAGCGAAGACACCTATGTCGGCGTGTACGGTTCGGCATCCGACAACGGCGTGTTCAGCGGCGTGGTCACGCACCGCATTGGCGGCGAGATTGCCCAGCAGCTTGGCCAGTTCCGGCTGGAAGGCATTGTCGGTTACGAGGATGTCGATGGCTTTACCCGGCTGATTTCCTCCACCCCCACCAGCAACACGTTCGAAACCTATGGCCGAAAGGGCGATGTCTTTGCCTTTACCGACCTGATTTTTCAGGAAACCCCGGAAAGCTGGGCCTTCTCGGTCGGACACCGTTACACCGGCGGGGCGCATGCACTGGCGCTCGGCACGGCGTTGCCACTGGACGAAAACATCTTCATCACCGGTCAGGCGCGGCTTGGCGGGGCGGATTACTCTGGCGGCCTGCTGGGGCTGCGGATCATCTTTGGCAAGAGCGAAACACCAGCACGCAAGCTGTTGACCAACCGGCTGATCGAGGACCTGTTTACCGCCGGAAATACGCGCCGGACGCGGACGGAGAATGTGGCCCCGCCGCCGCCTCCTCCGCCGCCGCCGCCTCCGCCGCCGCCCCCGCCGCCTCCACCTCCTCCGCCGCCACCGCCGCCACCGCCGCCTCCACCTCCTCCGCCGCCACCGCCGGATGACTGCGGCAGCTGCGGCGGCTATTGCGCGGCCTGACAGGCTGGGGCACTTGCAACCTCCCGCTGGCATGGCGGGAGTGGTAAGGCTGCATGAAGCGCGTTTTGCTGGCATGGGAAGCGGGCGCAGGGCGCGGCCATGTCGTCACGCTCGGCCGCGTTGCCATGGCTTTGCGCGGCGTCGCAGTATGCGATGCAGCGCTGGGCTGGATGGACTATGCCGCCGAAATCGTGCCTTTATGCGATGCGGTCTATCCCGGCGCGCGGCTTGGCCTCAACTTGCAGGGTCGGCAGGAACGCAACGCCCCGCCCTCTGCCAGCTGGGCGGAATATCTGCTCGACTGCCGCTTTGGCGAAACAGACCGGGTGCGTGCCAATGTGGCCTGGTGGGTGGAAACCATCCGCACGCGCCGCATTGCGCTGGTGGTGGCGGATTACGCGCCCAATGCGTTGATGGCGGCGCGCATCTGCGGTGTGCCGGCGGTTGCGGTGGGCACGGGATACGGCATTCCGCCCGCCGACCTTGAGAGCTTTCCGGTATTTCTGCCCGAATATCCGGATCGGGAGGCGGATGAAGCCGCGCTGGTCGCCGCCATCAACGCCGCAATCGTGCCGCTGGGCGCGCGGCCACTGGCGCATTTGCCGCAAATCTACGCGCGCGACGGCGAACTGGTGCGCACGCTTCCGCTGCTCGATCCCTACGCCTCGTGGCGGTACGAAAGCAGCTATTTGCCGCCCGTGGCCGACTATGCCGGAATAGGGCCGGGCACGGGTCAGGAAGTGTTCTGCTATTTTTCCACGCGCGAGTTTGAGAACCCGGCGCTGGTCGAAGCGCTGGAGTCCTGCGGACTGCCAATGGTGTGCTTCCTGCCCAATGCGCCCGATGATGTGCGCACCCGCCTGCTGGCAGCAGGAGCCGAGATCAGCGCATATCCCCTGCCCGTGGCGCAGATTGCCGCGCGCGCCCGGCTGGTGCTGAACAGCGGCCAGCACGGCATTGCCAGCCTAGCATTGGCGGCGGGCTTGCCGCAGGTCTGCCTGCCGCAGCATCTGGAACAATTGTTCCATGCAAGGCGCTTGGCTCATGCAGGCACGGCGCGCGTGATCTGGCCGCGCAATGCCGATGCCGCCACCATCAGCGCCGCTATTCGCGAAAGCTGGGAAGATACCGGCATGGCGGTTCGCACACGCACGCTGGCGCAGGGGCTGGCGCCGATCTTTGCGGCTGACGACCTTGCCCTGATGCGCGAACGGCTTACGCCCTGGCTTTAGGCGGAAGGTGGAACAGGTCGATAAAGCGGGCATAATTCGCTGCGTCGCCTTCCACCACAACGCCCTGATCGGCGTAGCGGGCCGGGTCGACCTTTCCATATATCAGCGCGGCGAGCGGGGTCGCGTCGGTGGCGCGGAATATGATGTCGGCACCTTCCAATGCGCTGCGTGCGAACCGGATCGAACCGCCTTCCAACGTGGCCAGAATGGCGGTGCGCCCGAAATCGAACCCGGCGCGCATCGCCCAATTCCCTGCCTTTTCCCGGTCGAGCATGATCTGAAGCGACACCATCAACCCGGCGGGTGACATATGCAGGCGCGGATTGTGCAGCGGCGATTGCAAGGCCCACCGCCCCAGTTCCAGCACCACGCTTTCGGCAGCCTGCCCCCACGGCGTGAGCGCATAGACCTGCCCGGCGGCGGGCGGCGGCAGCGGGCGGCGGGCCACGGCCCCTGCCCGTACCAGCCCTTCCAGCCGTTCGGTCAGCACCTTTGCCGAAATCGCGGGCAATGCCGCACGCAGATCAGAAAAGCGCAAGGGGCCGTAAAGCAATTCGCGCACGACCAGCAGGCTCCAGCGCTCGCCCAGAACTTCGAGCGCCAGCGCGGTGCCGCAGGCATCATCGTACCAACGACCATGGATTGCGACATCCATTTCGGTATCTTTTCGTAACTTCATGGTTGCTTTAAGTAACTTAGCTTGGCAGGAATGGCAATGTGTTGATTCGGAACCATTTCACAGTTTTCGAAGGGAATCGAACCAACCACACTCACACTTGAAAGGATTGCGCCGTGGCCCGCCTGATATTCGTGAACCTGCCAGTGGCCAACCTTCCACGCGCCATTGCGTTTTATCAGGCAATCGGTTTCGTCAACCAGCCTGCCTTTACCGACGAAACCGCGGCCTGCATGGCGTGGACGGACACGATCTTCGTCATGCTGCTGACGCATGACAAATGGCGCAGTTTCACCGATCGGCCCATTGCGCCACCGACCGCCAGCGAGGTGGCGCTTGCCATCAATCTCGGAAGCGTGGCGGCGGTGGATCATCTGGTTGCAACCGGCGCTGCAAACGGCGGCGTTGCCGACATCAATCCGCCGCAGGACATGGGCTTCATGTATCAGCGTGCTCTCGCCGATCCCGACGGCCATGTGTGGGAACCGTTCTGGATGGACCCCGCCGCCATCCCGCCAGTTGAAACAAACACACCTACGGAGGACACGCAATGATCGCCACCGCTTCCCAGCCTACCCTCACCGCCTTCGATTGGGTGCCCGATTTTGCCCGCGGTCTGGTGCGCGATATCCGCGTGCGCTGGGCGCTGGAAGAACTTGGCCTGACTTACGATGTGGAAGTGCTCAACGCATTTGGCGCCAAGCCGGATGGCTATGTGCAGCGCCAGCCCTTCGAACAGGTGCCCGCCTTTGCCGATGGCGATGTGGAATTGTTCGAAAGCGGGGCGATCCTGCTCTACTTGGCAGACAGGCATCCGGGCCTGCTCCCCACCGATGATGCGGCCGCATGGACGGCGCGCTGCTGGGTCATGGCGGCCTATTCCAGCGTCGAATCCTTCATCAACCGCCTCAACAGCTATGACATTTTCAATGCCGACAAGCCGTGGGCCAAGGATGCGCGGGAACCGGCCGTGGCGCTGGTCAATCAGAAGCTGAAACGCGTGGCCGATGCACTGGGTGACAAGGACTGGCTGGTTGGCGATTTTTCGGTGGCCGACATCGCGATGATCTGCGTGCTGGAAAATCTGCGCCATTCGGGGCTGGTGACGCAGCAGCCCGTGCTGGTGGATTATCTGGCACGGGGAAAATCACGGCCCGCCTATGGCCGCGCCTTATCAGGGCAACTGGCCAATTTCACCGGATCGCCGCCAGCGGGCTGGCAGAAGTAATCGCAAAGGAGGATCGCATGTATATTCAAGGGTTCGTCGTGCCGGTGCCGCATGACAAGAAGGATGCCTATATCGACCTTGCCCGCTTCGTCGGCGAGATCATGCGCGATTACGGCGCGCTGGAAATCATGGAAGCGTGGGAAGCCGATGTGAAGGACGGCCACACCACCGATTTTCGCATGGCGGTAAAGGCGCAAGAGGGCGAGAAGATCGTGTTTTCGTGGGTCATCTGGCCGGACAAGGCCACCTGCGACAGCTCGCATGAAAAGATGATGCAGGACGAGCGGATGCAGGGTGAATTTGCCATGCCGTTCGATGGCAAGCGCATGATCCTGGGCGGCTTTGATCCCGTCTGGACGCTGGGGCGCTGACCGTCAGCCGAAGGCGGCCGCGCGGCTGAGCAATTGATACGCCTCCACCACGCGTTGCAGGCGGGCTTCATGCGTGCGGTCGCCGCCGTTCCTGTCGGGGTGGTAACGCCGCACCAGTTCGGAATAGCGGCGGCGCAATGCGGGCCGGTCGGTATCAGGGGCAAGGCCCAACACTTGCAAGGCGGCGCGTTCGGGCGCGGTAAAGCGCGTTTGCATGGCGCGCTCCGCTTCCGCCTGCTGCGCACGGCCTGCGGCAGCGCCCCGGATATGCGCGGCGCGTGCGCCAATGGCGTCAAGCGGATCGGCGAAGTCCGCCCAGCGTGGGCCGTCGCCAACACCCGCATTGGGGCGAAAGGCGCGGCTGTGCGTGTCCCATCCGGACAGCGGCGATTGCGCGGCCCAGATTTCCTCTGCGCTCATCCCCTTGAAGAAATCGTACCCGGCGTTGAAGGCGCGCACATGGTCAAGGCAGAACCAGCGCCAGTCGCCCGGCCCGTCAAAGCCGTGGCCGCGGTTGCCCGGTGCGCGGTATTCGCCCGGCTCTTGGCATCCCGGCGTTTCGCATTGACGCCCCTTGCTGTCATATTGTCCGTGTAGGCGTCGTGCACGCATCAGTTGAAAATGGGGAATTGGGCCCCAGATGAAAACCCCTGCGGACGCGAAAATCCCTTTTCAGGAGCATATTTTATGGCCGGCCCCGTTCAGCGCGAGATGGAAACCCTGCTGGCGGCAGCGCTTGCCCCCACCCGACTGGAAGTCATCAACGACAGCGCGCGGCATCGCGGCCATTCGGGCGATGACGGCAGCGGCGAATCGCATTTCACCGTGGTGATCGAAAGTCCGGCATTTGCCGGCAAGAGCCGGCTGGAACGCCAGCGCATGGTCAATGCGGCGCTGGGCGACATTCCCGGCACGCGCGTGCACGCGCTGGCGATCAAGGCGCTGGCTCCGGAGGAAAGCGCATGAGCATCGAGACCATTTCGCCTGTTACCCACGATCTGGGCCAATTTCAGGTGCACCGCGTGCTCCCCAGCCGTAGCCGCACGATGGTGGGGCCGTTCATCTTCGTTGACCAGTTCGGCCCGGCCACGCTTGATCTGGGAACCGGAATGGATGTCCGCCCGCATCCGCATATCAACCTGGCCACGGTGACATGGCTGTTCGCCGGCGAGCACGCAGGCGCGATCGAGCACCGTGACAGCCTGGGCACCTTTTCCACCATCCGCCCCGGCACGGTGAACCTGATGACCGCAGGCAGCGGCATCGTCCATTCCGAACGCTCGCCCGCAGATGAACGCGAAAAGGGCGCGCGGCTTTACGGGATGCAGACCTGGCTCGCCTTGCCCGACGGGCGGGAGGAAATCGCGCCCGCTTTCGAAGCGGTAAGCGATTTGCCGCTGGTAGAGGACGGCTGTGCCAGCGCCACCGTCATCATGGGCACGCTGTGGGGCGCGCGGGCGGCCACCACCACCCATGCCGACACGATCTACGCCGAAATCAATCTCGCCCCCGGCGGCGCGATCCCCATCGACAATGCGGCGGACGAGCGCGCGGTGATGCTGGTAGGGGGCGAGGCAGCGCTCGATGGCGAGGCGCTGACGCTTTACACGCTGGCGATCCTTGCGCCGGGGCAGGCGATGCGGCTCACCTCGGCCAAGGGTGGCAAGGTGATGCTGCTGGGCGGCGAGGCCTTTGCCACGCGCCGCCATGTGTGGTGGAACTTCGTGTCGTCCGACCGGGAACGCATCAATCAGGCGAAGGCCGACTGGGCCGAGGGGCGCTTTCCCACAGTGCCGGGCGATGACGAGGAGTTTATCCCGTTGCCGCAAGTGGCCAAGACGGTGAGTTATCCTTGATCCCGAACCGCGCGCAGGGCAGATGGCGCGGCATGAAGCTGATCGCCCTTTCTGCCGCCCTTGCGGTTATCGCCCTCGCCACTCCCGCCGCCGCGCAGGATAGCGGCCCAGGCGCAGGAATGACTCGCGCCGAAATCATGCAATCCTCTGCCTGGTATAATCGCCAGCAGGCCGCACTGATCGAATTGCAGCCGCAGGATGGCTGGGCCACGCTGGAAGGCGGGGTGCGCTTTCGCCGCATTGCGGGCGATGGGACCGGCCCTGCCCCCACTGTGCGCGATATTGTGACGGTGCATTACACCGGCACGCTGACCAACGGCACGGAATTCGATTCGAGCCGCGACGGTGATCCCGCAACTTTTCCGCTGGCCCAGCTGGTGCGCGGCTGGCAGATTGCCATTCCCTATATGGGCGTGGGCGACACCGCCGAAATCGCCCTCCCGGCAGAGCTGGGTTACGGCGCGCGCGGGGCAGGCCCGATCCCGCCGGGCGCGACATTGTTCTTCACCATCGAACTGCTCGATGTCATGGTGCCACCGGGGCGGTAATTCTTTCGCCAGTAGACCGTGCCAGTCCCGTTCGCATCGAGCGAAGGCGAGATGCCGCGCCATGGGTATCGACTGCGCTCGCCCCGAACGGCAGGCAGGCATTACCCCAGCCAGCGCACCCACGCCCCGTGCGGATGCGCTTCGGCGAGCAGGGCGACTTCGCGCTCTCCCGGCCAGTATTTGACGGTCAGTTCATGGCGGAAAGTGGTGCGGTTGGTTTCCACGCGCAGCCATGCCAGCGGTCGCTCTACCGTGGCGCGTGCCCCCGCCTCCTCCATCATCGTGCGGATTGCCGCGCGGGTGCTATCGGGCAGATATTGCCACATCACCGTGTGGAACAGCACGCGGGTGACGCCCTCGGCTTGCGGCGCGGCTAGCTGCTGCGCCACAAATGCGGCGGCATCCATCTGCACCAGATCGGGCCGCTGCGCGTGTGCCAGCGCAATCGCCACATCCATGCGCGCCATGCGTTCGGTCGCATCGGCCCAGATATAGGCTTTCAACCGCTGCGCCTGCGCGGGGTCGGTGAGGTCGACCGGCGCGATGTCGCAGCCTTTCACGCTGATAATGTCCACCGGTCCCGATGGCGGCGGGTTGCCGCGCCATTCGGGCACGATCTGCATCGGGCTGTCCACCGCGCCCACCTTCACCCCGCCAAGGTCATAGCCGTAGCGGGCCATCATCGTGTTGATCCCGGCGCTGGCGCCGATCTCGATCAGTTCGAAACGCGGGCAGACGCTTTGCGCCAGCCACAACAATCCCGCCATCACACTGGCCGAGCGCCCCGCCTCGTTCGTTTGCGGCGGGCCGTCGAGCCATGGCAGCAGCACCGCATCGAAATCCCGCGCCACCCCGGCCACCAGCGCATCGACTGCCGCCTGATCCGTCACCTCGCCCGCATAGACCGGGGCCAGCGCATGGGTTGCGCCCGTCAGGTGCAGGAAATGCAAGCCGCCCGCCACGCGCAGCGGCATCGCATCCTCCAGGCTCAGCCCCGGCCAGTTTGCCATGCGCGCGCCCGTTTGGGTGCCCGCAGCGATGATCGACGCCTCTGCCCGAATGATGCGCCCGGTGATCGGCGCGCCGGCTTCTTCGGCATGGCGCGCCTGCCAGGCAATCGCTTGGGCCACATCCGCGATCTCCATCACTTTTGCCGCCTGATCTTTTGCAGCCAATGCCGTTGCCCTTTCCCGCCCTTCAAACTACATCGCGCGGGCCATGACTGACCCTGTATCCCGCCCGCTGACCTTTGCCGTGCCCAAGGGCCGCATTCTTGACGAAGCGCTGCCCGTGATGGCGCGCGCAGGCGTGGTGCCGGAAAGCGCGTTTCACGACAAGGCCGACCGTTCGCTTTCCTTCAACTGCGAAGACCCCGCGTTGCGCCTGATCCGCGTGCGTGCCTTTGATGTCGCGACCTTCGTTGCATTCGGCGCGGCGGATGTGGGGATCGTGGGATCGGATGTGATCGAGGAGTTCAATTACTCCGAACTCTACGCACCGGTTGATCTCGACATTGGCCATTGCCGCCTTTCGGTGGCCGAACCGGTGGAGGGCGCAGGCGCGGCGGGGCCCTACAATGCCAGCCATTTGCGCGTGGCGACCAAATATCCGGGCATTACCAAACGCTGGTTCGAGGCCGCAGGCGTGCAGGCCGAATGCATCAAGCTGAACGGCGCGATGGAGCTTGCCCCGTCGCTGGGCCTTTCGGGCCGCATTGTCGATCTGGTGTCCACCGGCAAGACACTGGCGCAGAACGGCCTCAAGGAAACGCAGGTGATCATGCAGGTGTCGGCGCGGCTGATCGTCAACCGCGTGGCGCTGAAAACCGATCCGCGCGTGGCCGCTTTGGTTGAACGGTTCCGCGCCAATGCCGAGAAGGAAGCTGCCTGATGCAATTCCTGAGCACCAGCGAGGCTGATTTCGAAAAGCGCTTTGCCCGCATCGTCAACGACCGGCGCGAAAGCGACAAGGACGTGGCAGGCGTGGTGCAATCCATCCTTGCCCGCATAAAGGCCGAAGGGGACGCGGCGCTGGCCGAATTGACGCGCCGTTATGACGGGTTCGATCCGGAAGTGGACGGCTGGCAGATTGGCCGCGACGTGTGCGAAGCCGCCTTCCACGATCTCGACCCTTCGCTACGCGCCGCGCTGGAAACCGCAGCGCAGCGCATCCGCGCCTATCACGCGGCGCAATTGCCACAAAACCGCGATTACACCGACGATGCGGGTGTGCGCCTTGGCGCGCGCTGGGGCGCGGTGGAAGCGGCGGGGCTGTATGTGCCGGGCGGGCGCGCGGCTTACCCTTCCAGCCTGCTGATGAACGCGATCCCGGCCAAGGTGGCAGGCGTGGGCCGGCTGGTCGTGACAACCCCCACGCCCAAGGGCGAGGTGAACCCGCTGGTGCTGGCCGCGGCGCATCTGGCGGGCGTCGATGAAATCTGGCGCGTGGGCGGCGCGCAGGCGGTGGCCGCGCTCGCCTATGGCACCGGCAATATCGCCCCGGTCGATGTCATCACCGGGCCGGGCAATGCCTTTGTGGCCGAGGCCAAGCGCCAGCTTTACGGCGTGGTCGGGATCGACATGGTGGCGGGGCCCAGCGAGATCCTCGTGATTTCCGATGCCAAATCCGATCCGGACTGGATCGCGGCCGATCTGCTCAGCCAGGCAGAGCATGATCCGTCGTCGCAATCGATCCTGATCACCGACGATCTGCCCTTTGCCCGGTTGGTCGAGGATTCGGTGGACGTAATGTGCGCCAGCCTTGCCACCCACCGCACCGCGCGCAGCAGCTGGGACGAACACGGCGTCATCATCGTGGTCAATGACCTGCTGGCCGAAGCTCCTGCCCTCGCCAACCGGCTGGCGGCAGAGCATGTGGAACTGGCCGTGGACGATCCCGAAGCCCTGTTTGCAGCCATCCGCCACGCGGGCAGCGTGTTTCTGGGTCGCCACACGCCCGAAGCGGTGGGCGACTATGTCGCCGGGCCGAACCACGTGCTGCCAACCGGGCGCCGGGCGAGGTTTTCCAGCGGGCTTTCGGTGCTCGATTTCATGAAGCGCACCAGCTTTATCGCGCTGGACGAGACGGCCTTGCGCGCCATCGGCCCCGCGGCTGTGGCATTGGCCGATGCAGAAGGGCTTCCCGCGCACGCCAAATCGGTGCAGGTGCGCCTGTAATGTCCAAGGCTGCCCGCTCCACCGCCCGTTCCGCCGCCCGGCTTGCCGCCGTGCAGGCGCTCTATCAGCACCAGATGGAAGGCACGCCGCAAGCGCGGCTGCTCGACGAATTCCACCAGCACCGGCTGGGCCGCGAGATCGAGGATGTGCATTACGCCGATGCCGAAGTCGCCTTTTTCGACGATGTGGTGATCGGCGCCATTGCGCGGATGGAGGAAATCGACGCGTTGATCGCCTCCAAGCTGGCCGAAGGTTGGACGCTGGCGCGGCTCGACAAGACGATGGCGCAGATCCTGCGCGCCGGAACCTATGAATTGCTCGCCCGCGCCGATGTGCCCACAGGCGCGGCAATCAGCGAATATGTCGATGTCGCCCACGCCTTCTTTGACGAGCGCGAGGCGAAATTCGTCAACGGCGTGCTCGATGCCGTGGCGAAACAGGTGCGGTGAGCCGCGAGGCCGCCTTCATTCAATCGCTGCGCGCGCTGGCCAACCATTCCGCCGCGCGCAATCTGGACGATGATTGCGCCGTGCTGGAGGTGGGCGCGGAAACGCTGATCCTCACCCACGACATGATGGTGGAAGGCACGCATTATCTGCCTGATGCCGACATGGCTGATGTGGCGTGGAAGCTGGTTGCCAGCAATCTGTCCGATCTTGCCGCCAAGGGGGCGCAGCCGCTGGGCGTGCTGGTGGGGCATATGCTGGGCACGGGCGATGATCGCTTTGCCGCCGGGCTTGCCCAGGCACTGGCGCACTATGACGTGCCGCTGCTGGGTGGGGATACGGTGGCGGGCAGTGGGCCAAAAGCCCACGGCCTGACCGCGATTGGCCGCGCCACGCACGTGCCCGTGCCGGCACGCAGCGGGGCGCAGGCAGGCGACACGGTTTGGGTCACGGGCACTCTGGGCCGCGCCATGCTGGGGTTCGAAGCCTTGCGGGACGCGAGCGGAAAGGACAGCGCCCCCTATCGCCGCCCGGTGCCCTTGCTGGCAGAAGGGCGCGCGCTTGCCCCGCTGGCAAGCGCGATGATGGATGTGTCCGACGGGCTATTGCTCGACGCGTTCCGCATGGCCGAGGCCAGCGGCGTGTCGATTGCCATCGACAGCGCATGCGTGCCGCTCGCCGCGCCCTCACGGCCGCTCGACTGCATGACATGGGGCGATGATTACGAATTGCTGTTCGCCCTGCCCCCCGGCCGCACCTCGCCCATCCCCGCCAGCATGATCGGCCGCGTGGAGCCGCGCGGTTTTGCTCCGCTGTTGCTCGATGGCGAGCCGCTGGTGAACCCTGAAGGCCTTGGATACGCCCACAAATAAGGGCGATCATGCGCCATTGGGCTTTTGCCCTTGCACCTGCCACCCGTCACCGATAGCCCTATGCATCTCTGCGGACCCAGGCAAACCGGGCCGCTTTCTTCTGGGAAGGGGGTAAACGGGTCATGGACCTCGTTGTTGTATCAATCATTCTGGGTGCGCTGGCCGTGGTTTACGGCTTCGTCACCTCCCGCCAGGTGCTGGGCGCCGATGCGGGTTCCGCCAAGATGCAGGACATCGCCGCTGCCATTCAGGAAGGCGCGCAAGCTTATCTGAAGCGGCAATACACCACCATCGCCATGGTCGGCATCGTTGTCGCGGTGCTGGTCTTCGTATTCCTTGATGCGGTCGCCGCTGCCGGTTTCGTGATCGGTGCGATCCTGTCCGGCGTCGCAGGCTTTATCGGCATGAACATTTCGGTAAAGGCCAATGTGCGCACCGCGCAAGCGGCCAGCACCGGGTTGCAGGCGGGCCTGACGATGGCGTTCCGCGCGGGCGCAATTACCGGCCTGCTGGTGGCGGGCTTGGCCTTGCTGGCGATTGCAGTGTTCTACTGGTATCTCACCGGCCCCGGTGGTTATTCGGTCGGCGGAGAGGATCGCCATGTGGTCGATGGCCTCGTGGGCCTCGCCTTTGGCGCCTCGCTCATTTCCATCTTCGCGCGCCTTGGCGGCGGCATCTTCACCAAGGCGGCCGATGTGGGTGCGGATCTGGTGGGCAAGGTCGAGGCCGGCATCCCGGAAGATGACCCCCGCAACCCGGCCGTGATTGCCGACAATGTGGGCGACAATGTGGGCGACTGCGCCGGCATGGCGGCCGACCTGTTCGAAACCTATGTCGTCACCGTGGGCGCCACCATGGTGCTCACCGCGCTGCTGCTGAAGGGTGCGGGCGATATGCTCTCACCGCTGATGGCGCTGCCGCTGCTGATTGGCGGCGTGTGCATCGTCACCAGCATCATCGGCACCTATTTCGTGCGGCTGGGCGGCGGCACGAATGTGATGGGCGCGATGTACAAGGGCTTCCTTGTGTCCGCCGTGCTCGCCATTCCGGCCATCTGGTTTGCCACCGATTATGCCATCGGCACCGCAACGGTCATTCCGGGCACCGAGATTACCGGCCGGGCGCTGTTCTATTGCGCGCTGCTGGGCCTTGTCATCACCGGCCTCATCATCTGGATCACCGAATACTACACCGGCACGGCCTACCGTCCGGTGCGCAGCATCGCCAAGGCATCGGAAACGGGCCATGGCACCAATGTGATCCAGGGCCTCGCTATCAGTCTGGAGGCGACCGCGCTGCCCACCATCGTGATCGTGGGCGGCATCATCATCGCCTACAATCTCGCGGGCCTGATGGGCATCGCCTATGGCGCAACGGCCATGCTGGCGCTGGCGGGCATGGTCGTGGCGCTCGACGCCTATGGCCCGGTTACCGACAATGCCGGCGGCATTGCCGAAATGGCCGGGCTGGATGACAGCGTCCGCGAAAAGACCGACTTGCTCGACGCGGTGGGCAATACCACCAAAGCCGTGACCAAGGGCTATGCCATCGGTTCGGCAGGCCTTGGCGCGCTGGTGCTGTTTGCCGCCTATACCACCGATTTGCGCGAGTTTTTCCCCACGCTGACGGTCAATTTCAGCCTGGAGAACCCCTATGTCATCGTCGGCCTGCTGCTGGGCGCTTTGCTGCCCTATCTGTTCGGCGCGATGGGGATGACCGCGGTGGGCCGTGCGGCGGGCGATGTGGTGATCGACGTGCGCGACCAGTTCCGCAACGATCCGGGCATCATGGCGGGCACCAGCAAGCCAAATTATGCCCGCACGGTCGACCTCGTCACCAAGGCGGCGATCAGGGAAATGATTATCCCCAGCCTGCTGCCCGTGCTGGCGCCGGTGGTGGTCTATTTCGTGATCAACGCGGTGGCGGGCCAGGAAAACGCCTTTGCCGCGGTTGGCGCATTGCTGCTGGGCGTGATCGTGGGCGGATTGTTCGTGGCGCTGTCCATGACTGCCGGTGGCGGCGCGTGGGACAACGCCAAGAAATATATCGAGGACGGCAATCACGGGGGCAAAGGCAGCGAAGCGCACAAGGCTGCCGTCACGGGCGACACGGTGGGCGATCCCTACAAGGATACCGCTGGCCCCGCGGTCAACCCAATGATCAAGATCACCAATATCGTGGCGCTGCTGCTGCTGGCGGCGCTCGCCTGACATAGGGCGGACACAATTTGGCCATTTCCACCCTGCCCGGCAAAACCGCCGGGCAGGGTTTTCTTTACCCTTTGCCTTAAGCTTTCCTTCGCCGCGTCGTCTTAAAGGTTAACGGACGGATGCAGGGTGCACCCGTGAAAAGGGTTAAGATCGTTGGCCGCATATGCGCCATTTTCTGTGACAAAGCTTACCGAACTTGCAGCAAATCCTAAGATTGTGAGCGTTACCAGAAAGGCTCCTTTCGTGGATGTGCGGCGGTGGGTCGATGCCGATTGCCCCGCGTTTCGCGCCGCATGGGATGCGCTGGCGGATGCGGCGGGGGAACCCAACCCCTTTTTCGAAAGCTGGTATCTTCTTCCCTCGCTGCGGGCGCTTGATCCGGCGGGCGAAGTCGCGCTGCTGTGCGTGCATGATGCGTCGGGCGGGCTGGCAGGCGTGATGCCGCTGCGCCGCTACACCTCCTATTACGGCTATCCCCTTAAGCATTGGCGCAACTGGGTGCACGACCAGTGCTTTTGTGGGCAGCCGCTGGTGGCGCGCGGGATGGAGCGGGTGTTCTGGCGCGCGGTTCTGGACTGGTGCGATGCAAACAAGGCCGATGGCCTGTTCCTTCACCTGCTGCAAATCCCCGCCAGCGGCCCGCTGCACGATGCCTTGCAGGCCGAAACCGCTGCGCAAGGCCGACCCGCCGCCACCGTGCTGGAGGAATGGCGCGCGCTGATCGCCACGCAGGCGTCGCCCGAAGATTACCTCGCCGCCTCGCTGACGGGCAAGAAGCGAAAAGAGCTGCGACGCCAATACCGGCGCCTTGCAGAGATCGGCACGCTGGAGTTCGAGCGCTGTCGCAGCGCGGACGATATTGCCGCATGGACCGACGCCTTCCTGGCGCTGGAAGCGGCGGGCTGGAAAGGCCGCGCTGGCTCTGCGCTGGCAGACGACCCGGCCCATTCCGCACTGTTTCGCAACAGCCTGCGCGAGGCGGCAGGGCGCGGCAAGCTGGAACGGCTGACCTTGCTGCTCGACAACCGGCCGATTGCCATGCTGGCGACCTTCCTGACCCCGCCCGGCGCCTATGCCTACAAGACAGCCTTTGACGAAGCCTTCGCCCGCTTTTCGCCAGGCGTGCTGCTGCAACGCGAGGCGATGAACCTGGTGGCCGATCCGGCAATCGAGTGGATCGACAGCTGCGCGGCGCCCGATCACGCGATGATCGACCACATCTGGCGCGAAAGGCGGCGCATGGCGCGCCACTCGATCGCCATTGGCGGCCCTCTGCGCCGCGCCCTGTTCCGCCTGCTGGCATGGCGCGAAAACGGACATTGGCCAGGGGGCCTGACATGATGGAAAAGCGCATCCAAAATGCACGCGCGCCGCGTCCTGCAGGCAATGTGTTCTGCACGGCATCCCGCGCCGATTTCGCCGCCTCCTATCCCGAAGGCGCGCACACGCTGACGCACGAACTTGCCGGGCATCCGCTGCTGGAACTGGAGGCGCTGGCGCAACTTGCCGAAGCCCTGCCTGCGACCAGCATAGAATATAACCGCGGCGATCTGCCGGTGGGCATTGACGAAAAGCCGGGGCAAACGGGCCTTTCCATCGGCGAAACCATCCGCCGCGCGGAAACCAGCAACAGTTGGGCCGTGCTCAAGAATGTGGAGCAAAACCCGGCCTATGGCGCGCTGCTGTTCGACCTGCTCGACGAATTGCGCCCGGTGATTGAACGGCGCACGGGCCGCCTGCTCAAACCGCAGGCCTTCATCTTCGTGTCCAGCCCCAATGCGGTAACGCCTTACCACTTCGACCCTGAGCACAATATCCTGATGCAATTGCGCGGACAGAAGGTGATGACAATCTTCCCCGCAGGCGCCAGCCGCTTTGCGCCGGACGAGGTGCACGAGGGCTATCACCTCGGCGGCAAGCGCGAACTGAGCTGGAAGGACGAATTCCGCCGCCATGGCGTCCCCTTCGATCTGGTGCAGGGGCAGGCAATCTATGTTCCGGTCATGGCGCCGCATTTTGTGAAGAACGGGCCGTGTGTTTCGGTATCGCTGTCCATCACCTGGCGCAGCGACTGGAGCTTTGCCGAGGCAGATGCACGGGCTTTCAATGGTTTGCTGCGCAGATGGGGGTTCAATCCCCGCCCGCCAAGACGGTGGCCGGCGCGCAACATGGCCAAGGCGCTGGGCTGGCGACTGCTGCGGCGCCTTGTCCGCAATCATTGACGAACGCGCCCTTGCCGCCCATTGGCATTGGCCATGTTGTCCCAGCGCCCGAATCCGACTCCGGAGGAGCTCGTCGCCGACCTGATGCTGTTGCTCGATCTGGAGCCGCGCGGGGGTGATCTGTTCATTGGCCGCCGCCATCCCGAAGGCATGGGCCGCGTGTTTGGCGGACAGGCAATTGCGCAGGCGCTTGGCGCCGCGCGGCGCACGGTTCCGGCGGAACGTTTCACCCATTCGATCCACGCCTATTTCCTGCGGCCGGGCAGCGACGAATATCCGATCGAATTCCGGGTGAAGCGCGATCTGGATGGCCGCAGCTTTTCCAACCGCCGCGTAGTGGCCAGCCAGCGGGGCGAACCGATCCTGAACCTGACGGCGAGCTTCCACTTGCCGCAGGAAGGCCTGTCGCACCAGGACGCGCAAATGCCCGACGTGCCTCCGCCCGAAGCGCTGCGTCCCGATGCCGAAATCCGCCACGAAGTGGCGCAGAACCTCCCTGATGGCCCGGTCAAGAAGCTGCTGCTGCGCCCGCGCGCGATCGATTTCCGATCGGTCGAGCCGCGCGACTGGCTCGACCCGCATGTGCGCGAACCGCGCGCGCATTGCTGGTTCAAGACAGTCGGCCCGCTGCCTGATTACCGCCCCATCCACCGCGCGGTGCTGGCCTACACATCCGATTTCCAGCTGCTCAGTACCGCGATGCAGCCGCACGGCCTGTCCATGCATCTTGGCCAGATCAAGGCTGCCAGCATCGATCACGCGGTGTGGTTCCACGGTGATTTCCGGGCCGATGACTGGCTGCTCTATGTCACCGACAGCCCGTGGTCGGGAATGTCGCGCGGCTTTGGCCGGGGCCAGATCTTCACGCGCGACGGGCGCCTTGTCGCCAGCGTGGCGCAGGAAGGGATGATCCGGCCTACCGGTCGCTGATGTCTTCAGGCAGCGTGATCTGCCCTTCCCACACCGGATCGCGCGACGATGCGCCCAGCCGCAGCCTATAGCTGCCCGCCGCCAGCCGCCATTGCCGCGTGGCGCTGTCCCAATGGCGCAAGCTGCTGAACGGCACACGGATCGTGTGCATTCGCGATTCGCCCACGCCAAGGCGAAGGCTGGCAAAACCCTTGAGCTGCCAGGGCGGCGATCCCGTTTCCGCAGGCAAGCCGACATAAAGCTGCGGCACCGCCGTGCCCGCCCGCGCGCTGCGGTTCGTCAGGCGCAGCTGCACGTCCAGCGCCTGCCAATCGGACGACAGGCCAGCCGAAAGCACTTCCATCGCGATATCGGCATAGGACAGGCCATAGCCGAAGGGGAACAGCGGTTCCTGCCCCGCCGCATCGAAGAAGCGGTAGCCGACAAACACGCCTTCGTCATAAAGGGCATCGCCCAGCGCACCGGTAACCGGATCGGTCAGCCCCGGCATCTGATAGGCCTGCGTGGCCGCCCCTTGCGTTGCATCGGCGGGGAAGGTGACCGGCAACCGACCGCCCGGCTCGCGGTCGCCGAACAGCAGGCCGGCCACCGCCGGGCCGAAGGCATCGCCCGGATGCCACATGGACAAGACGCTCGCCACATCCTCCAGCCACGGCATCGCCACCGGTCCGCCGGTGTTGAGCACCACCACGGTGCGCGGATTGGCGGCGGCGACGGCCGCAATCAGCCGGTCCTGATCGCCCTGCAGCGTCAGGCTGATGCGGTCCATCCCCTCGCCCACCAGTTCGCCCGCAAATACCACCGCCACATCGGCCGCGCGCGCGGCTTCCACCGCCTGGGCGAGGAGGTCGTCCGGCCCCGCGTGGCCGAAGCGCAGCGTCAGCCCCATTTCCATGCCGAACATCGCCATCCGTTCTGTCCGCAAAGCGGCGCGCGGCGTGTAATCCACGCGGATATCGACCGGCTGGCCCGCAGTGAGCTCGACATTGGCAAAGATCGCATTGCCGAAATCAGCATGTTCGAACGTGCCCGCATCGCGCCCGTCGATCCACAGCCGCGCGCTGCCCGATCCGTGCAGGGTAAAGCGGTGCATGCCGCTTGCCGCCGGGGTGAACCGGCTGTCGTAACGCACCGACCACTGGTTGCGCCCCGGCAGGCCCGGAACCGCGGGCGCGGCCGCCAGGGCCGGGTCCGTCACCACCGCCTCGCCCAGCAATTCCCCGGCAAAGCCCAGATCGGCGCTGGCGTAATAGCGGGCGCGAAAGCCCGGCCTGCCATCGGGCGCGGCAAACTGCGCGGAATCGGGCGGCGGCAGAGCGGCAAGGCCCCGCGTGCCCGGTGCATAGCTTACCGCCACGCCATCCCCTGCGCGCGCGGTAATCGCGGGCAAGGCGGGTTCGAAATGCGCCGGCTCTACCCAGGGGGAGCCTTGCAGCGCGACCACCGCCGCCTCGGTCGCCTGCGGGCCGATCACCGCGATGCTGCGGACATCCGGCCCCAGGGGAAGCACACCGCCCGCATTGCGCAGCAGCACCGCGCCCGCCGCGATAATGTCCGCCGCCGCGGCGCGGTGTGCGGGCGTGGAGACATTGTCCGCCCTGCGCAGCGGCGGATTGTCATACAGGCCCAGCCGGAAATGCGGAATCAGGCGGCGCAGCACCATGTCATCGATCCGCGCCATCGGCACTTCACCGTCGCGCACCGCATCGGCCAGCGGCTTTTCATGGGCGAGTGCGGCATTGAAGGTGCTTGGCCCCCACGATCCACTGTCCAGCCCCGCCAGAACCGCGCGGGTGATCGAACGCTGCGCGCTGGGGAAATCCGGCCCGACATAGCCGTCAAAACCCCATTCGACTTTCAGAATATCAAACAGTTGCGGATGCTCGCAGGCGAACACGCCGTTGATGCGCGGAAAGCTGCACATCACCCCGCCCGCGCCGCCGCGCCGCACCGCGGCTTCGAAACCGGGCAGGTAAATCTCGCGCATCGCCCGTTCGGACACAATGTTGTTGCCCACCGGGCCGGAGCCGGAAGGTTGATCGCCCACGCGCCCGGCATCCTGCGAATAGACGGCGTAATGCTTCATCATCGTCAGCACACCACCTTCGGTGAGAGCGCCCACCTGTGCTGCGGCCATTTCGGCGGTGAGGAAGGGGTCTTCGCCCATGCTTTCGGCCAAGCGGCCAAAGCGCCAGTTGCGGGCGATGTCATAGGCGGGGCCAAGGATGGTGCCGGTGCCCGCGCTGCGGAACTCTGCCGCAAGGATACGGCCGTAGAGCGCGGCCACTTCCGGATCGAAACTGGCCGCCACGGTCAGCGGCGCGGGCATGGCGGTGGCTACCGCGCCGCGTGTCAGCCCGGCCGGGCCATCGGCCCCGGCAATCGCGGGCAGGCCCAGTTCGCGCGCCACATCACGCACCTGCGGCGCGTTCTCGTCCGCTCCTACATCAAGGCCGTAGCTGAGCCCGCCGAGGAACAGCAGCTTTTCCTCCAGCGTGGCAAACTGGCCGAGGACAAACCGCGCGCGGCATTCGGGGGAATAAGCGGTGTTCCACCAAGGGGCCGCTTCACCCGCTTCAGCAACACAATCCGCGCCTTGCGTCGCCCAGATTTCGGCCGAGGCAGAGGTCTGCGCTTGGGCCGGAAAACACAGCGACACACAGGCACCCAAGGCTGCCGAAGCGGCCCAAGCCTTCCCCAAACGCGACATAGGCGATCCTCCCACTGTAACGCGCGTTATAATGGTGCAACGCTGCGGGTCAAACCGCCGATCACCCGCCGGGGTGGTAGAAATCGTAAATCGCCTGCGCCACGCTTTCGCTCACCCCCGGCACGCGCTTCAGATCGTCGAGCGCGGCGGCGCGCACCTTACTGGCGGTGCCGAAATGCAGCAGCAGGGCGCGCTTCCGCGCCGGGCCGATGCCGGGAATCTCGTCGAGCGGGCTGGCGGTGATGGCGCGGCTGCGCTTGTCACGATGCGCGCCGATGGCAAAGCGGTGCACCTCGTCGCGCAGACGCTGGGCGAGGAACAGCACCGGCGAATTGGTGGGCAGCGTCTTTTCGCGTCCGTCGGGGAAATGGAACACCTCGCGCCCCTCGCGCCCGTGATGCGGGCCCTTGGCAATTGCGACCAGCGGCACGTCCTCGATCCCCATTTCCTCCAGCGTGTCGCGCACCGCGCTCATCTGCCCCTTGCCGCCGTCGATCAGCACCAGATCGGGCCACATGCCGTTTGTGCGCTCCGGATCTTCTTCCATCACGCGGGCAAAGCGGCGCTGCATCACTTCGCGCATCATCGCAAAATCGTCGTTCGTCTGCGCGGTCTTGATGTTGAACTTGCGGTACTGGTTCTTCAGGAAACCTTCCGGCCCCGCCACGACCATTGCGCCCAGCGCCTTGGTGCCCTGAATATGGCTGTTGTCGTAAATTTCGACACGCAGCGGCACGTCGGGCAATTCGAGAAACTCGGCCAGCTCGCGCCAAGTTTTCACCTTGGTGCCGCTTTCGGCCAAGCGCCGCTCCAGCGCCTCCACCGCATTGCGGCTGGCCTGCGCCATCAGGCGGCGGCGGTCGCCGCGCTGCGGCACCGAAATCTCCACCTTCCGGCCCGCCAGTTCCCCCAGCGCCTGTTCCAGCAATTCGCGGTCGGGCAATTCGCGATCGACCAGCACGGTGCGCGGCGGGGGCACTTCCTCGTAGAATTGCATCAGCACGCGGGCGAGCACCTCGTCCTCGGCCACGTCCTGCGTATGCGCGGGGAAGAAGGCACGGTGGCCCCAGTTCTGCCCGCCGCGGATGAAGAAGCCCTGCACCGCAATCGTGCCGCCCTTCGCCGCCAGTGCGAAGACATCGGCATCGCCTACCCCTTCGGCATTGATCGCCTGCGTGCCCTGAATGAAAGTCGCCGCGCGCAACCGGTCGCGCAGCATGGCGGCGGTTTCGAAATCGAGCGCTTCGGCGGCGGCGGCCATCTGCGCCTCGATGCGGCGCTGCACCGCATCGCTCTTGCCCGACAGGAACTCTTTCGCCTCGGCCAGCAGCGCGTCATACCCCGCCTTGTCGATCCGCCCGACGCAGGGGGCCGAACAGCGCTTGATCTGGTAGAGCAGGCAGGGCCGGTCGCGGCGCGAAAAGAAGCTGTCGGTGCAGCTTCGCAGCAGAAACAGTTTTTGCAGTTCGTTGATCGTGGTGTTCACGCTGCCCGCGCTGGCAAAGGGGCCGTAATAGGCGCCCTTGTGCCGCCGCGCGCCGCGATGCTTCATGATGCGCGGAAAATCATGCCCATCGCGCAGCAGGATGAAAGGGAAGCTTTTGTCATCGCGCAGCAGCACATTGTAAGGCGGACGAAACCGCTTGATGAACTGCGCTTCGAGCAGCAGTGCCTCGGCCTCCGAATTGGTGGTGACGATTTCCATGGCGCGCGTCTGGCTGACCATCCGCTGCAACCGGTTGGAGAGGTTTGCGACCTGCGTGTAATTCGCCACCCGATTCTTGAGAGCGCGGGCCTTGCCGACATAGAGCACATCGCCCCGCGCATCGAGCATCCGATAAACGCCGGGGCGGGGCTTGAGCGTTTTCACCACGTCGCGGATCGCTTCGACCCCGGCGGCCAGATCGGGCTTGTCACCGGCACCCGATCCGCCGCGCACCGTGCTGGCGGCGCGTTCTTCGTTGAAGCGTTCCTTGCCGCGCGGGTCGAACGGGCGTCCGGCCGGGGAGTCGGGTGGTGTTTGGGGCATGGCTCGTCACAGATAGGCAGGCCCCGCGCGCCGCACAATCGCAGGCATCGCATCTGTCCCCATCCCCACACCCAGGATTGCCGCAGCCCTATGGAATCGCGCGTAACTGAAGCGCGGCGCCGCCGTGCCGTTCTGTGCGACATGACTTACGCATCCCCATATCCCGAATTGCCTGAAAACGCGGGCGGATTTCTCAGCTGGCTGGGCATTGGCCGCCAGCCACGCCCGGCCGAAATGCCGGCCGTCCCGTCCGCCACGGTGGCGGAAGATGCGTCACAGCGCGCGCGTCGCCATCTGCTTGAACAGATTAGCGCCTTCCTGCTGGAAAACGGGCTGGAAGTGACCGCGCAGAACCTTGTCACCGCGCACGGCATCTTTTCCGGCCTCAATCCGGGACTCAGGCGGCAGGTGCAGGCCAAGCGCGAAAGCGGCTGTCCAATCACGCAGGCATGGCTTGACCGGGCGAGCGCCAACGATGCACTCGACGGGGAACAGATCGTGAAACAGCTGGTCAGCCAGCTGGAACAGGGTATCGCCAGCTTTTCGCGCTCCACCAGCAATGCCCGGTCGGCCACGCGCACCTATGGCGATGCGCTGGCGCAGCATGTGGGGCAACTCGAAGCTTCGCCACCCGATGCCGGCATGATTATCACCGAACTGGCACAATATGCCCGCGCGATGCTCGAACGCTCGCGCAAGGCGGAGGCGGAACTGCGCCAATCCGAACAGGAAGCCGCCAGCCTGCGTCGCAATCTGGACCGCGCGCGCCGCGATGCCGAGGTCGATTTCCTGACCGGCCTGCCCAACCGCCGCGCCTTTGAATCCGCGCTGGAAAGGCACCGCAGCGAAGCGGCTGAAATGGGCGAACCTTTGTGCGTCGCCTTCTGCGACATTGACCACTTCAAGCAAGTGAACGACACGCACGGCCACGAGGCAGGCGACCGCATCCTGTGCGTGGTGGCCAAGACGCTGTCGCAGATTTCAGGCGAGAAATGCCACATCGCCCGCCATGGGGGCGAGGAATTCGTGATGCTGTTCCGCGGAGCTTCCACTGAAGAAGCCTTTGAACTGCTCGACAACGCGCGGGCCGAACTCGCCGCACGCAAGCTGGTGAACCGGCGCACCGAATTGCCGTTCGGACAGGTGACCTTTTCGGGCGGAATTGCCGATGTCTTTGCCTATCCTGACGCGCGGCTGGCGCTGGCAGCGGCGGACGAGGCGTTGTACCGCGCCAAGGAAGCGGGCCGCAACCGGATTGTGCTAGCGAGGAAGGACAGCTGACAGGCTTTCCCCGCGCGCCAAAGCCCCCTAACGGCGGATGATGGCCGAAACTTTCGATGCGATCATTCTGGGTGGCGGGGCGGCAGGCCTGTTCTGCGCCGCCACCGTCGTGCAACGCGGCCGACATGTGCTGGTGCTGGAAAAGGGGGAGCGCGTGGGCGCGAAAATCCTCATCTCCGGCGGCGGGCGCTGCAATTTCACCAATATCGGTGCGGGGCCGGCCAATTACCTGTCGGCCAATCCGCATTTCTGCAAATCGGCGCTCAGCCGCTACACCCCGCGCGATTTCCTCGATCTGGTGGAACGGCACGGCATTGCCTGGCACGAAAAGACGCTCGGCCAATTGTTCTGCGATGGCAGCGCAAGGCAGATCGTGGACATGCTGCTGGCCGAATGTGCCGCCGGGCCAGGCATGGCGGATATCCGCTGCCAGCAGGATATCGCGGCGGTGACGCCGGATGAGGCGGGCTTTCACGTCACCACGCAGCACGGCGTTTTTGCCGCACCCAAACTTGTCATCGCCACGGGCGGGCTGTCGATCCCCAAGATGGGCGCCAGCGATTTTGCCTACCGTCTTGCCCGCCAGTTCGGGCTGAAAGTGGTGGAGCCGCGCCCTGCCCTCGTGCCGCTGACATTAGGAGGCGAGGAGGTGCTGTTCCGCGAATTGTCGGGCGTGGCCGCCCCGGTGGAGGCACGCGCGAACAAGGCCGCATTCCGTGAGGCGGCGCTGTTCACGCATAGGGGGCTGTCGGGCCCGGCGATCCTGCAAGTCTCCAGCTATTGGAAGCCGGGCGATCCGGTGGAGGTGAACCTGCTGCCCGATGCAGCGCCTGATTGGCTGCTGGCGGCCAAGCGCGCACGCCCTTCCGCCACGCTGCGCAGCCTGCTGCGCGAGGCATTGCCGCAGCGGCTGGCCGATGTGCTGGCTGACCAGCTTGGGGTATCCGGGGATCTGGGCAATGTGCCCGACAAGGCGCTGCGCGCCGCGCAGGAACGGCTGGCGCGCTGGCGGTTCCACCCCAACGGCACCGAAGGCTATGCCAAGGCCGAGGTCACCGCAGGCGGCATTTCGACCGCCGGACTCTCCTCACAAACGATGGAGGCACGCCGTGTGCCGGGCCTCTTCGCCATTGGCGAGGCGGTGGATGTGACCGGGTGGCTGGGCGGTTATAACTTCCAGTGGGCCTGGGCGAGCGGGTTTGCGGCTGCCCAGGCGCTCTGAACCCTGCTCTGAAACCGGATCAGAACAACTTCCGGAACTCGATCTCGAAGCTGCGGCCAACCGGATCGATCAGGAAGGGCTGATAGCGCAGCGGCACCAGACCCGCGCTGTCGGTCACGCGCTGGCGGGCGTTGAAAATGTTGTCCACGTCAAAGCTGATGCGTGATCCAGCGAGGAAGGGGATCGCCTCCACCAGCTTGGCCCGTTGCCCCAGATCGACGAAGCTGCGCACATTCAGCGTGAAATAATCGTTGAATGTGAGGTCCGTGCTGCCCGGAAGGCCGGTGCCGTTGATGCGCGATTTGCCCGTATAGGTGCCATTCCAGATCAGGCCATAGCCGTTGTAGAACGTGCCCACGCGCAGATTGCCGCTGTGCCGCGCCTGCCCGCCGCCTGACAGCGCATCGCCATCGAGCAGGTCGAGCACCGGGCCGCCCGGTGCAACCAGCACATCGTTGCGCAGTTCCAGATTGTATTGCAGATTGACGAACCAGCGTCCCGCCGCGCCACCACCGCCACCGAAGCGGCCCATGCCGGGGAAGCCACCACCGCCGGCGCCGCCTGCACCCGCAGGAGGGCCGCTGGCCGGAGGGCCACTAGGCGGAGGGCCACCTGCACCGCCTGCGGGCGCGCCAGCTGCCGCAAATGCCCCTCCCGCCGGCGAAGCCTCTGCCGGATCGGCGCAGGCCTGTTCACGCAGATTGGCGAATTCCTGCTCGTCAATCACGCCGTCCGCGCCTGCCAGACGTTCGAGCAACTGCGGCGGGAAGGTGACCGGCTGACCGTTGGCATCGCGCGGCGGCTCGCCCCCGCTCGCCGCCGCGCGGATCGCCGCGTTGAGCTGCGTGCGCAGCAGCGTGCCATCGCCTTCGCAGAAAGTCGCGCGCATCCGGGCCACGGCTGCCGGATCGGGGCGGAAGCCCGCAGGCGGGCCATTCGTGCCCATTCCGGTTCCCGCAGCCGCAGGGGCCCCCGGCATCCCGGCAAACCCGCCGACCGCGCCGCCCACAGGCCCACCGACAGGCCCACCGACAGGCCCACCGCCGCCCGGCCCGCCGCGCCCGGCAGGAGCGCCGCCATTCTGCGGAGCGGCCGAGCCAATCTGGCCGGAGAGATTGAACCCGAATTGCAGCCGCTCCTCCTCGCGCGCGGCAAGCGTGATGGGCCGCTGGTCAATCTGCACCAGATTGCCCGCCAGATCGCGTGTGACGCGGGTCGGAAAGGCCGCCTCGATCGCGGGCGTCAGCACGGGAAAGGCCGCCGCCACATTGCGCGAGGAATTGCGCAGGTAATCGACCGAGAACCGCGCATTTTCCAGGAACGGCAAGGCCCATTGCGCGCCCAGTTTCCAGTCCTTCTGGCTTTGCGCAGGCAATAGCGGATTGCCGCCCGAAAGCACGGTGACCAGCACCGTTTCGTTGTTCACCAGGTCGAACACCGGCACATTCAGCGTGGCGATTTCGGGATTGCCGAGCTGGCCCAGCGATGGCGCCGCGTCGCGGTCCACATAGGTCGCGCTGAGCGTCAGCGTTTCGGTGATCCCCCAGGATAGGCCCACATTCCAGTCATACAACGTGCCGAAATCGGAGAGGTGATCGACCCCCGCGCCTGCATTGAAGCTGATATCGCCCAGCGCCGCGCCGAAATCCTCGGCCCGGCTGGTGATGGGGACAGTGATATTGGCCCCGCCGTTCACATTGCCGCGCTTGAGCAATGTCTGCGGGCCGGGATTGCGTGTGTCCTCGCTCTCGATCCGGTTCCAGTTGTATCCCGCATCCAGCGTCACACTGACATCGCCGCCCGGCAGATAAAGCGGCGATCCGCGCAATGTGGACAGCGTGTTGGCCGTGGTGGTGCTGGTGCGTGCTTCGTCAAAACCCGCATCGGCAAAGGTGCCCAGATCGGCATCGAGGGCCAGCGTGCCATTCGCCGCTGCCGCCACCAGCGCCGCTGTATTCACGCGGCGCTGAATCGCGCTGTTGGAATTGGACCGGCCGACATCGGCCGTGGTGATCACCTCCCAATCGCCCAGATTGAGGGTGAGGGTTGCCGCACTGGCATAGGAGGTCGAACGATTGTCCACGCTCAAAGGGTCCGCCGCGTTGAAACTGCGCAGCACCGAATTGCCATCGGGATCGGTCAGCAACACGGTATCAAGACCCTGCAGGCGCAGGCTGTCATCCCGTTCGAACGTGGCGTTCACGGCCAGCGAATGATCCGCGCCCAGCTTGGTCGTCCAGTTCAGCGTGGCTTCCAGCCCCGCGCTGTCCGCCACCAGGCTGCGGTAAAGCGCCGGGTCGGGGTCGGTCGCCAGATCCGGCACGCCGCCCGACTGGATAACGCCGCGTTCCGCCTCGGTCAGGGTGCTGGAATTGTTCCAGCCCAGATTGATGTTGAGGCGCGAATCCCCGGCAATGCGCAGATAGGTGGCTTCAAGATCCTGCGTCGAATAGCCGCCGTCGAAAGGCTGGCCGTAATCACCCTCCACTTCGAAACTGGCATAGCTGCGCTTCAGGATCACATTGATCACGCGTTGATCGGCCGAATAACCGTAACGCAGAGCCACTTCCTCCGGAAACACTTCGAACTTCTCGATCGCTTCGGGCGGATAGCTGCGCAATTCGCGGAAGGAACCAATGCGCACACCGTTGACCAGGATCACCGGAAAACCGCCGCCGCGCCCGCGCGCGCTGGTCACTTGCGGGCCCAGCGCCGAAATCAGATCGGCAATCGAGCTTGCGCCATAGGCCGCGATATCGGCCTCGCCCAGTTCGAGCAGCGCCGGCTGGGGCGCGTCGACCTGACCGATCAGACGCGAGCCGAGGACAAGGATGGTGTCGGAATCGAAGGTCTCCACATCAGCGGCTTGGGCCGATGATGCACCATCCTGCGCACTAACGGGCGCATCGCCGGTTTGGGCATATGCCGCAGGTGCTAGCGGCAAAGCCAGAATGCCGATCGCAAGAGCACCAAGGCTGGTGGAGGGGCGCAGTTGCAAGGTTAAAACTCCTATGAATATCGGCATTTCCCCCGCGGAGGCATATGTGCCGCACTGCACAAAGGCACAAGGCATGGCCGGGTAATAAAGTGTCGCATCTGTCACTGTGATGTAACCGCGCATCACCGCCCCAGACCCGCACGCCTACTGCATCACCGCATGGCCCCTTCCCTTTTGCCGCGCCTGCGGCTATGGCGCGCGCCGTGAACGGCAATTGCAAACGGAACCGGATATTACATGGCGAAGGAAGAACTCCTCGAAATGCGCGGCAGGGTGGTCGAATTGCTGCCCAACGCGATGTTCCGGGTAGAGCTTGAAAACGGCCATGAAGTGCTGGGCCATACTGCGGGCCGTATGCGCAAGAACCGCATCCGTGTGTTGGTGGGGGACGAGGTTCTGTGCGAACTCACCCCCTACGACCTGACCAAGGCACGCATCACTTACCGCTTCATGCCGGGACGCGGCGGCCCCGGCCCGCAATAAGCGTAAGGCCGGCATGGCCACCCTGCCCGAACAGCCCCCGCTCATCCTGGCATCCGCCAGCCCGCGCCGCCGCGACCTGCTGGCGCGGCTCGGCATCGAACCGCAACGTATCTGCGCTGCCGATATCGACGAAACCCCGCTCAAGGGCGAGCTGCCACGCGCCTATGCACAGCGCATGGCGCGCGAAAAGGCGGTGGCGGCGGCTGATCCGGCGGCTTTCGTGCTGGCAGGCGACACGGTGGTTGCCTGCGGGCGGCGCATCCTGCCCAAGGCCGAGGACGAGGCGACCGCCCGCGCCTGTCTGCAATTGCTGTCGGGCCGCCGCCACACGGTGCTGTCGGCCATCGCCCTGCGCGCACCCGATGGCACCATGCGCGAACGCCTGAGTGAAACCAAGGTGCGCTTCAAGGGGCTGAGCGAGGCGGAAATCGCCGCGTATCTCGCCAGCGGCGAATGGCACGGCAAGGCGGGCGGATACGCCATTCAGGGCCGCGCCGAAGGGCTGATCGCGTGGATCGCGGGCAGCCATTCGGGCGTGGTCGGCCTGCCGCTGTTCGATACGCGCGCCTTGCTCAAATCGGCGGGTTTCCCCCTTGGCTGACTGGCTGGTCGAAGACGGCATCGGCGAGGAACGCGCGCTGCTGGTCGCAAACGGGCAAGCGCTGGCCGCCGCGGTCCGCTGGCCAGGCGAACTGGAAGCGGGCCTTGTCGAGGACGCCTTGCTCGTCGCCAAGCCGCGCACAAGCCCGCGCGGGCGCGCGCGGTTTGCTATTGGCGAGGAAGCGCTCGTCGACCGCCTGCCGCCCTCTGCCAGCGAAGGGGCAACGATCCGGCTGCAAGTCACCCGCAGCCGCATGGGCGAAGGGCGCCGCGTCAAGCTGGCACAGGCCCGGCCTACGCACGACGATTGCCGCCCCGCGCCGACTCTGGCCGAACGGCTGGGCGGGCGCGTGGTGCACCGCTTTCCCGCCGGTTTGTGGGAGGAGGTGCTGGAGGACGCGCGCGAGGGGCTGATTGCCTTTCCCGGCGGCTCGCTCACCCTTACGCCCACCCCCGCGATGACGCTGGTGGATGTTGACGGCACGCTGGCCCCGCGCGCGCTGGCGCTTGCTGCCATTGAACCGCTCGCCGCCGCGATTGCGCGGCTGGGACTTGGCGGGGTGATCGGGATCGATTTCCCCACGCTGCAAACCAAGGACGATCGCAAGGCGGTGGACGTGAACCTTGAAGCCGCGCTGGCCGATTTCGATCACGAGCGCACCGCGATGAACGGCTTCGGCTTCGTGCAACTGGTTGCCCGGCTCGAACGCCCTTCGCTGTTGCACCGCGCCGCCTTTGATCCGGCGGGCTTTGCCGCGCGCGCGCTGCTGCGGCAGGCGGAATTGCTGGAAGGGGCGGGCCTCGTCGAATTGTCCGCGCATCCGGCCGTGTTGGCGCGCATCGGGGCGGATTGGCAGGCGGAACTGGCGCGGCGCAGCGGGCGGCAGGTGCTGCTGCGCGAAATGCCGGGTCTTGCGATCAGTGCGGGCCATGCCCAATTGGTGGCAGCATGACGTCCGCCACCGCCCGCCCCTGCCCGATCTGCCGTCGCCCGCGAATCGAGCAATTCGCGCCCTTCTGCTCGCAGCGCTGCCGCGACCGCGATCTGGCGCGCTGGTTTTCCGATTCTTACGCCGTGCCGGGCGAACCGGCCACACCGGAAGACCTGCCGGACAGGGATTAAACCCGCCACGCAGAAGCCGCGGGGTACGCAAGTCCGACCTTGGTGGAGGTGGTGCCCAGGGGCGGAGTCGAACCACCGACACGACGATTTTCAGTCGTCTGCTCTACCACTGAGCTACCCGGGCATTTCGCGAGCGACGATCCGCATATTCGGACCGGCGAGCGATTGGAAGCGGCCCTATGGCGAAGCTGCGCCAGCTTGGCAAGGGCCTTTGTGCGGTCTTTTTCCGCCGCAGGGGATGATGCGCGGCGCTTTATCCCCTGCGCCAGTCTGTCAATGCATATGCGGCACTTCGGCGCCCTTGGGCACGCGGATCGTGGCGACCAGACGGCGCACTTCGGGCGGGGTGGGTGCGGTCAACTTCGCCACCAAAGTCGCCACGGCAAAGTTCAGCACCATGCCGACAACGCCAATCCCTTCGCTGGAAATCCCCAGAAGCCAGTTTTCAGGCGTATCCAGTTCGGGGAACCACAGCTTGAAATAGGCGATGTAGAGGAAGGTGAAGGAAAGGCCGCTGACCATGCCCGCAATCGCGCCTTCGCGGTTCATCCACTTGGTGAAAATGCCAAGGAAGATCGCCGGGAACAGGCTGGCCGCGGCAAGGCCAAAGGCAAAGGCCACCACCTGCGCCACCCAGCCGGGCGGATAGACGCCGAGGTATCCCGCCACCAGGATCGCCGCGCTGGCCGCAAGGCGCGCCGCCAGCAGTTCCCCCTTTTCCGATATGTCGGGGCGGAAGGTGCGTTTGAGCAGATCGTGGCTGACCGAGGAGGATATCACCAGCAGCAGCCCCGCCGCGGTCGATAGCGCCGCCGCCAGCCCGCCCGCTGCCACCAGCGCGATCACCCAGCCGGGCAATTGCGCGATTTCCGGATTGGCCAGCACCATGATGTCGCGGTCGACATAGACCTCGTTCTCGCCTGCCGCAGGGGGATTGCTCACCAGCCGCTCGCCCGATGGGCCCGCCTCGCCGGTAAAGACCGGCGCGCCGCCTTCAAAGGCGTTGCCGCTGCGGTATTGCATCACGCCGTCGCCATTCTTGTCGCTCCAGGCGATCAGGTCATTGGCTTCCCAGTTCTTCAGCCATTGCGGCGCTTGCGAATAGGTTTTGCCCTCCACCGTCTCGATGAAGTTAAGGCGCGCAAAGGCACCCACGGCGGGCGCGGTGGTGTAGAGGAGCGCAATGAACACCAGCGCCCACCCGGCACTGCGGCGCGCGTCGCTCGCCTTGGGCACGGTGAAGAAACGCACGATCACATGCGGCAGGCCTGCCGTGCCGATCATCAGCGCGGCGGTAATGCAGAACACGTCGATCTGGCTTTTGGAGCCAGCGGTATAGGCGGCAAAGCCCATATCCTGCAGCGCCAGATCGAGCTTTTGCAGCACATACAGGCCCGATCCGTCATTCACCGTCGATCCCAGCCCCATTTGCGGCAGCGGGTTGCCGGTAATCAGAAAGCTGATGAAGAAGGCAGGCACCAGATAGGCAAAGATCAGCACGCAGAACTGCGCCACCTGCGTGTAGGTGATGCCTTTCATGCCCCCCAGCACGGCATAGACGAACACGATAGCCATCCCGATGATGACCCCGGTGGTCACCCCCACATCGAGGAAGCGCGAGAACACGATGCCCACCCCGCGCATCTGCCCGGCGATATAGGTGAAGCTGATGAAGATGAGGCAGATCACCGCCACCACGCGCGCGGCCTTGCTGTAATAGCGCGCGCCGATGAAATCGGGCACGGTAAACTCGCCGAACTTGCGCAGATATGGCGCCAGCAGCAGCGCCAGCATCACGAAGCCGCCGGTCCAGCCCATCAGATAGACGCTGCCGTCATAACCCGAAAAAGCGATGATCCCCGCCATGGAGATAAAACTCGCCGCACTCATCCAATCGGCGGCGGTGGCCATGCCGTTGACCACCGGGTTCACTCCGCCGCCCGCGACATAAAAATCGGTGGTCGAACCGGCCCGCGCCCACAGCGCGATTCCGATATACATGGCAAAACTGCCAATGACGAAGATGTAGATCAGCGTTTGCGTGTCCATCGCGCCTCGGCCTCTCGTCAGTCTTCGAGGTGATATTTGCGCTCAAGCCGCTTCATGGCGTGCGCGTAGGTGAAGATGAGGGCGATAAAGACGTAGATCGAGCCCTGCTGCGCAAACCAGAAACCCAGCGGGTAGCCACCGATCATGAACTGATCGAGCCATTCGCGAAACAGGATTCCAGCACCCAGGCTGACAGCGGCCCAGATCGCCATCAGGATCATGAGCAGGCGCACATTGGCCCGCCAGTAGAGATTGCTTTCGGCGGTTTCGCCGGTCGATTCGGCCCCTTCTTCGGGAACCTGCTGCGCGTCGGTGTCGTTTGTCATGCCGAATGGGGCGCATCTGCCGCAGAGCCGCCATGCGGCACCGCCAAAAGACGCACTTCCCGATCCTCCCTGTTGTCCTCTAGGAGGCAGGTTGTAACGCCGGCCCGCTTACCCGCAAGCCGCATCAGCAGTTTTATTCCACTGTATTTTTCAAAGGAAACAGAACCATGGCCCGCATCCTCGTGCTCTATTACTCCTCTTATGGCCACATCGCCACGATGGCAGATGCCGTGGCCGAAGGAATCACCGCCGCCGGGCACGAGGCGGTGGTGCGCTATGTCCCGGAAACCGCACCCGCCGACGTGGCCAAGGCCGCGGGCTTTCAGGTGCGTGACGATCACGGCCAGATCGAAGGGCCCGATGCGCTGGCCGATTTTGACGGCATCGTGCTGGGCTGCCCCACCCGCTTCGGCCGGATGGCGAGCCAAATGGCGGCGTTCTGGGATACCTGCGGCGGGCTGTGGTTCCGCGGCGCGCTGATCGGCAAGGTTGCGGGCGTGTTCACCTCCACCGCCAGCCAGCACGGCGGCCAGGAAACCACGCTGTTCTCGATGATCACCAACCTCTTGCACTTCGGCTGCACGATCGTGGGGCTGGATTACGGCTTCACCGCGCAGAACGGGGTGGACGAGGTGAAGGGCGGCGCCCCCTATGGCGCGACCACGATTGCCGACAATGACGGCAGCCGCCAGCCCAGCCAGACCGATCTCGACGGCGCGCGCTATCTGGGCCGCCGCGTCGCGGAAACAGCGGCCAAGCTGGCGGGCTGAGCGGCCCGCGAGACGAAATCAGCCTTGGGGGGCGCTTTCGTCTGAAAGGGCGGGAGCTTCCCCCTCCACCGGCATCATTGAATCCGGTTCAGTCATCGGCCCGGCCACGGCGGAGAACGCCGCAACCGGCACCGGATCAGCCATCAGCGCATCGATACTGCAATCGCGCGGCGGCGGGCGGTTGCGCAGTGCGGCAATGTCGGCTTCGCGCAGGCACAGATAGCTTTCGCGCATGGCGCTGTAGGGATCCACGCTGTCGCGGATCTGGCCCAAACGCTCGTCAAATTCGATTCGGAATTGCAGCGAGTTCACCGTGTAAGCAGGGATTGCATAATAGGGCGTGTTGAGCGGCGATCCCACGGCCAGCGGCACAATCGCCTGGTCCAGCGTGTTGCCGATAATGTCGCGCAATGTCGTCGCGCCGACCAGCGGAAGCACGAGGAAAGGCCCCGGTCCGACGCCGTAATAGCCCAGCGTATTGGCAAGCCCATTGCGGCGATAGGGCAACTGGAACTCCGGCCCGGCGGCAATGTCGAACAGGCCGCCAATCCCGACCGTGGTGTTGATCGTGAACCGCGCCAGCGTTTCGATCGCCTTGCCTGGCTTCAACTGCAGCAGAAAATTGATGAAATTGACCGGTTCCAGCAGGTTGCGCAGGAAATTGCGCAAGCCGTTGCGCAGCGGCTTGGGCAGGTCATCGCGATAGACCTCTGCCACGGGGGCCACGAAATTGCGGTCGATGCTCTGCGTGACTTCGTACACCTCGATGTTCACCCGCTCCAGCGGGTCACCGGGAGGCGCGGCCAGATTGCCCTCCACGATGATGACATCCTGCGATTCGGCCGCGGTGGGATCGGTTTCCGTTACGGCCTGCTGCGCGATGGTTGCCCCAATCCCCTCGGCCGGGGCTGGCGCGGTTTCCTGCTGCGCCTCTGCCAGGGCCACGCCGCCTTCTGCCGAAGCGGCCACCGCGTCCGGCACGGTGGCAAGGGACACGGGCAAATCGGCAAGGGGAAGCGGTGCGGAGGTTGCCAGCAAGGCGGGAACAAGGGAAAGGCTCATGCATACTCCGCCAGAATCTGCCGGTATGGTGCCAGCGCTGGCCTAATTACGCAAACGGCCTGAACAGGTTCCGAACAAAAGTCTCGTCGGCCAATTCCTTCAGAAGCTGCGCGAAATTCCGAGCTTTACGGTGGCACCCAGCGGGCTGGCGGTGAAAGGGTCATAATTCTGGTCGAGCCGGGCGAGCGGCGGATCGGCATCCAGCACATTATCCAGCACCAGCGACAGGCGCGTGACCTCGTCCAGATCCCATAGCCACACCAGATCCAGCGTGGTGAAAGCCTTGAGCCGCTTGCCAGCCGTAACCGATGCACCCGCCAGCGCGGCAGTGTTGGGGCCGAAGATGGCCGCGCCGCGCTGATCCTCGTAGCCCGCGACATGGTTGACCTGCGCACGCAGCGAATGGTCGCGCCCACGCCATTGTAGCCACGCCTGCCCCTTGGTGCGCGGCAGGGGGTAGGCGGTGGTCTGGAAATTGAGCAGGCCCACCGCGTTGAACGCGGGCTGCACCGGCACACCAGCCACTGCAACCTCGCCCACCTTGTAGGCCAGGATATAGCTGCCCGCGACCCCCAGCTGGACATCGCCTCCGGCCAGCTCCCATTCCTGGCTTACCTCACCGTCCAGCCCGCTGGTGGTGACAGAGGTCGAATTGAAGGCATAAGTTGCCAGCCGCTGCACATTGGCTGCGCCGCACACGCCGCCTGCAAAGGTAAAGCGGGCCTGAAGCGCGGCAAAGGCGGGATTGCCGCAATTGGCGGTTCCACTGGTGCCAAACAGCGCGGCGACCATGCCGCCTATCGGCTCGTTCTCGATCGCCCCCGAAATGTCATAACGCCAGTAATCGAGGCTGGCGTGGAAACCGCCGCTTTCGACTACTGCGCCTGCGTTCCACGTGGTGGCCTTTTCCGGGCGAAGGTTGGGGTTGGCGAGGATATCGACCGCGCGGAAGCCCCCGCCGATGAAGGTCAGGATCACGCTGTCGGCCAGCGTCTGATTGGGAGGCGGCGCGCGGAAGGTGCTGCCGACCCCGCCACGCAGCACCAGCCATTCGGCAGGCTGAAAGCGCAGGCGCACTTGCGGGTCAAAGGTCGATCCGTCGCCTTCGTAATCCTCGTAGCGCGCGGAAATCTGGGCGCTGAGAGTGTTGGCGAGCGGCACCTGCACTTCGCCAAATACCGCCGCCACATCGCGCGAAACGGAAAAATCACGCCCCGCACCGATAAAGCCCAGCGCACCCGTTTCGGGATTGCAGGTAGCCGCCGGATTCAGCACCGATCCGGGGCAGGGAAACAGGTCGAGATTGGTGCCACCTTCAAACCGGCGTGCAAAGCGGTCACGGCGCAACTGCAGGCCCAGCGCGACCTGAACCTCGCCGCCGGGAAGCGTCAGGCCCGGATTGCCGCCCACTACCATGTCCAGCACCATCTGCCGCGTATCGGCCACCCGGTCCCACACATTGTAGAAATGACCGATGGTCGCCGAATCGTTCACCAGCCCCGCGCCCGGTTGCAGGCTGAGGCCCAGCGGATTGCCGTTGGCAGCGAAATTGGGATTGGCAACACCCGTTACCGCATTGGCGGCGATGCCAGTGGAAAAGGGGTTGAACCAGGTGCAGCCCGCCGTGCCCGCCAGCGCGGCCAGCTGCGCAGCACTCAAGCCGGCGCGGCTCTGCGGGCTCGCATAGGCGCAGTTTTCCCCCCCAAACCCGGCGAGAGCGTTCTGCAGCAGATCCACGAAGCTGTCGCCCACTTGATAGAAGGCGTTGTAGCGTGACCACGTGCCTGCGGCGTAAAAGTAATAGCTGTCGCCCAGATCAGCGCGGAACGTGGCAGCCAATTGATAGCTGTCGTTGTTGTAATCCAGCCGCGTCGCCGCGCGATCATTCTTGGCACTGGCGAACAGCGGATTGCCGCCCGCCAGCATCGGACGGAACCGGATAGGGAAGGCCAGCGCAGGTTCGATGGGATTGCCCGCACCGTCCAGCGCACAGCCCGCCGCCGCGCCAAACCGCGCGCAGTAATCGGCCAGCGCCGGGGCATAGGCGGGAATGGTGAACAGCCCGGTGCCGCCAAAGGCCGCATTGGCCGATGGTGCAATCGTGGGCAGAAAACTGGGCGAGGTGTGCAGCCAGGTCTGCGTACGGCCATACAGACCTGTCAGCCGCAAATCCGCGTCCTGCGAAAGATAGACATGCACATCGCCAAACAGCTGATACCTCTCCTCCGGCTCGACCAGATTGGTAAAGCCCAGATAGGAGGCCTGGCACAGATCGGCGCTGGAGCCAGGCAAGGAACGGAAGCCGCCCAGCCCCGCGCAGCCCTCATCCGCCTCGAACACCAGCCCGCCAACCGTGCCGTTGAAATCAAAGTTGCCCGGATTGCCGCCGCCGGTGAAGCCGCCCTGCGGATTCTCCGCGAACGGCCGCCAGGCAAAGGCGCGGTCGGTCATGCGCAGTTCGCCGCGCCGCTGATAGCCGCCCGCGGCAAACACGCGCACATCACCGAATTCGCGCCCGAAACTGGCAGCGCCTGTCCAGTCCCCGCTCGATCCATCGACATAACGGTAATCCCCGCTCACCAGCAGGCCATCCTGATCGGTGCGGGTGAGAAGATTGACCACGCCGCCCATCGCATCCGATCCGTGCGTGGCCGCCCCGCCATCCTTGAGGATTTCAATCTTGGCCACGGCGTGCAGCGGGATCAGGTTCAGATCGACCAGCGGCACATTGCCCCCGCCGGTCGCGGCCAGCCGCTTGCCGTTGAGCAGCACCAGCGTGCGCTGCGGCCCCAGCCCGCGCAGATTGACGCTGGATACCCCTTGCGCGAACTGGCTGCGCGTGTCGAACTGGCTGGAATCGCCGATGACCCCGGCGGAAACCGGCAGGCGGCGCGCCAGATCGACCGGGCTGGGTGATCCAGCGCGCAGCAGGTCGTCTGCGGTGATTATGGTGACGGGGGCTGCGGCATCCTCTGCGCTGCCCGCGATCAGCGTGCCGGTGACGATGATGGTATCGCTATTTGCCTCTCCGGTCTGCGCCATCGCGGGAATTGCCCATGTCAGCGCAAAAAGGGAAGCGGCAGCCCGGCTGGCTGCGCGCAATGCGGTGCGGTTTATCATGCTGACCCCGTTATTCTTGATCCGGGCGCGCCTTTAGACCTGCTTTACCCGTCCTGCAATTGCCAGCCGCAAAGGCAGGGTGTATAGGCCGCGTGAACCCGCGCCCCGGCATTTGCTAAGCTTCCCGCTTTGCCAAGCCGGGGCGCTCTCTTTTCCGGCGCTGGCCGCAGCGCCCCGATGCGAAGGTTGCATGCCCATGTCCCGCCGCCGCCAGATCTACGAAGGCAAGGCCAAGATCCTGTATGAAGGTCCCGAACCCGGCACGCTGATCCAGTATTTCAAGGACGACGCCACCGCCTTCAACGCCCAGAAAAAGGGCACAATCAATGGCAAGGGTGTGATCAACAACCGCATCAGCGAACACGTCTTCACGCGGCTGTCCACCATCGGCATTCCCACCCATTTCATCCGCCGCCTCAACATGCGCGAACAGCTTGTGCGGCAGGTGGAAATCATCCCTCTTGAAGTCGTCGTGCGCAATGTGGTGGCAGGGTCATTGGCCAAGCGCGTGGGCCTGCCCGAAGGCGAGCCGTTGCCCCACACGCTGATCGAATATTACCTCAAGTCCGACGAGCTGGGCGATCCGATGGTGGCCGAGGAGCACATTGCCTGCTTCAACTGGGCCAGCCATGAAGAGATGCAGGATATTGCCGCCATGGCGATCCGCATCAACGACTTCCTGTGCGGGATGTTCAGCGCGATCGATATTCGCCTGGTCGATTTCAAGCTCGAATTCGGGCGCATTTACGATGGGGATTACAGCCGCGTGATCTTGGCGGACGAAATCAGCCCGGACAATTGCCGCCTGTGGGATTTCGTCACCGGCGAAAAGCTCGACAAGGACCGCTTTCGCCGCGACATGGGCGGCGAGGAAGAGGCCTATCAGGAAGTCGCGCGCCGCCTTGGGCTGTTGCAGGACGATGGCAGCCCCGGCGAAGTGCTCGACATGAGCGCGCACCGCACCCGCCTGCGCCAGCCCCCAAAGCCCAAGAAGTAAGCCCAAGAAGTCATTGCAGGTTAAGCCGGTTTCCCGCATCAGGCGTGCATGACCTTGCGCGCCTTTTGCGTCGGCCTTGCCGCGCTTGCCCTCCCCTTCTCACTCCACGCCCAGGCTCCGGAATACCGGAATCCCGAAAGCGTGGTGCACCATGTCACCATGCCGAGCGATCTGCCCGACGATCCCTTCGGCATTGCGGGCAGCGATCTGCCGCTCGATCCCGCCTACCGCATCGGCGTGCTGCCCAACGGGATGCGCTATATCATCCGCCCCAATGCCACTCCGGCGGCGCAGGGGATGGTCTATCTGTGGGTAAATGCAGGCTCTTTGGGTGAGGAGCCGGATCAGGCAGGTTACGCCCATTTCCTCGAACACATGGCCTTCAATGGCAGCGCAAATGTGCCCGAAGGCGAGATGATCCGCCTGCTCGAACGCGAAGGCCTGGCTTTCGGGCCGGACACCAATGCCTCCACCACCTTCGACCGGACGATCTACCAACTGAATCTGCCGCGCAACGATGCGGGCCTGCTCGACACCGCGCTGATGCTGATGCGCGAAACGGCGAGCAATCTCACCCTTGATCCGGCTGCGGTCGCGCGCGAAATCGGGGTGATCCAGTCCGAAATCCGCGCGCGCGACACTTATCAGCAGCGCGCCTTCCTCGATCGGCTGAAGTTCCTTTATCCCGGCTCCGCTTTTGCGCAAAACTGGGTCGGCGGCACGCCCGAAACGATTGCCGCCGCCACCAGCCAGCGGCTGCGCGATTATTACGAACGCTGGTATCGCCCGTCCAACACCGCCATCATCGTGGTGGGCGAATTCGACGCGGACGCGGTCGAGGCCGCCATTCGCCATCATTTCGAAAGCTGGCAGGCCGCGCCCGTGGAACCACCGGCTTCCGCCGGGCCCATCGACCTTGATCACCGGGGCGCAACCGCAGTCTATATCGATCCCTCGCTGTCCGAACAGATCGATATCGCGGTGCACGGCCCCTATATCGAACGGCCCGATACCGTGGCCACCCGGCGCGAGCGGCTGCTGCGCGAAATCGGTTATTCGATCATCAACCGCCGCTTGCAGCGTCTTTCCCGGCTGGAAGACCCGCCCTTCCGGGCGGCGGGCATTTCGTCCGACGATGTGTTCAAGGACGCGCGCACCACCCTGCTGGTGGTGCAGGCCGCCGAAGGACAATGGCAGCGCGGCCTTGCCGCCGCGCAGGAGGAATACCGGCTGGCGCTCGAATACGGTTTCTCCGCTGCCGAAGTGGCCGAACAGGTCGCCAATATGCGCGCCGCCATCGAAGCGAATGCAGCCGGCGCTGCCACGCGCCACAACCGGGATTTCCTCACCGGGGCGATGACGTTGCTGGAAGACGGGCAGGTGCCCACCACGCCGCAAAGCGCGCTGGAACGCTTTAACGCGCACGTGCCGGAGATCACGCCGGATGCGGTCTTTGCCGCTTTGCTCGCCGATCTGGTGCCGCTCGACAACCCGCTGATCCGCTTTTCGGGCCGCACCGCGCCGCAAGGCGGGGCCGAAGCGCTGCGCGCGGCCTGGGATGCGGGGATGGCCGCCCCGCTCGCCGCGCGCGATCTCAGCGCCTCGGCAGAGTTTGCCTATACCTATTTCGGCCCGGCAGGAACAGTCGTTTCCGACAGTGTCGAACCGCTGCTGGGCGTGCGCACCGTTACCTTTGCGAACGGGGTCAAACTGAACCTCAAACGCACCGATCTGCAGGCCGACCGGGTCAGCGTGCAGGTCAACATCGATGGCGGCGAAATGCTCAACACGCGCGACGATCCTTTGGCGACCGCAATGACCGGATCGCTGCTGTCAGGCGGGCTCGGCGCGCATACGCTGGATGAACTGGTGACGATCCTGGCGGGGCGGCAGGTAGGGCTGAATGTCGAACCGGCAGAGGAAACCTTCCGCTTTTCCGCCACCACCACCACGCGCGATCTGGATATGCAGTTGCGCCTGTTTGCAGCGGCAATCAGCGATGCGGGCTGGCGGCCGCAGGCGGAGGAGCAATACCGCCGCTCTGTTGCCAATTTCTTCGCGCGGCTGGACGCAACGCCCGAAAGCGCGCTGGGCAATGCGATTGGCGCAATTGTTTCGGATAACGACCCGCGCTTCTCGCTTCAGCCGCAAGACGCCTATATGCAACTGAGCTTTGCGCGGCTGCGCGAGGCAATTGGGGACCGGCTGGCAAACGGCGCGATGGAAGTGGCGCTGGTGGGCGATTTTGACGAGGAGCAGGCGATTGCGCTGGTCGCTTCCACGCTGGGCGCGCTGCCAGCGCGCGAGGCGGATTTCCGCTCCTATGCCGACAATCGCGACCGCCGCTTCACCGCTGACCGCAGCCCCCGCACGCTGACCCATCGCGGCGATCAGGGGCAAGCGCTGATCCAGATGATGTGGCCCACGACCGACGGCGAAGACCTGCGCGAAACCTTGCGGATCGAACTGCTGCAAAATGTCACGCGCTCGCTGCTGCTCGATCGCCTGCGTGAAGAACTGGGGCAGACCTACTCGCCCGGCACATCGGCACAGCAATCGCGTGTCTATCCGGGATACGGCACCTTCGCCATCAGCGCAGCGGTGACCCCGGCTGATATCGCGCCTGCGCGCGAGGCAATGCTGGCGGTGATTACCTCCCTGCGTGAGGTGCCGGTAAGCGAGGACACGCTGCTGCGCGCCCGCGCCCCGCAGCTGGAAGCCTATGACAACCTGCTCAAGACCAATGGCGGCTGGATGGGGCTGGTCGACCGCGCACAGACACAGCCCGATCGGCTGGAACGCTTCGTTGCCGGCAAGGATCTGCTCCAGTCGCTTACGGCCGCCGATGTGCAGGACGCCGCGCGCACCTATCTCGATCCGGACGCGCGGCTGGAAATCACCGTTTTGCCTCGCCCGGCCCAGTGAGATTTTGAAAAGCAAGCCAGCGTCTGGGATTTAGGCGCTGTTGCGGCTTGACCCGCTCCCCCGGCTCAGGGATGCTCGCCGCTTGACGGGACAGGGGGATGATATGCGCCCTGCGGCAATCGCGCTGATCATGTGCGGGGTTTGCGCGCCCGCCATGGCGGCGCAGGAGGTGACCTATGGCCCGGCGCCCGCGTGGCTGATGCCCGCGCTCGCCCCCGTTGCGCCCGACAGGCGGCAGGGCGCGATTGCCGTGCTGGCGCGCGATGTGCAGATTCGCCTCGATGCGGAAGGGCAGCACATGCACGAGGCGACCGAATATCTGGTCCAGACGGCAGAGGGGCTGGGCGTTGGCAATCTGCAGGTGGTCTGGAACCCCGCCGCAGTCGGCCCCACCGTCCACGCGGTCCAGATCATCCGCGATGGCGAAGTCATCGATGTGCTGGCGCAGGAGCGGTTCCGCATATTCCAGCGCGAGGGCGGTCTGGAGCAGGCCTTCCTTGACGGGCTGCTGACCGCCAGCCTGCAGGTGCCCGGCCTGCGCGTGGGCGACCGTCTGCGCTTTGATCTCACTTCGCATGTGAAAGACCCGACTTTTGGCGATCAGCCGTTCGGCCTCATCGCGATGCCCACCGTGCCCAGCGCGGGCAGCTACCGTTCGGCGCTCATTTGGGATGACGGCCATGCCCCGCGCTGGATGGCGACAACCGATATCGCGGGACAGGTGCAGCAGGATGGCGCAGGGATTGTCCTGCGGCTCGACCAGCCGGGTCAGTATTCGCCGCCCGATGGCGCACCGATGCGCTTCATGCCCGCGCGGATGATCGAATATTCCGCCTTTGCCGACTGGCAGGATGTCTCGGCACGCGTCTACCCGCTGTTTGCCGAACGCGCCGTATTGCCCGAAGGGTCGGAACTGGCGGGCGATGCGGAGCGGATCATGCGCAATTACGCGACCGAGGGCGAACGCGCGCGCGCCGCGCTGCGTCTGATGCAGGATCAGGTGCGCTACGTCTTTGTCGGGCTGGACGGCGGCAATTACACGCCCGCCAGCGTGGCCGATACGTGGGAGCGCCGTTATGGCGATTGCAAGGCCAAGACGGTGATGCTCATGGCCCTTCTGCACGCAATGGGCATTTCGGCCGAGGCGGTGCTGGTGAATCAATCCGCCGGCGCCAGCGATCTGCTCGCGCATTTCCTGCCCAGCCCCGGCCAATTCGATCACGTTCTGGTGCGCGCCGATGTGGACGGACGGCAGGTCTGGCTGGACGGCACCCGCCACGGCGACACCCGCCTTTTCGAAGTGCCGCCCGACGGAATCCGCCAGTTCCTGCCGCTGCGGGCCGCAGGCGCGGACCTTGAAACGCTGCCTTATCAACCGCCCGCAGAGCCGCTCAACATCACTCTGCGCGAATACGATGCGACGGCGGGGATTGACGAGCTCAGCCGCCTGCGCCTGCGCCAGATCTTTCGCGGGGCCGAAGCGCTGCAAATGCGCGCCGGGCTGGAAGCGCTTCCGCCCGACATGCTCGACCAGGTGCTGCGCCGCGTCGCCAGCAGCGAGGCCCAATGGCAAGAACTGGAGCAGGTGGACTGGAGCTTCGACGAGGACCGCGCCGCGCTTGTTGTAACCTCCGAAGGGCTCGACGATCTGGAATGGGAAGAAGCGGATGATTACGCGATCACCCGCTTTGCCATACCCATGGCCGGGTTGAACCCGCCGGCACGCCGCCAGCGCCCGCCGCAGCAGGACCGCACATTGCCCTATGCCAATGCGCCGCTCGCCTTCACCTGCTATGTCACCACGGTGCGGCTGCCGGCCACCAGCGGCCGCCAAAGCTGGACGCACAGCGCCGATGCCATGAATGTCGAGATTGGCGGCGTTGCTTTCTGGCGCATGGCGGATCTCACGGGCGGTGAAGTGCGCACGGTGATGAGCCGCCGCACAATGCATGATGAAATCACCGCGTCGGAAGCGGATGCGGCCAATGCCGCCATTCCCGGTTTCGACAATTCGCGCAGCTTCGCCTCTTTGCGGCGCAATCCGCAAAGCGAAAGCCAGCGCCAGATCGCTGCGCCGGGGATTACCCGCGTTCCTGCCGCAGGCGAAGTGGATTGGCTGGCCGATGCCTCGGCCTGCCGCGCGCCCTGATCAGCGCCGCACCGGCCCCCTCCCCTCTTGCCCGTTGGCCGGGCAAGCGTCATAGGCGGTGGCACTGGTTCCGACTCCATTACGCACGAAAGTGATCCGCCCATGAAAGTCCGCATCTTCGTCAATCTGAAGCCCGGCGTGCTCGATCCGCAGGGACGCGCGGTGCATCATGCGCTGGAAGGGCTGGGTTTTGAAGGCGTGGCCGATGTGCGCATTGGCCGGCTGATCGAAATGGATGTGGCCGACAGCACCAGCGACGAAGCGCTCGACGATATGTGCAGCAAGCTGCTCGCCAATATGGTGATCGAGAATTACCGCATCGAGAAGCTGCCCGAAACGGCCGGAGCGGCCTGATGCGCGCCGCTGTCATCACCTTTCCCGGCTCCAATTGCGACCGCGACATGGCGGTGGCGATCGAAAGGATTTCGGGCCGCGCGCCGCTGCGCGTCTGGCACGGCGATGCCGAATTGCCCGATGGGCTTGATTTCATCGCCCTGCCCGGCGGCTTTTCCTACGGCGATTATCTGCGTTCGGGCGCGATGGCAGCGAAAAGCCCGATCATGCGGGGCGTGATCGCCGCGGCTGCGCGCGGCGTGCCGGTGCTGGGCGTGTGCAACGGATTTCAGGTGCTGACCGAAGCCGGACTTCTGCCGGGCGCGCTGATGCGCAATGCGGGGCAGACCTTCATCTGCCGCACCGTGGCGCTGAAAGTGGAAAACAGCCAGTCACTGTTCACCACCCGCTATGCAGCGGGGCAGGTGATTCACATCCCGGTGGCGCATCACGACGGCAATTACTTTGCCGATGTCGATACGCTCGACAGGCTGGAAAGCGAAGGTCGGGTTGCGTTCCGTTATGCCGAAAATGTCAACGGCTCGCAGCGCGACATCGCCGGGATCCTGAACGAAGGCGGCAATGTGCTGGGCATGATGCCGCACCCCGAACGCGCGATTGAGGCCGCCCACGGCGGCAGCGACGGGCGCGCAATGTTCGAAAGCGTATTCGCCAGCCTGAGCGTGGCCTGATTTTCAGCGCCCGCCCGCAGCGGGGGCAGCTTGCCTGCCCGCCTAGCGAGGACGAAGGCCCGGATGGGCCTTCGAAAAGATAATTAAGCCGCGGCGGTGTTGCGGCGCTTCACCACCAGGCTGCGGGCTTCCAGCGCGCCCATCGGGCGGCCAAAATAGTAACCCTGGATCTTGGTGCAGCCCATGTCGCGCACCAGCGCCGCCTGTGCCGCATCCTCCACGCCCTCGGCCGTGGTGGACATTTCCAGGCTTTGCGCCATGGCGACCACGGCGTTGATGATGGCAAGGCTTTCCTGGCTGCCCTGCGCCGCGCCCTGCACGAAGCTGCGGTCCACCTTGATCGTGGAGAAGCGCAAAGTGCGCAGATAGCCGAGCGAGGAATAGCCCGTCCCGAAATCATCGAGCGCGATTGAACAGCCCAGCGCCAGCACTTCCTCCAGTGCCTGACGCGCGGTGCGCCCGTCGCGCAGGAACACGCTTTCGGTAACTTCGATTTCCAGCCGGTGCGCGGGCAAGGCCGCATCGCCAAGTGCGCGCACCACGGTCTGGGCAAAGCGCGGATCGAGCAATTGTTCGCCCGACACATTCACCGCCACCTTGATGTCTTCGGGCCAGGCCATCGCATGGCGGCACGCTTCGCGCAGCACCCATTCGCCAATCGGCACGATCAGGCGCGTATCCTCGGCCAGCGGGATGAACTTGGCCGGGCTGACAAAGCCGTGATCCTTGCTGTTCCAGCGCAGCAGCGCCTCAAAACTGACCACGTTTTCGCTGCGTGCATTCACCACCGGCTGGAAATGCAGTTCCAGCTCCTGCTTGCCGATGGCTGTGCGCAAAGAGGCTTCGAGCTTCAGCCGTTCCTGCGCGTTGCTGTGCAGCGCAGGCATGAACTGGCGATGCTTGCCGCCGCCATCGTCCTTGGCCTGATACAGCGCCAGATCGGCATTGCGCATCAGCGCTTCCACCGTCGCCCCATCACGCGGGCCGATGGCAGAGCCGACCGATGCGCCGATATACAGCGTGTGATTGTCCACCAGATAGGGTTCGGACACGGCCTTCACGATGCGGTCGGCCACTTCCTCCACATGCCCGCTGCGCGATGCGTCGCGGATGACCACCGCAAACTCGTCTCCGCCGAGGCGGCCCACCTGCTCGTTCTTGGTCATCACCGATTGCAGGCGCGCGGAAACCTGCGCCAGCAGCCGGTCGCCCACATGGTGGCCCAACGAATCGTTCACAGCCTTGAAGCGATCAAGATCGATCATCAGGAAGGCGCAGCGCGTTTTCCATTGCGCGGCATAGCGCAGCGCTTCGGCCAGACCTTCGGTCAGCATCAGGCGGTTGGGTAGGCCGGTCAGCGTGTCATAGCGGGCGAGATAGGCGATCTTCTCGGACGATTCGCGTTCCTGCGTGACATCCGAACCCACGCCGCGGAAGCCGGCAAAATTGCCCTCCTCGTCCAGCAGCGGCGTGCCCGAAAGTTCCCACCAACGGCGGCCCGCAGGCACTTCCACCTGCACTACCAGATCAGCGAAACTTTCGCGGCGGCGCAGCTTTTCAGCCAGTTCGTGCAGCGACGCGGGAAGGTTGCCCGAATTCCACCCCGGCCCAGCCAGCATTTCCATGAACAGCTTGCCGTCCACGTCGCGCGCTTCGCGACTCAGTGCATAGGCAAAGCGCGGGCTGGCGCCGCGAATGCGGCGTTGCGTATCTATCTGCCACAGCCAATCGGCCTGATGCTCCTCGAACTCGCGCAGAAGCAGCGAGACGACCTCGTCCTTTTCGGCGACCCCGGCTTCGGCTATCCGAGCGGTCAGGAATGTCTTGGCATTCTCGATCGACCCCGCCACGATCACGAAGCCGTAGAGGATGCAGGACGCTGCGAGCAGGTAATCGCCGGCAACAAGGAACGAGAAGAGACCCGCCGCCCCGCCGATCACCGCCCAGGTCAGCGTGATGACGGGGGCCTGCTTCAGCTTTACCGCCGATCCCGCCACCAGCATGGCCACCAGCATCCACAATGTCGCGTGTTCCCCCGGATCGCCAAAGGGGACGAAAACCAGCAGGGTCATGCTCCACGCCGTTGCAAGCCCGGCAATCGAGAGACAATGGCGGTTGAATTCGGCCCGCGTCATCAGTCGCCGGTCAAGCGTGGCAAGCTGGCGTTCAATCGTCAGCACATGTCCCAACGCCAGAGCCAGGGCAATTACCCACGCACCCAGCAGCAGCGCCGAGACATTGCCAAGGAAAAGCGAGACGGTAATCAGCGCCGCCACCGAATGGCCGACCACGCGCACCAGCGCGGAATTGAACAGCTCGCGGTATTGCACCACGCGCAGGCGCGCCCAATCCCCTTCGCAGGGGTCCTTGAAGCCCAGCACCTCCATCACGCCAAGGCGCAATGGCAGTCCCGGAAGTCCTGTTACATCTTCAGCCACGCATCGGGGAATAACGCGCAAGCGTTAGCGACGCGTAAAGCCGACCGCGCGGATTCACTCCACCGTGACGGATTTTGCCAGATTGCGCGGCTGATCCACATCGGTGCCCTTGAAGCAGGCGACATGGTAGGCCAGCAACTGCACCGGCACGGCATAGACCAGCGGCGCAATCAGCGGGTGGACACGCGGCATTTCGATGGTGGCAAGGCAGCCCGCGCCCGCCTCTGCCAGCCCTTCGGCATCCGAAATCAGCACGATCTTGCCGCCGCGCGCGCGCACTTCCTGCATGTTGGAGACGGTCTTTTCGAAATGCGGGCCAGATGGCGCGATCACGATCACCGGCACCGCCTCGTCGATCAGCGCGATGGGGCCATGCTTCATCTCGCCGGCGGCGTAGCCTTCGGCGTGGATATAGCTTATTTCCTTGAGTTTGAGCGCCCCTTCCAGCGCCAGCGGAAAATCAGGGCCGCGCCCCAGATACAGCACATCGCGTGCCGGGGCGATCAGCGGGGCCATCGCCTTGATCTCGTCATCATGTTCCAGCGCCAGGTTGAGGCTGGCGGGCGCTTCCATCAGATGCGCGACGATCTCGGCTTCTTCCGCCGCGCTCATCCGGCCCTTCTTGACCGCAAAATGCGCAGCGAGCGCCGCCAGCACGGCCAATTGGCAGGTAAAGGCCTTGGTGCTCGCCACGCCGATTTCCGGCCCGGCATGGGTGGGCAAAAGCAGATCGGCCTCGCGCGCCATGGTGCTCGTGGGCACATTGACCACCACGGCAATCGTCTGGCCTGCCGCCTTGCAATGCCTGAGAGCCGCCAGCGTATCCGCCGTCTCCCCGCTCTGGCTGATGAACAGCGCGAGGCCGCCTGCGGGCAGGATCGGGTCGCGGTACCGAAACTCGGAGGCGAAATCGATGTCCACCGGCACGCGGGCAAAGCTTTCGAACCAGTATTTGGCCACCATCGCCGCGTAATAGCTGGTGCCGCAGGCGACGATGGTGATCCGGTTCACCGCCGAAATGTCAAAATCGATCTGCGGCAGGGCAACCTGCCTTTCGAGCGGACGCAGATAGGATCGGAGAGTTTGCGCCACCACGGTGGGCTGCTCGAATATCTCCTTCTGCATGAAGTGCTGATACGGCCCCTTCTCGATCGCTGCCGCGCTGGCGCCCGATGCCACGACGGGCCGTTCCACGGGGACACTGGCCGCATCGTGAATGGCAATGGAATCGCGGGTGATTTCCACCCAATCGCCTTCTTCAAGGTAGATCACCGATTGCGTAAGCGATGCCAGCGCCAGCGCGTCGGAACCGAGATAGTTTTCCCCGTCGCCCAAACCCACCACCAGCGGCGAACCCAGCCGCGCGCCGATCAGCAGATCGGGATGCGAACGAAAGGCAATCGCCAGCGCAAACGCGCCGCGCAGGCGCGGCAGGACGGCGGACACGGCTTCACGCGGGGATTTGCCCGCCTCGACCTGTTCGGAAATCAGATGCGCCACCACCTCGCTGTCGGTCTCGCTTTCAAAGCGGCGGCCGCGCGTTTCGAGTTCGGCGCGCAGGGGCGCAAAGTTCTCGATGATGCCGTTGTGCACGATGGCGACTTCCCCGGTCGCGTGCGGGTGCGCGTTGCGCGCGGTGGGTGCGCCGTGCGTGGCCCAGCGTGTGTGGGCAATGCCTACCAAGCCGGGCGCGGGATTGGCGGCCACTTCGCGGACCAGATTGGCCAGCTTGCCCTCGGCCCGGCGGCGCACCAGCGCGCCTTCGTGCACGGTGCAGATGCCCGCCGAATCATAGCCGCGATATTCCATCCGCCGCAGGCCATCGATCAGCCGATCCGCAACCGATTCCTTGCCGACGATACCGATAATTCCGCACATGCTGGTCTGGCTTTCTCTAGAGGATACAGGGGACGCGGATGCCGGCCAATTCTGCCGGGAAATCCTTGGTATTTCGTATGATCACAGCAAACCTGTTTCCGTCTAGTGCGGAAAATTGGTGTCTACGAAGGTATAGGCAAACTGCACCGGGTCCGGTTCATCCAGTGCCTGCTGGGCAAAGTTGGCGCGGCCCATTTCCCACACCTCGGCAATGGCCGCCTCCATGCCAGCGGGAAATTGCATCCGCGCCGCCACGATCTCACGCCAGCTTCCAGCCTCGCCGAATATGTGCCGGAAATGAGGCTCCGCCGCGGTCAGCCAGTCTTCATTCGCCTGATCCAGCGCGCCGATGGCCGACAGGACATAGGAATCGAGCAGGCGCAGAAAAGGCTTGCCTTCATAGCGATCGCTCATTTCTTCAGGCCCTCTTTCTTCTTTTTCATCGCGTCGTGAAACCGGTCGGCCCAGCCAGGCTTCACCAGCTGTTCGGCGCGCACCATGCGCAATTCGCCATCAGCCACATCGCGGCTGACCGCGCTGCCCGCCGCCACGATGGCGTCTCGCCCGATCGTGACCGGCGCAATCAGCGCGGAGTTGGATCCGATGAAGGCCCCCTGCCCGATCACCGTCCGGTGCTTGAAATAGCCATCGTAATTGCAGGTGATCGTGCCCGCGCCGATATTCGCGCCCGCCCCCACCGTGGCATCGCCCAGGTAGGTGAGGTGATTGGCCTTGGCCCCTTCGCCCATCGTCGCGTTCTTCACCTCGACAAAATTGCCGACCTTCGCGCCCGCCTCCAGCACCGCACCGGGCCGCAACCGGGCATAGGGGCCGATCTCCACCCCTTCGGCCAGCGTCGCGCCTTCCAGATGCGAAAAGGCGCGGATGCGGACATTATCCGCCACCACAACACCTTTGCCGAAGACCACATGGGGTTCCACCAGCACATCGGCGCCCAGCACGGTGTCGTGGCTGAAAAACACGGTTTCGGGCGCGATCAGCGTGGCGCCCTTGGCCATCGCCTTGGCGCGCATTCCTTGCTGAAAGCGCATTTCCGCATCGGCCAGTTCGGCACGGCTGTTGATGCCGGCCACTTCGTCCGCATCAGGCGTCACCACCACGGCGCAGGGCACATCGGCGGCAATCGCGATATTGACGATATCGGGCAGGTAATATTCGCCCTGCGCATTGGCATTGCCGACCTTTTCCAGCAGCGTGAACAGGATATCGCTGCGCACCGCCATCAGGCCCGAATTGCACAAGGGGCAGGCGCGCTCCTCCTCGCTCGCATCCTTGAATTCGACCATTTTCAATATGCGGTCGCCATCCGCCAACACGCGGCCATATTGCCGCGCGTCCCACGGCTTGAAGCCAAGCACAACGGCGGCAGGCGCGTCCTCGGCGTGGAGACGCTTGAGCATCGCCATCATCGTTTCGGCGCGCACAAAGGGCACATCGCCATACATGATGAGGACATCGCCCACGAAGCCTTCCAGCGCCGCGCGCGCCTGCATCACCGCATGGCCGGTGCCCAATTGCGGATCCTGCACGGCATAGGAAACGGCATCGCCCAGAAAAGCCTGCACCTGCTCGCGCGCCTCGCCCACCACCGCCACGGTGCGGGCGGGGCCGATGCGGGCGACTTCGTCCAGCAGATGCGCGATCATCGGCTTGCCGCCGATTTCGTGCAGCACCTTGTGCTTGGCACTGTTCATGCGGGTGCCCTTGCCCGCGGCAAGGACCACGGCGGCGACCGGGCGTTCAGCTTCCATCATGCGCGCAGCAATGCCACCAAATCATTGCGGATTCCACTCAGGCAAGGCAGATCGGCGGGGATGACAGCAATTCCCTTTCGCATCGTCGGCTTTGACCTGGACGGAACGCTGGTCGATTCGGCGCTTGATCTGGCCCCGGCCGTCAACCACGCGCTGCGCGCCGCGGGGCGGCCCGAAGTCTCGCTGGAGACCACCCGTTCGCTGATCGGCGGGGGCGCACGGCGCATGCTGGAACGCGCGCTGGATGTCACCGGCGGCGCGGTGGAGCCGGCACATTTCGAGGATCTGCACGAACGCCTGCTGGAACATTACACCGCCAATATCGCGGCCAATACGGTGCCCTATCCCGGCTGCCTCGATGCGCTTGATGCGCTGGCGACGCACGATGTGCAGCTGGCCGTCGTGACGAACAAGGCGGAAGATCTGGCCCGCCTGCTGCTGGGCGAACTGGGGCTGACGCACCGCTTTGCCAGCATCATGGGCGGCGACACGCTGGGCCGCGAGCGTGCGAAGCCGGCGCCCGACATGATTCACGAAACCGTGGCACGGCTGGGCGGCGGGCCCTTTGCGATGGTGGGCGATTCGACCTTCGATGTGCTGGCGGCCAAGAATGCAGGTGTGCCAGTTGTGGGCCTGTCCTTCGGCTATCACGATGTGCCGCCGCACGAATTGGGGGCGGATTTTCTGATCGACCATTTTGATGATCTGATGGAAGCGCTGCGCCGCCTTGGTGCTAGACCAGCTTGACCAGACGCCGTTCCACCGGGGCAAGCACGCCCGACAGATCGTGTCCGCGTTTCAGCACCTGGCCGTGTTCGCCAAACAGCGCCCACATGCCCTGCCGGTTGCGCAAGGCGGGGCGCTTTTCCAGCCGCATTTGCGGCACATCGGCTGTGCGGCGGTAGGCGGCAAAGACCGCGTAATCCTTGGTGAAGTCCATCGCGTAATCGCGCCATTCGCCCGCCGCCACCATGCGACCATACAGGTCGAGTATGCGCGACAGTTCGGCCCGGTCAAAACCGACCTGCGCGTTTGCATTGGGTCGGGGAAACGGGACGAGCGTGAAATCGCCCGCTCCGCTCATCAGGCGGCGTTCCCCGTCTTGCGGCGGCGTGCAGCCGGAGCGGCAGCCGGTGCCGTGGCATTGCGCAGCGCCGCCAGTTCCGCTTTCAGTTCAGCCAGTTCACGCTCCAGCTTTTCCACCCGCGCCTCGGCCCCGCCGCGCAGTTCTTCGCACGGTTCATCGCAGGGCGTGCCATAGGGAATGAATTCGCGCAGCCAGGTTTCGGCCGGCACCAGCGTGGAACGCGCCTTGAGGCCGATCATCGTTGCGCCTTCGGGCACATCGTCGGTGACCACGGCGTTGGCGCCCACGCGCGCCCGTGCGCCAACGGTGATCGGGCCAATCACCTGCGCGCCGGATCCGATGATCACATTGTCGCACAAGGTTGGATGCCGCTTGCCGCCGATGCCATTGGTCGGATTGGTTCCGCCCAGCGTGACGCATTGGTAGATCGTGACATTGTCGCCAATCTCCGCCGTTTCGCCGATCACCGTAAAGCCGTGATCGATGAACAGGTTGCGCCCGATCTTCGCGCCGGGATGAATGTCGATTGCGGTCAGCCAACGCGACAGATGGTTGACGAAGCGGGCGAGGAAATAGAGCCGCCCTTCGAACAGCCAATGCGCCAGGCGGTGAAAAGCCATGGCCCATACGCCGGGATACAGCAGGATTTCCCAGCGCGAACGCGGGGCGGGATCGCGGGCACGGATGGAATCCAGATAGCTGATCAACCGGTCGAACATCTCACCCTCCAGCTTCCCACCAAACCTGCATCAAAGCAAGCGCGGCTCGTCCGGGCCGTGCAAGGCTTCCAGCGCCGCGCGCCAGATACCGGGCGAAGGTGGGGATTTTCTTTCCAGAGACAAGCGGTCGATCATCGCCACCAGCGCTTCCAGATCGGCAAAGGCGCGGCCCGCCCGCGGCACCAGATAGGCCGCTGCATCGGGCCCCAGCACCAGCCCGCGCTCTGCCGCCATCGACAGCAGCAGTTCGCCCGCCATTGCATCATCGGGTTGCCCGATTTCCAGTTGCAAGGCCGCGCCCAGCCGCGATCGCAGATCGGGCAGCGCGATTTCCCACGGCGGCTCCCCGCCAACGATCAGCAGCGGGGTGCCGCTTTCCTGCGCGCGGTTCCAGCGATGGAACAGCGCGTCCTCGGCCAGCCGATGCGCATCATCAATCGCCTCGCCCCGCCCGCCAGCAGCGAACCAGCGCGCCAGCAAACTCTTGCCCGAACGCGGCAGGCCGGTGAGAACGGCGGTGTGGAATGGCCAGCTTTCCGGATGGGCCAGTGCATCGGCCACATGGGCATTGGCCGTGCCGATCACGATGCGGGCCGGCCCGGTTCCGGCAAGCGACAAAGGCAAGGCAATCTGTGACATGGCGAAGTGCCAGAGGCTTTACGCCCGATCAGCGCGAAATGGCGAGGGCATTGTTGCCGACCGTCACCTGCCAACCGGCGGCGCGCAGGGCTGCGGCCAGATCCTGCAGGCTGCCCGCATAATTCACCTGCACCACCGACGTGCCGCCAATCGCGGTGCTGGAAACCGACAGGCCGCGCACCCCGCCTATGCTGCGCAGACCTGTCAAAGTCGCATCGAAACTGCGCGCATCGGGCGTTGCAGCCTGCACAATGATGGCGCTGACCGTCGGCGCCTGCACCGGCTGCGTGCCAGCTTGCCCACTGTCTGCGGGCAGGGTGAGTTGCGGACGCGTCGGATCTTCGGTTGCAGAGACTTCGGCGGCACGGCCCGCCTCGATCAGCGCGCGGATTTCCGGACTGATCTCGATATTGTCGAGCGTCAGGGTTGGGTCGGGGCGCAGCGTGCCATCGGCCAATGCACGCTGAAACAGTTCGTCAAACCGGGCAACAGCACGGCGCAGCATATCGGGCAATTGGGCGGGGCCATCCGCGCGCATGGTGAATTGGGCAAGGAAGCGGTTGTCCGGCCCGTAACGCGCGGTGAAATGGCCGGTGATCGGGCCGCCGGGCCACGCATGTTCCAGCCGCGCCACCGGCACCAGCACATCGGCGGCACCGAATTGGTCGAGCACGCTGTTCCACCACGCACGGCTGCGCCGCCCGGTCTGCCCGAATGTCAACAGCAGCGATTCGCCTCCCGCACCCGATGGCCGCACATAGTCCACGGTGGAGGAGCCGAACTGGTATTCCGCCCAGGCGCGCTGCCACGGATTGCGGTATTCGAACATCGTCGCGCTGCCCCCGGTCAACATCACCGGCAAGGTCAGCATGGGGGCCGACCGCGTCCGCGCCCCGCCTGCGCCCAGAAGGGCACCCGCACGGCTTCGGTCAAAAATGATGCCAAGCCGCGCAATATAACGGCGAGGGCCAAGCCGCTCTTCCTCCACCACGATGGCCGAAACCAAACTCTGCAACCGCGAATCGGGAATGGAAGGCCCGTCAATCCGCGCCCAGGCCAAGCGTTGCGCCTCCAGCCAGCCCTTCTCGCGTGCATCCTGCGGGTTGTCGCCGGTCACATTCACTTCGATGCCCGACACCTCGATATCGGTGGAGCTGGCAACGGGCGCGATCCCGCGCTCGCCCGCAACCTGCGCCCACAGGCTGGCCGCGCCCAGCACCGCCAGCACCAGCAGCACAGGCGCGGCAAAGCGCCAGCTGAAGCGTTGCGATTGCGGGAAAGAGTGGCGGGCAATGGTCAGCATCGGGGAAATCGCAGCCCTTCTGCCCAAAGGCGAGTGGAAATCCAAGCAGGAATGCGCCATTGGCCGTGCATGACTTCGAACTCATCCTCTTACACCTATGAACAGGCGGGCGTCTCGATCGATGCGGGCAACCGGCTGGTGAAAGCCATTGGCCCGCTGGTGAAGGCCACCGCCCGCCCCGGCGCGGACGGCGAGATTGGCGGCTTTGGCGGCTTTTTCGACCCGCGCGCGGCGGGCTACAAGGATCCTCTGCTGGTGGCCGGGAATGACGGCGTGGGCACCAAGGTGAAGCTCGCCATTGATCACGACAGGCATGATGCCATCGGGATCGATCTTGTCGCCATGTGCGTGAACGATCTGATCGTTCAGGGCGCGGAACCGTTGTTCTTCCTCGACTATTTCGCCACCGGCAAGCTGGATAACGGCGTTGCCGAACGGGTGATTGCGGGTATTGCCGAAGGCTGCAAGATCGCGGGCTGCGCGCTGATCGGCGGCGAAACGGCGGAAATGCCGGGCATGTATGCCGCCGGGGATTACGACCTTGCCGGTTTCTGCGTCGGCGCGGTGGAACGCGGCGAGCAATTGACAGGCGACCGCGTGGCGCCGGGCCATGTGCTGCTGGGCCTTTCCTCCAGCGGGGTGCATTCGAACGGCTATTCGCTGGTGCGGCGGCTGGCGGCGGACAAGGGCTGGGCGATGAACCGCCCCGCTTTGTTCGATGCCGACCGGCTGCTGATCGATTACCTGATCGAACCGACGCGCATTTACGTCAAAAGCCTGCTGCCGGTGATCCGCGCAGGGCATATAGATGCGCTGGCGCATATTACCGGCGGCGGCCTGCTGGAAAACGTGCCGCGCGTGCTGCCTGCCGGTGCCCATGCCGTGATCGATGCCGATAGCTGGGAACTGCCGCGCCTGATGGCCTTCCTGCAGGCGCAGGGGAACATTGAACCACCCGAAATGGCGCGCACCTTCAACACCGGCATCGGCATGGTTCTGGCCGTTGTGCCTGAAAAGGTCGACCTGGTGACCACTCTGCTGACCGAAGCGGGCGAGACCGTCCACCGCATCGGCGAGATCGTGGAGGGGCCGAAGGGCTGCACGGTCAGGGGATCGGTCGAAACCTGGTCGGCCAAGTCGGCGTGGGAAGCCACGCACAATGCCTAAGGCAAAGGTTGCCTGCCTGCTTTCGGGCAATGGCACCACCATGTCGGCGCTGCTGTTCGCCTCCAAACTGCCCGGTTGCCCCTACGAGATCGTGCTGGTGGCGAGCAATGTGCCCGAAGCTCCCGGCCTTGGCATTGCGGCGGCGGAAGGCATTGCCACCTTCGCCCACAGCCATCGCGGGATGGAGCGTGAGGCACATGAAGCGATCATGGATGCAGCGCTGCGGGCGGCCGGCGCGGAATATCTGGCGCTGTGCGGCTATATGCGGGTGCTGACCCCTGCTTTCGTGGCCGGGTGGGAGGGGCGCATGGTCAACACCCACCCCTCACTGCTGCCGAAATACAAGGGGCTGGACACGCACCAGCGCGCGATTGACGCGGGCGACCGTTACGGCGGCTGTTCGGTGCATGTGGTGACGGCGGAACTGGATGGCGGCCCCGTGCTGGGTCAGATGCCGGTGGCGATTTTGCCCACCGACACGGCCGAAAGCCTGGCGCGCCGCGTCCTGCTGGCCGAATACCAGCTTTATCCGCGGATGTTTGCCGATTACGTGGCGCGCCGCTGATCCCGGTCAGACCTGCGCAGCGCGGGCCTTGGCGATGATCGGGGAAATCTCGTCGAGCAGCGCCAGCCGCTTCTTCTTGAGATTTTCGGTGCGTTCGTCTGATGCCGCCTCGATCCCGCTTTCAATGCGGTGAATTGCGCGGTTCACTTCGTGATAGGCATCGGCCAGCTTGGCAAAGTGGGGATCGTTCATCTTCAGCGCGTGGATAGCCGCGGCGTCCTGCGGAAATTCGGCGGCGAGTTCGTGCGGTGTGTGCGACATGGGCTGATACTCTTTCTGGCCGCTGCGACTGGTTTCAGCCTAGCCCCAGCGCCCGCCAAATCCTTGCGCGCAATCAAAAACCCCGCCGGATCGCTCCGACGGGGTGATTGATTCTAGCATCGAAGGCCAATCAGCCGACGATTTCGTCCGGCTGGAAGAAGAAGGCAATTTCGATCGCGGCGTTTTCGTCGCTGTCGCTGCCGTGGACCGAATTGGCTTCGATCGATTCGGCCAGTTCGCGGCGGATCGTGCCGGGTTCGGCATTAGCCGGGTTGGTCGCGCCCATGATGTCGCGGTTGCGCTTCACCGCGTCTTCGCCTTCCAGCACCTGCACCACCACCGGCCCGCTGGTCATGAATTCCACCAGTTCGCCAAAGAAGGGGCGTTCCTTGTGCACGGCATAGAAGCCTTCGGCCTGTTCGCGCGTCATGCGGATCCGCTTGCTGGCAACGACGCGCAGGCCGGCGTCTTCTAGCATCTTCGTGACCGCACCGGTCAGATTGCGGCGGGTGGCGTCGGGCTTGATGATCGAAAAGGTGCGGGTAACCGCCATGGGAATTTCCTCGATTGCGTTAAGATCCGGCTGGGTCCCCTTGGGGGCCTGTCGGGCGCGCCCCTAGCGCCCCGCGTCGCTTTGGGCAAGGGCGCGGGTGATATGCGGGCTTTGCGTCAGCCGCCCATCCCCACGATCAGCTGCCCGCTGGTTTCATCGCCATTGGGCGAGGCGCTGAAGCTGAAGGTCCGTCCATTAGGCCCCTCGCCGTTGATCATCACGCTGCCGTTGACGGTGGCGTTCATGGAAATGGTGATGCCCGCCGCCTCCGCCTCGCGCCGATAATGCGCGGCCAGTTCTTCGGGCGTGGCGCTGCTCTGCACCGTGATCATCGAACCTGCCCCGTCATTGGCATTGATCACCATGCTGGAGACGACGGTCGCGCCGGGGTAGAGCGAGAAGCCGTCGGGAAAATCGGCCGTGCCGCTGCCCGATTGGGCCACAACCGTGCTGCCATCTTCGGCGGTGATGGTGACATTGGTCTCCTCGCCCGACTGGTCGATATCGTAGGCGATTTCGCCATCTTCGGTCTGGATCGTGCCTTCATTGCCCGATCCGCAGGCGGCGAGCGTCAGGGTGCCACCGATCGCAAGAGCCAGTTTCCGCATCATCCCTCTCCTTATTCGGTTCAAGGTTTTACGCCTTGCGCACCCACTTGCCACCCTCGATTTCGAAAAATTCGCGTTCCACATCGGTTTTGCCGTCGAACTGGCGCCAGATGGCGCGAGCCGAACCGCGCGCGTTTTCGTCGAATAGCAGGATGGCGCGCGGGAAAGTTGCCGCCTCCTCGCGCCACTGCCCGTCCGCCAGCGCGACAACTTCGGCCCCGTTGGCATTGGCGCAACTGTCCGCCAGCAGCACGGGCTGGCGTGCATCATGCGGCCCGCCGGCAAAGCCATGCGCCAGGAAGTGTTCGGGAAACTGCTCCCACAACGCCTTGTCGAGCGCGGCGAGCTGCGCATCGTCGCCCGAAACCACCAGCAGCCGCTGCCCCTGCCCCAGCGCCGCGCGGGCGATCTGCGGCAGGACACGCTCAACCGGCTGATTGCCGTGGAGATAGAACCCGACCCGCACCCTGAGGAGCCCGAACCCTTACTTTTCGCAATTTTCGCGCACGAACCGGTCGATCAGGCGCACGCCGTAACCCGTTGCGCCCTTGTCCCAGGTCGCGCCCGGCTTGTCGGCCCAGACCATCCCGGCAATGTCGAGATGCGCCCATTCGACGCCGTCCTCGACAAAGCGCTGGAGAAATTGCGCCGCAGTGATTGATCCGGCCCAGCGGCCGCCGATATTCTTCATGTCGGCAATCGGGCTGTCGATCAGCTTGTCGTATTCGGGCGCCAGCGGAAAGCGCCACAATTTGTCCCCGCTCGCCTTGCCCGCTGCCAGCAGCTTGTCGGCCAGCGTGTCGCTGTTCGAAAACAGCCCGCCGTGCTCCATCCCCAGCGCGATAATCATTGCGCCGGTCAGCGTGGCGAGATCGACCATGACCTTGGGGGCGAATTCGCGCTGCGCGTAAGTCATCGCATCGCACAGCACCAGCCGACCTTCGGCATCGGTGTTGATGACTTCGACGGTCTGCCCGCTCATCGTGGTCACCACATCGCCGGGGCGCTGGGCGTTGCCGTCGGGCATATTCTCGACAAGGCCGCACACGCCGATGACATTGGCCTTCGCCTTGCGTCCGGCCAGCGCCAGCATTGCGCCCGCCACCGCGCCTGCGCCGCCCATGTCCCATTTCATGTCTTCCATGCCGGCGGCAGGCTTGATCGAAATGCCGCCGGTATCGAAAGTGACGCCCTTGCCCACGAACACGGTCGGCGCGTCGCCCGCCTTGCCGCCCAGCCATTTGATCACCAGCAGCTTGGGCTTCTTCACCGAACCCTGCGCAACGCCCAGGAGCGCGCCCATGCCCAGTTGGCGCATCTCGTCCTCGTCCAGCACGGCGATTTCCGCGCCGGTGCCCGCCAGCCGCGCCTGGCAGCGTTCGACGAAGCTTTGCGGGAAGATCACATTGGCCGGTTCCGCCACCAGCTCGCGGGTAAACTCCACCCCGGTTGCGATCGCCTGTTCCACGTCCCATGCCGCTGCCGTGCCTTCGGGCGCGCCTGCCACGACCACTTCGGCAAGGCTTTTTTTCTGCTCGTCTTTCAGCTTCGTGCGATAGGCATCCCAGCGCCAGCAGCGCAGCCGCAGACCCAGCAGCACGCTTGCCACCTCGTCCGCCGACAGGGTGCTGCCCGAAAGGTCGAGCACCAATTGCGTCTCGCCCGATGTCAGATAACGCGCGGCGAGCGCTGCACCCGCGCGTTCAAGGTTCGCGGCACGGCCATTGCCCTCAGCCTTGCCAATTCCGGCCAAGGCAAGGCGGGTGACCACGCCATTGAGCTCGGCAAAGCCTTCGAACAGCTGCGCGGCTTTGCCCGAAAAGCGGCTGGCCTCAGCCCCCTGCACGATCGCCACCGGCAGGTCGGCGGGCAAGCTGTCCTGCTCCACCAGGCGCGCCAGCAAGCGGGGAGATTGGGGAAGGCTGTCGGCAAAGGTAATCTGCATGGGTTCTCCGGTGATCCGATTGCGGGAAGCGGCGGGCGGTGTGCGCCTGCACAAATGCTGGCGTTGCAGTTAAGCACGGGTGGTGCGATAGGCAAGCCATGCTCCCCCCCGCTTCGTCCCTTTTGCCAGCCCGTCTGCCCGGTGATCGCAAGGCCATGGCAGCAGTCCTGCTGGCCGGTGCGTTGATCCTGTGTCCGGCAATTGCTGCGGCGCAGGACAGCCCCGCCACGCAGGCCACGGCCCAAGGGGAACGCCGCATCGCATTCGAGGCGGACACGCTGCAATATAATAACGAGACCGACACCGTCACCGCATCGGGAAATGTCCTTGCGCGATCGGGCGACGAATCGGTGCGGGCCGAGGCGATCGTCTGGAACCGGCAAACGGGCGAGATCGTGGCCGAGGGAAATGTGCGCCTGGTCGACCGCGACGGGAACCAGTTGTTCACCGACCGTGTGGAGCTGACGCAGGAATTGAAGGCGGGCACGATGGCCAATCTCCTGCTCGCTTTCCGGCAGGGCGGGCGGCTGGCCGCGGATATGGCGGCGCGCGACGATGCGGGCAATATCGTGCTCGACATGGCGGTCTATTCGTCCTGCGCGGTGGTGGATGCCGAGGGCTGCCCGCGCAGGCCCAGCTGGCGCGTCACCGCGCGGCGTGTGCGCTATGATGCCGAAACCGACCGCATCCATTTCGACGGCGCGCATCTGGAACTGTTCGGCCGGCGCATCTTGCCGCTGCCGGGCCTTGTCATCACCGCCGATGGCAGTGCGACATCGGGCATCTTCATCCCGGATGTCGGCATTACCGCGTCCAACGGGCTGGAAATCACCGACAGCTTCTATTGGCGCATTGCCGATAACCGCGACCTGTTGCTGACCGGCTACCTTTACAGTTCGGCAGCGCCGATGGTGTCGGCACAATACCGCCAGTTGAACGAAAACGGCGCGTTTCAGGTCACCACCTACGGCACCTATTCGCGGCGCATCGGCCTCAATTCCACCGTGCCGGTCGCCGAAAGCAGCTTGCGCGGATATATCTTTGCCAATGGCCGCTTCCAGCTTGATCCTAATTGGAGCGTCACCGGATCGGCGCGGCTGGCGAGCGACCGCACGGTTCTGCGCCGCTACGACATCACGCGCGAGGACCGCCTCCGCTCGACAGTGAATATCGAGCGGATCGATGCCAACAGCTATTTCTCGCTGGCGGGCTGGGCCACGCAGGCGCTGCTGGTGCCGGTGGATCAGGGGCAGGTGCCGCTGGCGTTGCCGCTGCTCGATTACCGCCGCCGTCTGGAAGACCCGGTGGCAGGGGGCCGCGTTGACCTGCAATTCAACACGCTGGCGATCACCCGCGCCGAGGGGCAGGACACGCAGCGCGCCTTTGCCCGCGCGCAGTGGGATTTGCGGCGGATCACCCCGCTGGGGCAGGAGATCACGCTAACCGCCATGGCGCGCGGCGATGTCTACAATTCCAACCAGAACGGCCTGACGCTCACCCCCAGCTATCGCGGGCGCGAAGGCTGGCAGACGCGCGCCGTGGCGGCGCTGGCGGTGGATGTGAAGTGGCCGTTCATCGGCGAATTTCTGGGCGGATCGCAGATCTTCACCCCGCGCGTGCAGGCTGTCGCCACGCCCAATACGCGCAACCTCGCCATCCCGAACGAGGATTCGCGCGCGATCGACCTTGAGGATTCCAACCTCTTCGCGCTCAACCGCTTCCCCGGATACGACCGGGTGGAAGACGGTGTTCGCCTGACTTATGGCCTTGATTGGGAAGCGAGTTTTCCCGGCTGGCGGCTGGAGACGACCTTTGGCCAATCCTATCGCCTGTCGGACAAGCCGACCATCTTTCCCGATGGCACTGGACTGAACGAGCAATGGTCCGATTTCGTCGGCCGCACCACCGTGCGTTACCGCGACCTGCTCAAATTCACGCACCGCTTCCGGCTGGACAAGGACAACCTCGCGGTGCGCCGCAACGAGATCGATGCAACCCTGGGCAACGATCGCACCTATGTCGAAGTCGGCTATCTGCGGCTCGACCGCAATGTGGACCTCAGTTTCGAGGATCTGCGCGACCGCGAGGAACTGCGCGTGGCAGGGCGCGTGGCATTTGCCCGTTATTGGTCGGTGTTCGGATCGGCGGTGGTCAATATGACCAATCGCGAGGAAGACCCCACCTTCCAGGCCGACGGATTCCAGCCGCTGCGCACGCGCCTTGGTATTGCCTATGCCGATGATTGCCTGGAAATGGGCTTCACCTGGCGGCGCGATTACATCGAACTGGCCGATGCGCGCAGCGGCAATTCGTTCCGCGTGCACTTTGCGCTGCGCAATATCGGTTTCCGGTAAGCGGTCGCGCCACTATTCCCGCGCCGCTATCCCCGCGTCGATGTCGCCTTGCATTGGCAGCGCGTATCAATGCCGCTATCAGCCACAGGCTCAGCTTGGGTTAAGCCTGCATCGGGCAGGAGCATCGCGCAAACTGGCGCAATTTCGCGCCGCATACAGGAATAAAACCACGTGATCCGGTTCGCCAAGACCTTTGGAATTCTTGCCGCCTCCGCTGCGGCCACCGCCACGCTCGCTTTTGGCGGGACAGCCGCGCTCGCCCAGAATGACGGTTTCAACTTCCCGCAGGACATCAATTTCCTGGCCCAGGCCGATCCCAATGTCCGCCGCGCCACCGCGCGGGTAAATGGCAACATCATCACCGGCACCGATGTGGATCACCGCGTGGCCCTGATCGTGGCAGCCAACAATGCTCCGATCCCGCCCGAAGAGATGGCGCGCCTGCGCCTGCAAGTGCTGCGCAACCTGATCGACGAAACGCTGCAGGTGCAGGAAGCTGCCGCGCAGAACATGACTGTGACGGCAGAGGAAGTGGACCAGTCCTACACCCGCTTCGCGCTCGAACGCTTCGAGCGCGGGCCGGAGCAGATGGATGCCTATCTCGAATCCATCGGTTCCTCGCCGCGGACGCTGAAGCGGCAGATTCAGGGCGAACTGGCGTGGGACCGCCTCCTGCGTCGCAATATCGCGCCCTTCGTCAACGTCTCGACCGAAGAGGTGTCGGAAATCTACGACCGTCTGATGGCAGCGCGCGGGCAGTACGAATACCGCATCGGAGAAATCTACCTTTCGGCAACCCCCGCCACGCGCGACGCCGTGCTCGCCAACGCACAGCAGATCGTGACGCAACTGCGCCAGGGCGGCAGTTTCGTGGCCTATGCCCGCCAGTTTTCCGAAGCGTCCACCGCGGTTGTGGGCGGCGATCTGGGCTGGATCCGGCTGGAGCAGTTGCAGAACCCCACGCTGGAAGCCGCCGCGCGCGAATTGCAGCCGGGCCAGCTTGCCGGCCCGATCGAAATCCCCGGTGGTTTCTCGCTGCTGCTGCTGATCGACCGGCGCCAGATCGGCATGGCTGATCCGCGCGACGCGGTGCTGAGCCTGACGCAGGTTTCGATCGATTTCCCCCCCGGTCTGCCCGAATCCGAAGCTGCCCTGCGGGCGCAGCAATTCGCCAACATGGTCTCAACAATCAATGGCTGCGGCGATGCCGAGGCCAAGGCTGCCTCGATTGGTGCGGAGGTCATCTCCAACGACGACATTGCCGTGCGCGCCCTGCCCGATGCGCTGCAGAATGTCATGCTGGAACTGAATGTGGGTGAAGCCACCCCGCCCTTTGGCGATTTGCAGCAGGGTGTGCGCGTCCTGATCCTGTGCGGGCGCGACGATCCGGCGCAGATGGCAGGGCCGTCCTTCGACGAAATCCTGACCACGACCGAAAACGAGCGCATCAACCGCCGCGCCCAGCGTTACCTGCGCGACCTGCGCCGCGATGCGGTGATCGAATACAATTAAGCTTGGCGCAGTCTCCCGTGCCTGACCTGCCCCCGCTTGCCATTTCGCTGGGCGATCCGGCGGGCGTGGGGCCGGAACTGATTGCCCTTGCCTGGGCGGCGCGGGGCGAACACGCCTTGCCGCCCTTTCTTGTGACAGGTGGGGCCGGTGTGCTGGCACAGGCCGCGAGCAGCCGGGGGATCGCCCTGCCCTTGGTGCATATCGACAGGGTGCAAGACGCAGCGGCCGCATTTCCCGATGCCTTGCCCGTGCTGGCCGATGCCGGTGACGGTGTCTTCACCCCCGGCCAACCCACCGAGGCAGGGGCGCGCCTCGCGCTCGCATCGTTGGCCCGTGCCGCGCAATTGGCATTGTCCGGCGAAGTCGCGGCGCTGGTGACGGCACCGGTCGCCAAGGCGCAATTGGCCGCGATCGGCTTTACCCATCCGGGCCAGACCGAATTTCTCGCCCATGCCTGCGGCGTGGAGGAGGAGGATGCGGTCATGATGCTGGCCGGGCCATCCTTGCGCACCGTGCCGCTGACGATCCATATCCCGCTGGCACAGGTTTCGGCTGCCGTTACGCAGGACCTGATCCTGCGCCGCTGCCGCGTAATCGCCGCCGCGCTCCGGCGTGATTTCGGGATTGCCCACCCGCATCTGGCGCTGGCGGGCCTCAACCCCCATGCCGGGGAGAAGGGGCGCATGGGCGACGAGGAAGAACGCGTGATCGCCCCCGCGATTGCCGCCTTGCAGGCCGAAGGCATCAACGCCACTGGCCCGCATCCGGCCGATACGCTGTTCGCACCGCACAAGCGCGGTTCCTACGATGTGGCCGTGGCGATGTATCACGATCAGGCGCTGGCGCCCCTGAAAACGCTCGATTTCGACAACGGCGTCAACATGACGCTGGGCTTGCCGATCATTCGCACCTCGCCCGATCACGGCACCGCCTTCGACATTGCGGGAAAAGGCCTCGCCCGGCCCGATTCGCTGCTGGCGGCCATCCACATGGCCCGGCAGGCAGCCGTTTTCCGGGCAGCGGCTGCGTGAGCCTGCCCCCCCTGCGCGAGGTAATCGCCGCGCACGGCCTCAGCGCGTCCAAGGCGCTGGGGCAGAACTTCCTGTTTGACGAACAATTGCTGGACCGCATCGCCCGCATTCCCGGCGATCTGGCGGGCACGCGCGTGCTGGAAATCGGCCCCGGCCCCGGCGGACTCACCCGCGCCTTGCTGCGCGCAGGCGCACAGGTGACCGCGATCGAAATGGACCGCCGCTGCCTGCCAGCGCTGGCCGAACTTGGCGCAGCCTTTCCCGGCAAGCTTGATGTGGTGGAAGGCGATGCGCTGAAGATTGATCACGGCGCGCTGATGGAGGGGGAGCCCTTCGCCGTCGTGGCCAACCTGCCCTATAATGTCGGCACCGCGCTGTTCACCCGCTGGCTTTCGCCTGAAAGCGAGGGCGGAACATGGCCGCCGCAATGGACTTCGCTAACGCTGATGTTCCAGCAGGAAGTGGCGCAGCGCATCGTGGCGGAAGCGGGTTCGGATGCCTATGGTCGCCTTGCCGTGCTGGCCCAGTGGCGCAGCACCCCGAAGCTGGCGATGAAGGTCCACCGCAGCGCTTTTACCCCGCCCCCCAAGGTGATGAGTGCGATTGTCCATGTCACCCCGGCACAGGCTCCCCCCGGCGTTCAGCCCGCCGTGCTCGCCCGTCTGACCGAAGCCGCATTTGGCCAGCGGCGCAAGATGCTGCGGCAAAGCCTGAAAGGCGTGCCCGGCGCTCTGGCAGCGCTGGAAGGGCTGGATATCGATCCCACCCGCCGTGCCGAGACGCTGGCCGTTGCCGATTTCGTGGCGCTGGCGCGCGCGCTTTCGCGCTAGTGCGACGCAGCCTCCACCGCCTCGCGCACCGGATTGAGCCCGCCTGCCACCAGCTCGGTCAGCAGCATCCCCACCCCCGCCACGGCCAGAAGCATCAAGCCAAGCTGGCCTGCACGGGCAAGCACGAGCGGGTTCAACCAGTCGGCGGAGGCTTTTCCGCGCACCGCCGTTGCACTGCGGGCCGCGGCCAGCATCACCGAGGCCTTGCCGCCCTCGATCATCGCCGGGATGCTGACCCGTTCGCGCAGCAACAGGCCAAAGCGCCGTTCGCTTGTCCATTTCACCTGCGCGGTCATCCGGTTGCGGCCGACGATGATTTCCACAAAGTCGCCGCGCACAGGCGGGCGCGCCGCGGTGGCGAGCAGGCCGCGGGTGGAAATGTCGATCAGGCAGATATCGCGCTCGCCCAAATTGTCGCGCAGCCGTGCACGAACCACGGCGCGCACGCGTTGCTCCACCCTTGGTTTTCCGGCCACCATTACGGCGTTTCCCCTGCGCTGCCTTTCGCGGCCCTTAGCACTGCGGGCTTAGCCTCGCGTTAAGGTGCGGGGAATTGACAGCACCGCCTATTGGCTTATGCCCGGTTGCAGATGAAACAACTCACCTCCACCGAACAGGCACTTGTCGCCGGGATCGATCAGCAGGCCATGCTGGATCGGGTGTTGGCATGGGCGGCGATCAACACCGGCACCGGCAATCTTGACGGGCTGGCGCAGCTTTCCGGTCTGCTCGCCGATTGCCTTTCCAAACTCCCCGGCGATGTGCGCTATGCGGATCCTGCCGAGGTGACGGGGGTGGATGCGGGCGGCCATGTCGTGCCGCGCCAGCACGGCCGGCATCTGGTCCTCAGCGTGCGCCCCAAGGCAGAGCGGCGCTTTATCCTCACCGGGCATATGGACACGGTTTTTCCCGCCGACGATCCGTTTCAGCAGGTGCGCTGGCTGGATGATGATACGATCAATGGCCCCGGCACGGCGGATATGAAAGGCGGCATTGCGGTGATGCTCGCCGCGCTCGCCGCGCTGGAAACCTCGCCTGCCGCCGCGCGCATTGGTTACGATGTGCTGCTCAATTCGGATGAGGAGACCGGCTCGCTTTCGTCCGCTCCGCTGATTGCGCAGCTGGCGCGGGGCAAGTTTGCCGCGCTGACCTATGAACCCTCCGCCCTGCCCGATGGCACGCTGGCCCATGCGCGCGGGGGCAGCGGCAATTTTGCTGTCACCTTCTGCGGCCGTGCCGCGCATGCCGGGCGCAATCCGCAGGATGGGCGCAACGCGCTGGTCGCTGCCGCCGATTGCGCGGTGCGGCTGAAGCAGATGAGCCATGACGACCTGCCGATAAACCCGGCGAAAATCGACGGCGGCTCTGCCAATAATGTTGTGCCCGAACTCGCCGTGCTGCGCTTCAACATTCGCCCCAAGACGCGGGAGGCGGCAGAAGCTTTTTTATCGGATTTCAACGATTTGTTGCAATTCCTTGAAAGACTTCACGATGTTTCCGCACACAGCCATGGCGGCATTAGTCGCCCGCCCAAGCCGGTGGATGCGTCGGCGCAAAAGCTGTTCGATCTGGTGCGCGATGCGGGTGCGGCATTGGGGCAGAACATCGGCTGGAAGCCATCGGGCGGGGTGTGCGATGGCAACAATATCGCGGCCTGCGGGGTTCCCGTCGTCGATACGATGGGCGTGCGCGGCGGGGCCATTCATTCGGCGCAGGAATACATGATCGTGCCCTCGCTGAAGGAACGCGCTGCCTTGAGCGCCGTCGTCCTGCATCGTTTGGCAGAGGGGGATGCCTTGTGACGTTCATCATCCGCGCGGCGGGCCTTGCCGATCTGCAACCGCTGTATGAAATGGCCAAGTTGACCGGCGGTGGCTTCACCAATCTGCCGCCCGATCGCAATGCCTTGCGCACAAAGCTGGAAAAATCCGCCGCCGCTTTCCGGCGCGAGGCGGATGAGCCGGGCGATGATCTGTTCGTCTTCGTGCTGGAAAACACCGCCACGAAAGAAGTGCGCGGAACCTGCCAGATCTTCTCCGCCGTGGGCCTCAAATGGCCGTTCTATTCCTACCGCATCGGCGCCTTGACACAGCACAGCGAAGAACTGGGCCGCACCTTCCGCGCCGATATCCTGAACCTGTCCACCGATCTGGAAGGCGCTTCGGAAGTGGGCGGGCTGTTCCTGCATCCGGGCGAACGGGCGGGCGGGCTGGGCCTGCTCCTGGCGCGCAGCCGCTATCTCTTCATCCGCAATCACCGCCCGCGCTTTGCCGACCGCACGCTGGCCGAACTGCGCGGCGTGATTGACGAGGCGGGCGGTTCGCCCTTCTGGGACGGGGTTGCGGGCCGCTTTTTCGGCATGAGCTTTCAGGAAGCGGACGAATTCAACGCGCGCCACGGCAACCAGTTCATTGCCGATCTGATGCCCAAGCACCCGATCTATATCGCCATGCTGTCCGAACAGGCGCGAGCGGTGATCGGTAAGCCGCACCCTTCGGGCCGCGCCGCCATGCGGATGCTGGAGGAGGAAGGCTTTGTCTGGGAAAACTATGTCGACATTTTCGACGGCGGTCCGACCATGACCGTGCGCACCGACCATATCCGTTCGGTGCGCGAAGCGGTGGACAACACTCTCACCCGGATCGATCAGAGCCTGGCCGATGGCGAGATTGGCGAAAAGCGGCTGGTGTGCACGGGACATCTGGCCTCTTTCCGGGCGGCGTACGGTTGGGTTTCGGCGGAAGAAGACGGCGTGGCGATTGACCCGGCCTGCGCCGCCGCGCTGCAGATTGGCGAAGGCGACAGCGTCACGCATGTGGCGCGGTGGTGACGGTTATGGCGCTGCACGAAATCAATTTCGACGGCATTGTTGGCCCCAGCCACAATTATGCGGGCCTCAGCCTTGGCAATCTGGCGGCCACCCGGAATGCCGGCGGCACATCCTATCCCCGCGCCGCCGCCTTGCAGGGATTGGCGAAGATGCGCGCCAACATGACGCTGGGGCTGACGCAAGGCTTCTTCGTTCCGCTGCCCCGCCCCAATTGCGCGTGGCTGGACGAACTCGCCGCCGACGCTTCGACCAACCGCGCACTCATTGCCGGGGCGTGGTCGGCCTCCTCCATGTGGACGGCCAATGCCGCCACCGTGTCCCCTTCGCCCGATACGGCGGATGGGCGCTGCCACCTGACCGTCGCCAATCTGGTGACGATGCCGCACCGCAGCCACGAATGGCCCGACACGCTGAAGCAGTTGCGGCTGGTCTTTGCCGATGCTGCGCATTTTGCCGTCCACCCGCCGGTGCCGCCCACCTTTGGTGACGAGGGCGCGGCCAACCATATGCGGCTCGCTCCATCGCACCACGAAGCGGGGCTGGAGGTCTTCGTCTATGGCCGCCCCGGTGGCCGCTTCCCCGCGCGCCAGCACGAGGAAGCGAGCCGCATCGTCGCGCGCCGCCACCGCCTTGATCCCGAACGCGTAATATTTGTGGAGCAGGCGCCCGAAGCCATCGCAGCAGGCGCGTTCCACAACGATGTGGTGGCGGTGGCGAACGAAAGCGTGCTGTTCACCCACGAACGCGCCTTTGCCGAACCTGCCGCAACTTACGCCGCGATAGCCGAAAAATGTCCGGCTGCTCAGGTGGTGGAAGTGCCCGCCAGCGCGGTGAGCCTCGACGAGGCGATCCGTTCCTATCTGTTCAACGCCCAGCTTGTGACCCCGCCCGATCGCGAGATGACGCTGGTTGTGCCGTCGGAATGCAGAGAGAGCGCGCCGGTCTGGGACTGGCTGCAATCCATGCTGGCGGGCAACGGCCCGATCCGCCGGGTGCAGGTCGTCGATGTGCGCCAATCCATGGCCAATGGCGGCGGCCCTGCCTGTCTGCGCCTGCGCGTGGTGGCCGATCCCGCAGCCGTCGATCCACGCTTCCTGCTCAGCGAGGCGAAGGCCGACAAAATGGAGGCGCTGATCCGGGCGCATTGGCCGGAACAGATCGACCCCGGCGATATCGGTTCCGACGGCCTGGCGGCCGCCATTCGGCAAGCGCGGGCGGCGCTGCTCGACCTGTTGGAAATCCCCGAACTCGCCTGAGCGGCCGCAGCGACTCGGCCCCCCTGTCGGACGCCTTTACACTCCCCTTTGCGTTAACCGTCGAAAGCCGCAGGAACCTGCGGTTGGCACGGGGATTGCAGAGACTGACGGTAAAGAGAAAGGGGAGCCATGCTGCGCAAGATATCCAGGCTGTTCGTGATCAAGACACGGATCGAAGCCTTTCTGATAATCTATGCCCTCGCTCTGGGTGCCTGCACGCGCGGCGCGGCTTATCTCAAGACCTTTCCGGGCGTGGGCGGGTGGCTGCTGTTCCTTGCCTGCACCGGCGCGGTGTTTCTGGCGGGCGCGAAGATCCTCGATTGCCTGAAATACGAACGTGCCGAACGCGAAGCGCGAATGGCGGAAAACGGGTAAGCACCGAGTCCTGCGCAAAAGTGACGAAATTGACATCGTCACGATCGCGCTTTTTCTACCTATCCCGCTGATTTACGACATAAACACAGCGGTCTTCCGAAGTTGACACCGCAGCGCCGCCAATCAGCGCCGCAGTTCACAAACCCCCGTGGCCAACGATGGAAAGAGCGCGCACGGCCATGCGCCACGCACCGCGATGTAGGAAACGGGGAATGCCGAAAGGGTAAGGTGGGGGTTTCTGTTGCTAGCTACCCCCGGAGCCCCGGAATCCGTTCTGTTGCCCGGTCGGTCCAACCGCGCTTTAGCTTCGTAAGATCAGGCCGTTAGGCCATCAGGTTACGCAGCGATTGCGAGTGCTTCGTTATCGTTGGCACTTGTGTGTTTTGAGCCTTTAACGGGTTACTCAGCCCGGGCGAAAACAGTGCTTTTCAACACACGTCGATCCTGGTTCGGCCCCGTCATTTGCCCCGCGATACCGGAGCAGGTGGTGGAGCCGCCGGGTACTGCCCCCGGGTCCGCTGTGCCTATTGCACACCGCAATTTATCGCCATAGCCGGCCGAAACCGGCAGCGCTGATATAGCGATGATTTGCTGAATGGGAAGTGAGCGGCTGCGCAAAAAGGGCAGCCGCTCTTTCGCCTTACTTCTTCAGCGCGTCGCGGATTTCGGTGAGCAGTTCCACTTCGGTCGGGCCGGCGGGCGCGGCCTCCTCGGCCTTCTTGGGCATCAGCTTGTTGGCCTGGCGCACCAGCATGAAGATCACGAAGGCCAAGATCAGGAAATTGATCACCACCGACACGAAATTGCCATAGGTGAGCACATTGGCCCCGGCCTCGCGCGCGGCGGCAAGCGAGGTGCCCGGTGCGACATCGCCGCTGAGGACGATATAGAGGTTCGAGAAATCCACATCCCCCACCACGCGGCCGATCAACGGCATGATGATATCATCGGTCAGCGAACTGACGATGGTGCCGAACGCCGCGCCGATGATAACCGCCACCGCCAGATCGAGCACATTGCCGCGCGCGATGAATGCCTTGAACTCGCTCAACATATTTGTGTCCCCTTCTCCAATTTCGGGCGATTGCTTGCCAGCTTCAATGGTTAACGGCAAGTGCCGCCATAGCGCAGGCGGCAATCCTTGAAAGGCCGGGCAACCGTGCTATATGCACAATACACCCGCGGATGGGCGGGCGGTTTGGAAGGATTTTGCACGATGTTCACGCGCCTTTTCCGCATTGCCACCGTTGCCATCGGCAGCCTTGCGCTGGCCGCCTGCGGCATCAATTCGGTGCCCACGGCAGAGGAAAACGCCAAGGCCAAGTGGGCCGATGTGCAGGCCGCGTTTCAGGAACGCGCCAATCTGATTCCCAACCTTCAGGAAATCACCATGGCTTCGGCCGAGCAGGAGCGTGAAACGCTGCAAGGCGTGATCGAAGCGCGCGCATCGGCTACCCGCCCCGAAATCCAGCTTTCGGGCGATGATCTGAACGATCCCGCGAAGATGGCTGCCTTTGCCCAGGCGCAAAACCAGCTGGGCGGCGCGCTTGCCCGCCTGATGGTGACGGTGGAGCAATATCCCGAATTGCGCAGCCAGGAGAATTTCGGCCGTTTCATGACCCAGATCGAAGGGCAGGAGAACCGCATCCGTGTGGCCATCCGCGACTATAACGAGGCGGTGCGCCAATATAACACCACGATCCGCACCTTCCCCGACATTATCGGCGCCAAGGTGATCCACGGCGCGGAACCGATGGTGCCCTATGAAGCGGTCACCGCCGGGGCCGAGGTCGCGCCCACGCTCGACATGCGTTCGGACAATTGACCGGGCACGCGGCGGGGCAAGGCGTGATGCGACTGCGGGCAATCCTGCTGGCCTTTCTGGCCGCGCTGATGCTTGCGCCCGCCGCGCAGGCACAACCTTCTTTCCCCGAACGCGGCACCGCGCCGGTGCTCGATCTGGCAGACATTATCGACCCCGCGACCGAAGCCGATCTCACCGCGCGACTCGATGCGTTCGAGCAGGCGAACCAGCGGCAATTCGTGATCGTCACTCTCCCCACCCTCGATGGCTATGACATTGCCGATTACGGCTATCAGCTGGGCCGCTATTGGGGGCTGGGCGACGCGGAGAACAACGATGGCATCATCCTGATCGTCGCCCCGAACGAACGGCTGATGCGGATCGAGGTCGGCTATGGCCTCGAAGCGATCATCCCCGATGGGCTGGCCCATGACTATATCGAGGAAATGAAACCCTATTTCCGCAACGGCGATTATTCGGGCGGAATAGCGCTGGGGGCAGAGCGGATTATGACGCAGCTCACCCTTCCGCCAGAGGAAGCCGCCGCAATTGCCGCTGCCGCCGGGCAGGATCGGCAGGGCGAAGGCGGCATTCCGGTGGGCGGCCTGATCTGGCTGGGCTTCCTGTTTTTCTTCTTCATCCTGCCCATGCTACGCAGCGGCGGGCGCAGGCGCTATCGCGGCGGCGGCGTGGCAGGCGCGGTGGGTGACATCATCCTGTGGGAAGCGGGCAAGGCGATTGCGCGCGGCGCATCGGGCAATACCGGCTGGGGCGGCGGCGGCGGTTTCGGCGGTGGCGGCTTCGGAGGGGGCGGTGGCTCCTTCGGGGGCGGCGGCGCTTCGGGGGGATGGTAGGCCATGCCTTTGCACGATGAACGCCAGCACCAGATCGTCAGCGACGCGGTGGCACAGGCCGAGGCGGCAACCAGCGGCGAGATTGTCACCGTGGTGGCACAGGCGAGCGACGGCTATACCGATGTCGCGCTCGTCTGGGCGATTGCCATTGCCTTTACTGCCATGTCGTTGTTCGCGGTGTTCCCCGATTTCTACACCGGCTTGTGGGACACGGCCTTTCATGCCGGGTGGGCGGGCGAGTGGACGCATGGCGAAGTGCTGACGCTGGCAATCGGCTTTGGCCTCATCAAATTTGGCGGCGTGATGGCGCTGATGCTGTGGCGGCCCTTGCGCATGGCGCTGGTGCCCGGCCCCATCAAGCGGCTGCGCGTGCGCGGCGCGGCGGTGCGGCATTTCAAGGTAGGCGCGGAACGGCGCACGCATGGGCGCACCGGCGTGCTGATCTACCTGTCGATGGACGAACACCGCGCCGAAATCGTTGCCGACGATGCGATTGCGGCGATTGTTCCTGCTGATGTCTGGGGCGTGGCAATGGCCGATATGCTGGCCGAAATCCGCAAGGGCTGCGTCGCGGAAGGCATTGCGGCGGGCGTGCGCGATGTGGGCGCGGTGCTCGCCGAACATTTCCCGCGCAATGGCGACGATGTGAACGAATTGCCGGATCGCTTGATCGTGCTGTGAGGCTCCGTTACGCCGCTTTGCATGGTGGATGATCGCAACGCGCCCGACGAAGTGGTATGGCAGGGCCGGTGGATCACCGCGCACCGGCGGGGCCGTTGGGAATATGTCACCCGCGCGCGCGGCATCCGTGCCGCCGTGATCGTGCCGCTCGACGGCGATCATGTCATTATGGTCGAGCAATTCCGTATTCCCGTGGGCGCCGCCGTGATCGAACTGCCTGCCGGGCTGATCGGCGACGAGGATGGGCTGGAGGGCGAGGACCCCTTTGCCGCCGCGCGCCGCGAATTGCTGGAGGAAACCGGCTACCGCGCAGAGCACTGGCAGGATTGCGGCGAATTCTTTTCCTCCCCCGGAATGACGGGTGAGAGCTTCACCCTGCTCAAGGCCACCGGCCTTACACAGGTGCACCCCGGTGGCGGCACGGCGGAGGAGGACATCACCGTGCACCGTGTGCCAGTGGCCGACCTGCCTGCCCGTCTTGCCGCGTGGCGCGCACGGGGGCTGGCGGTAGATGCGAAAGTGCTGGCGCTGATCGGCGGTGCCTTGCTGGGAGAGAATGAATGAAGCTGGCCATCCTTGGTTCGGGCGCGATGGGCTGCCTGTTCGGCGCGGCCTTTAACCGGGCGGGGGAATCCGTCACCCTGGTGGATGTAAGCCAGCCCCACATCGACGCGATCACCACGCACGGCCTCGAACTCGACACCCGCGCCGGGGTGGAGCGCCTGCCTATCCCCGCCTGCCAGCCCGCCGAGGCCAGCGGCCCGTTCGACCTGATCGTGGTCTTCACCAAGACCTTCCACACCGTGAGCGCGCTCGAAGGCATGGCCCACGCCATCGGGCCGGACACGCATCTGCTGTCCCTGCAGAACGGGCTTGGCAATGACGCGAAGCTGGCGGGATTTGTGCCTGATGGGCAGGTGATGGTGGGCGCATCGATGCTGCCATCCGACCTCGTCGGGCCGGGCCGCGTGCGCAGCCATGGCGAGGGCTATTCACGGCTTTACCCTGCTTTCGGCGGCGATCCGGCTATGGCCGAGCGCGTGGCCGACGCGCTGACGCGCGGCGGCTTGCCCGCGCAGCTTGACCCCGCGATCCACGAGGCGATCTGGTCGAAAGCGATCTTCAACGCCGCGATGAACCCGCTCTGCGCGCTGACCCGCCGCACGCCAGGCTTTCTGGGCGCGAGCGCAGAGGCGCGCGCCACCATCCGCGCGGTGGTGGAGGAGGGCGTGGCCGCCGCGCATGCCAACGGCCGGATGATCGACGCGCAGCCGATCCACGATTTGACGCAAGTGTCGATGACCGACCACGCCGATCACGAAGCCAGCATGTTGCAGGACGTGAAGGCCGGCCGCCGCACCGAAGTCGACGCGATCAACGGCGCGATTGTCGAGGCGGCAGAGGCCAAGGGCATCGCCGCGCCCGTCACCCGCACGCTGTGGCACCTCGTCAAGCTGGAGGAGGCCAAGTTGGCGGAATCGGCAGATTGCTAGGCCAGCTTGATCTCGCGCAGGCGCTCCATCAGGTAATCCTGCGCGGTGATTGGCTCCTCCCCCCCTTCAAACATCGGCGTGATGAGAAAGTCAGGCCGGAAGTGCAGGAAAAACGGCATCGAATAGCGCGATGTGCGCGCCGCATCGCCCGCCGGGTTGACCACGCGGTGCGTGGTGGAACGCAGGCGGCCTGCGGTCAGCCGTTGCAGCATGTCGCCCACATTCACCGCCAAGGCGCCCGGCGGCGGGCTGACCGGCAGCCATGTGCCATCGCGCGCCAGCAATTCCAGCCCCGCCGCCTCTGCCCCCAGAAGCAGCGTGATGGTGTTGATATCCTCGTGCGCGGCGGCGCGGATTGCGCCTTCGGGGGCTGCCTCAATCGGCGGGTAATGCAGCAGGCGCAGCACTGAATTGCCATCCCGCACGCTGTCTTCAAAGAACAGCTCCTCCTCCCCCAGATAGAGCGCAATGGCCGAGAGGATCCGCCGCCCCGTCCATTCGAAGGCCAGAAACAGATCCTGCATCACGGGCCGGAAATCGGGCAATTCGTCGGGCCAGATATTGGGCCGCATATGCGCCGAATAGGGATGACCCGCCGGCAGGTCGCGCCCGACATGCCAGAACTCTTTCAAATCCTGCACCGCCGCGCCCTTGGCCTGCTCCACCCCGAAAGGTGTGTAACCGCGCGCACCCGCCTGCCCCGTGCGGTGATAGGCGCGCTTCATATCGTCCGGCAGCGCGAAGAACTGCCGCATCAGCGCATCGGCGCGGTCGATCAGGCCTTGGTCGATCCCGTGCCCTTCGACCACGGCAAAGCCATATTCCTCGAACGAGGCGCCCAGTTCGTCCGCCAGGTCGGGCAACGGCTGATCCAGCCGCACAAAGGCGAGGTGGCGGGCGGTATCAGGCGCAGAATCTGACATGGCGCAATGTCTTTCACTTTTCTTTCGGGCCATCTCGCCATAGCAAGCCCCCCGGAGAGAGGAACCCCGCACATGGCCGCGAACAACACGATCACGCTTTTTGACCTTCAGGTGTCCACCGGCGCCACCATCAGCCCCTTTGTCTGGGCCACGAAATTTGCCGTGGCGCACAAGGGCTTCGACCTCGACATAGTGGACGGCGGCTTTACCGGCATTCTGGAACGCACCGGCGGCCGGACCGAACGGCTGCCTGCCATCGTCGATGATGGCAAATGGGTGCTCGATAGCTGGGGAATCGTCGAATATCTGGATCAAACTTATCCCGACCGCCCGCTGCTGATCCCCGATGAGAGCGTCGCTGCGCTGACCAAGGCGCTCGATGCGTGGTTCTGGCCCGCCGCCGTGGGGCCGTGGATGCGCAGTTTTTGCGCCGATTACCGCGATGTCTGCTTCGAACATGACAAGGACTATGTCACCTCCACGCGCGAAGTGATGCTGGGCGGAAAGCTGGAGGATCTGCAAAAGGGCCGCGAGGATCGGCTCTGCGCGATTTCGGCCGCGCTCGAACCGCTGCGCATGGCGCTGCGCGAGCATGATTTTCTGGGCGGCAGCCGCCCCAATTACGCCGATTACCGTATCATGGGCGGTTTCCTGTGGCTTGCCAGCCTGGCGCAGACCCCGGCGCTGGCGGCAGACGATCCGCTGCGTCCGTGGATCGAGCGGGTGCGCGGCCTGTATGGCGGGCTTGGCAATCACCCTGGCCTGTTCGAGATTTTCGGGCTGGAACAGCGCGCGGGCGATCCTGATCCGTTCAACCGGGCAGCAGGGACCGGCGGCATTTTCAAGCGCAACACCGGCCCCGCCTCCACCGCGGCGGAAACCAAGGCCATCACCGCGAAGAAGGATTGACGCGCGTGCAACGCCTCAAGGTTCTCGTCACCCGCCGCTGGCCTGCCGAGGTGGAAGCGCGGCTGGCCGATGCGTTTGATGTGACGCTGAACGAAACCGACACACCGCTGACCGGGGCCGAGCTTGCCGCCGCGATGGGCGAATATGATGTGCTGTGCCCCACCGTGTCCGACCGGATTGACGCAGCCGTCATCAACGGCGGCGGGCGGGTGCGGCTGATTGCCAATTACGGCGTCGGCTTCGATCACATCGATTTGGCGGCGGCGAAGGCCAGGGGCATTGCCGTGACCAATACCCCCGGCGTGCTGACCGATGCGACCGCCGACATTGCGCTCACCCTGATCCTGATGGCCGCGCGGCGCGCAGGCGAAGGCGAGCGCGAATTGCGCGCCGGCAAGTGGAGCGGCTGGCGGCCCACCCACCTCATCGGCAGCGCGCTCAAAGGCAAGGTGCTGGGCTGCGTGGGCTTTGGCCGTATCGGCATCGCCACCGCGCGGCGCGCGCATCACGGCTTTGGCATGAAAATCGCCTATTACGGCAGGCGCCCTTGCGAAGATGCGGTGGTGCAGGAATTGCAGGCCGAGTTCTGCCCTGATCTGAATGACTTGCTGGACAAAGCTGATTTCGTTTCGCTGCACGTGCCCGGCGGCGGGGAAACCGCCAACCTTATCGATGCCGCCGCCATCGCACGCATGAAACCGGGCAGCTACCTCATCAACACCGCGCGCGGCGGCGTGGTGGATCACGACGCGCTGGCCGCTGCGCTGAAATCCGGGCACCTCGCGGGCGCGGGGCTGGATGTCTATCCGGCAGAGCCTGCGGTGCCGCCTGCCCTGCTCGGCATCGAGAATGTCGTGCTGCTGCCGCATCTGGGCAGCGCCAATGCCGAAACGCGCATCGCCATGGGAATGTGTGCGCTGGCCAATGTGGAGGCTTTCGCGAGGGGTGCAGACCTGCCAAACCGCGTGGCATGAGCACCGACCCGATTGCCGCGCTGATAGAGGCCCATGGCCTGCCCGATCCCTATCGCACGGTGGTGGCGCAGCACTGGCAACCGCTCGCCACGGCGATTGCGCGGCGTGCGGCGGATACCACGCCGCTGATCGTTGGCATCAACGGGGCGCAAGGGTCTGGCAAATCGACACTCTGCGCCTTTCTGGAAGTGCTGCTCGCCGCGCGGCAATTGCGCGCGGTCACCCTGTCGATCGACGATCTGTATCTGGGCCGGGCGGACCGGGCGCAACTGGCCGAGAAGGTTCACCCGCTGTTCGCTACGCGCGGCGTCCCCGGCACCCATGCGCCGGGCCTTGGCATTGCCATAGTCGATGCCGTCCTGTCGGGGCATGATTTCGACCTGCCGCGTTTTGACAAGGGCACGGACGAGCGCAGCGACGCGGCGGAACGGATCAGCGGCCCGGTCGATGTGCTGCTGCTCGAAGGCTGGTGCGTCGGCTGCCGCCCGCAGGCGGACGAGGAATTGCTGGAGCCAGTGAACGATCTGGAAGCGCGGGAAGACGCCGAAGGCATCTGGCGTTCGGTCAGCAATCTGTGGCTGCGCGGCGATTACGCGAAGCTGTTCGGCCTGATCGACATGCTGGTGATGCTGAAGGTCGACAGTTTCGAAACTGTGATCGCCAACCGCCTGAAACAGGAGGAGAAACTGCGCGCTGCTCGCCCCGATGCCCCGCACCTGATGGACGAGGCCGCCATCCGCCGCTTCTGCCAGCATTACGAGCGGCTGACCCGGCACATGCTGCAAGACCTGCCGCCGCGTGCCGATGTGGTGTTCGAACTGGGGCCGGATCAGGTGCCGCTAAACTTGCCAAAAACCCTGTCCGCGGGACTCGCCAGCCGCGATCTTCCATCCTAACATCCGTGACGATGACGCCCGCAAAGGGCGCATGGGGAGAGAGATGTGACGATGGATTGGGTGCGATTCGCGCTGGCTGTGGGTGCATCGCTGGCGCTGGCGGCGTGCGATCCTGCCGAAATGGGCGCGGTGGACGAAGCCCGGCTGCTCAGCGCAGAGGACGATCCCGATAACTGGCTGAGCCATGGCCGCACCTATGCCGAACAGCGCTATTCCCCGCTCGCCGACATCAACCTCGACAATGTGAGCCAGCTTGGCCTCGCCTATGCGGTCGAACTGGATACCAATCGCGGGCAGGAAGCGACCCCGATCGTTGTTGATGGCACGATGTATGTCAGCACCGCCTGGTCCAAGGTGATGGCGCTCAACGCCGCCACGGGCGAGGTGCTGTGGCGTTACGACCCGCAAGTGAACGGTGCCAAGGGCGCCGATGCCTGCTGCGATGTGGTCAATCGCGGCGTGGCGGTATGGGAAGGCAAGGTATTCGTCGGCACGATTGACGGGCGGCTGGTGGCTCTCGACGCCGCAACGGGCGCGGAACTGTGGGATGTGGTCACGGTCGATCAGGCCAAGCCCTACACCATCACCATGGCCCCGCGCGTGGTGCGCGACAAGGTGATCATCGGCAATTCGGGTGCGGAAATGGGCGTGCGCGGGTATGTGTCTGCCTATGATGCGGACAGCGGCGATCTGGTCTGGCGGTTCTATACCGTGCCCGGCAACCCGGCTGATGGGCCCGATGGCGCGGCAAGCGACGAGGCATTCGCCCGCTTCGCCGGGGACACATGGGCCGGCAATTACTGGGAAATGGGCGGCGGCGGCACCGTGTGGGATTCGGTGGTCTATGATGCCGAATTTGACCAGTTGCTTATCGGCGTGGGCAATGGCTCCCCCTGGAACCACCGCGCACGCAGCGCCGGGCGCGGCGACAATCTGTTCCTGGCCTCGATCCTCGCGCTCGACCCCGACACGGGGGCGTATAAATGGCATTACCAGCAGAATCCCGGCGAAACATGGGATTACACCGCCACCCAGCAGATGACGCTGGCCGATCTCACGATTGATGGGCAGGTTCGCAAAGTCATCCTGCAAGCGCCCAAAAACGGGTTCTTCTATGTGATCGACCGGGCCGACGGAAAGCTGATCAGCGCCGAAGCCTACACCACGCAGAACTGGGCCGAGCGGATCGACATCGCCACGGGCCGTCCCGTCGAACGCCCCGGCGCGCGGTTTGAAAACGCGCCCGCGATCATCATGCCATCGGGCATTGGCGGCCACGCCTGGCACCCGATGAGCTATTCGCCGCGGACGGGCCTTGTCTACATCCCAGCCATGCAGACGCCGCTCGCCTATGCGGACGACACCAATTACACCCGGCATATCGGCCGCTGGAATACCGGCGTCGCGTTCCTTGCCCCGCCCGAAGGCTTGGTTCCGGGCGACACGCCGGAGGCGCGCCGCGCCTACCTTACCGCGCAGACCAAGGGGCGGCTGGTCGCATGGGATCCGGTGGCGCAGCGGGAGGCCTGGGGCATTGATCGCGATTGGCCATGGAACGGCGGCACGCTGGCGACCGGCGGCGATCTGGTTTTCCAAGGCCTGCCGCAAGGCCGCTTCGTCGCCTATGACGCGCGCAATGGCCGCGAGGTCTGGTCGTTTGAACAGGAACGCGGGATCATGGCCGGGCCGATCACCTACCGCGTGGACGGGGTGCAATATGTCGCCGTGATGGCAGGCTATGGCGGATCGATGGGCATGGCCAGCCAGACCGACTGGATGCGCCGCCCGCCGCCCAACGGGATGCTGCTGGTGTTCCGCCTGAACGGCACGGGCAAGCTGGAACCTCTGCCCCCGCAGGCCCCGCGTCCCTATGTGACAAGCGACGAGAGCTTCACGCCGCAGCAGATCGCCGCAGGGCAAGCCGGCTATTTCGGCTTCTGCACCATCTGCCATAACGGGCCGGTCAATCCCGACCTGATGAAAAGCCCCGTGGCTGCCGACAAGGCGGCGTGGAGCGCGGTGGTGAAGGACGGCATTCTGGCGCAGCGCGGCATGATCAGCTTTTCGCCGTGGCTGGATGACGGGCAAATCGAGGCGGTGCGCGCCTATGTCCTGACCGAAGCGGCGCGCCGCGCGGCAGAGGAAGGCGCAAGGCCATGAGCGCGGCAACCGATGTGCTGATTGTCGGCGCTGGCCCTGTGGGGATGCTCACCGCGCTGGCGCTGGCCCAAACCGGTGCCAGCGTGCGCGTGATCGAGCGCGAGGGGGATATCATCAATTCCCCGCGCGCGGCGATCTACTTCCCCTCCACGCTGGCGGTGCTGGAAGAACTGGGCATCCTCGAAGAACTGGACGCGATCGGCTTTCGCACCCGCATTTTCGGCACCCATGTGCCCGAATTTGGCTATTCCTCGGTCGTGAAATTCCAGCCGGTGGCCGGCATCCCCTACAACTGGCAACTCCATGCCGGGCAGCACGATGTCGCCCGCGTGGCAATGGAGCACGCGCTGCGGCTGGGAGTGGAAGTGCACTTCGGACACAGGCTGGCCAGCCTTGCCGATCACGGTGACCATGTGACGGCCGAAGTCGTCGGGCCGGACGGAGCCGAAACGGTGTTTGCCGCAAAATGGGTGATCGGCTGCGACGGGGCGCGCTCCACTGTGCGCAAGCTGGCGGGGATCGCCTTTGAAGGGCACACCTGGCCCGAACGGTTCGTGGGCACCAATGTGATCTTTCCCTTCACCGAACTTGGCTACCAGACGGCCAATTTCGTATGCGACCCGGTGAACATGGCGGTGATCGCTCAGCTCGACCGCGAAGGCCTGTGGCGCTGCACCTATATGGAGGATTCGGCGCTGCCGGAGGAATCGTTCGAGGAGCGCATCCACCAGCGCTACGAATGGTTCATGCGCGGGCGCACCGATTACCGGATCGTCTCCGCCAGCCCCTACACGCTGCATCAGCGGGCAGGCGAAACATTGGTGAAAGGCCGCGTGCTGCTGGCCGGCGATGCGGCGCACGCCACCAATCCGTGCGGCGGCCTCGGCCTCACCAGCGGGGTGTGGACGGGCATGGTGCTGGCCGATGTGCTGGGCGCGGTGCTGCGCGGAGAGGAAGACGAGAGCATCCTCCAGCGCTTTTCGGATGAGCGGCGGCGCGTGTTCTGGGAAGTCGTCTCGCCCGCGGCGACCGAGAACAAGCGCATGTTGCAGGAAAAGGACCCCGACCAGCGCCAGAAGGATCTGGGCTTCATCAAGGCGCTGGAGGAGAACCCGGAAAGCGGCGCGCTGCTGCTGCTGTTCGCCTACAAGGTGATCGGCAATGTCCTGCGTCCCGGCAGCCGCTGGGCCGATGCCGATCCGTCCGACCGGGTGGCGATCAATATCAAGGATCGCAAGGGACAAATCCACTGATGCGCTCCTACCGCCCGGCTGATCTTCATGCGGCGGGCGTGGGCAAGCCGCTCGAACTTGCCGCGCATGGCTTCTTCTGGGTGGGGGGCGAATTGATCGACCATCCCGCCGCGGGCAAGGCGATGCGGGGGCAGATGTATGTCGAATACTGGATTCCTGCGCGCCTCACCCATCCGCTGCCTTTGGTGCTGATCCATGGCGGCGGGGGGCAAGGCACCGATTTTCTCGGCACCGCCGATGGCCGCGAAGGCTGGGTGCATTATTTCGTGCGCGCCGGATGGGCGGTCTATGTGGTGGACCGTCCGCAGCATGGCCGCAGCCCGTTCCACCCCGAATTTCAGGGCGCGATGGCCCCGCCCGGCCCGACCCATTTTCTCGAACGGCTGTTCACCCGGCCCGCTGCCTTCCCCGACAATTACCCGCAGGCGCGGCTGCACACGCAATGGCCGGGTAGCGGGGAGCTGGACGATCCGGCCTTCCTGTCTTTCCTTGCCGGAACCGGGCCGACGCTGGCCGATCCGGCCGCTGCGCAGGTGGACGCGCAGCGCGCGGGGGCGGAATTGCTCGACCGGATTGGCCCGGCGGTGCTGCTCACCCATTCGGCAGGCGGCCCGCCCGGCTGGCTGATTGCCGATGCGCGGCCCGATCTGGTGAAGGCCATCGTGGCAGTCGAGCCGCTTGGCCCGCCCTTTGCCGCGATCAGCGGGCCGTTGCCCTATGGCATTACCCATGCGCCGCTTACTTTCGATCCGCCGCTGGCGCCCGGCGAACTGCCCTCAGCGATGGATATGCCCTCCCCCGGCGCGGGGTTGGTGGCTTACAAGGTGCAGGCCGAGCCTGCGCGCCGCCTGCCCGCGCTGTGCGGCAAGCCCATCGTGGTGGTGACGGCAGAGGCAAGCTGGATGGCGGCAGACAACCACGCCATCGTGTATTTCCTCGCCCAGGCCGGGGCCAGCGTGGAGCATCTGCGGCTGGAGGATCACGGTGTGCACGGCAACGGCCATGCCATGCAATTGGAAGCCAACAGCGACGCGGTGGCAGGCGTGATCGCGGGCTGGCTCAACGAACGGGGCTTGAGTTAGTTATAAAAAGGAACGATTAGAAGACTGAGAATCGCCGTGGCAGGCGACCGGGGGAAGGATCGAACGATGCGCAAATTCATGGCCATGGCACTGGCAGGCAGCCTTCTCGCCTCTCCGCTGATGGCGCAGGGCGATACGCTGATCCGCCCGGCGGATGGCGACTGGCCGCTTTACGCGCGCGATCACGGCGGGCAGCGTTTCGTGCCGCTGGACGATATCAACACCGGCAATGTGGCGCAGCTTGAGCGCGCCTGGACTTACCGCCTGCGCCCTGAAGGCGGCGGGTCGATCCTGGCGGGCACGGTGCCCGTGGTGATCGATGGCATCATGTATATGCCGCTGGGCGATGCGGTGGTGGCGCTGGAAGCGCATACGGGCCGCGAATTGTGGCGGCATCAGGTAAGCGGCGCAACGATCCGCCGCAGCGTAACCTATTGGCCCGGCGATGGGGAACGCGGCGCACGGCTGTTCTATGGCAAGGCCAATTCCATCGTCGCGCTCAACGCCGCCGATGGCTCGCTCGCCACCGAATTCGGCGGCGATGGCGAGATGGAGTTTGAAGGCACGCCCTATGCCTATCCTCCGTCAATCTTCCGCAATGTGCTGGTGATCGGCGCGCTGACCCCCGAAATCCCTGTTGGCCCCAGCGGAAACAGCCGCGCCTTTGACGCGCGCACCGGGGCGAAGCTGTGGGAATTCGACGTGGTGCCCCAGCCGGGGCAGTTGGGGCATGAAACCTGGCTCAACGATGGCTGGCGCGGGCGGCCGGGCAACAATATGTGGGTGTGGTACACCACGGCGGATGTGGAAACCGGCCTCATCTATATGACGCTGGGCAGCCCCGGCCCCAATTACTGGGGCGGCGACCGGCCGGGCGCCAATCTGTTCGGCAATTCGGTAGTGGCCGTGGATGCGGAAACGGGCGCATACCGCTGGCATTTCCAGACGATCCACCACGATCTGTGGGACTGGGATCTGCCCGCCCCGCCCACTCTGGTCGATGTGGAAAAGGACGGGCGCACCATCCCTGCCCTTGCGCTCACCGGCAAGCCGGGGCTGATGTATATTCTCGACCGGCGCACCGGTGAACCGGTGCACGGCGTCAACGAGCATATCGTCGCCGCTGCCGATGTGCCGGGCGAATGGTATTCGCCCACCCAGCCCATCCCGGTCAAACCTGCACCGCTCAGCCGGATGTGGTGGAACCCAACCGATGTGGTCACGGCAGAGGACACCTCGCCCGAACACGCCGCCGCCTGCCGCGCGCTGCTCGACAGCTATGGCGGCACCTTCTTCAACGCCGGGCCGTTCACCCCCTTCTTCCTGCGGCGCGAAGGCGATCCGCCGCGCGCCAGCATCAACCTGCCGCATAATGGCGGGTCGAATTGGGGCGGCAGCGCAGCCGATCCGCGCAGCGGCACGATCTTCATCAACACCACCGAAAGCGGCTCCATCGGCTGGATCGAGGAACGCGATCCGGCAGGCGATTACGGGCGCGGCACGGCCGGATCGAACCAACCCTATGACCGGGGCAGCCTGACCGGGCCGGGCGCCTATGCCAGCTTTTCTGCCAGCTTCACCGCACCCGATGGCACCCGCACCACCCTGCCCTGCATCCGCCCGCCCTGGGGCCGGCTGATCGCGGTCGATGCCAATTCGGGCGAAATCACCTGGGCGGTGCCGCTGGGCACGTCGCCCGAACTGGGGCCGGACAAGCAGGACACGGGCAGCAACAACACCTTTGGCGGGCCGATGGTGACAGCAGGCGGCCTCGTCTTTATCGGCGCGACATCGGACAGCGTGATGCGCGCCTTCGATGCCGAGACCGGGCAGCTCGTCTGGTCGGATCAGCTCGATTACGCGGCGATGACCATTCCGATCAGCTATCGCGGCGCGGACGGGCGGCAATATATCGCCGTGTTTGCCACAGGCTCCGCCTTCGGCCCGCCGGTACGCGGGGCAGACGGACGTCCCGCCAATAACGAAGCGCTTATCACCTGGGCGCTTCCAGAGTAGACTGCGGGTTGGGAGAGAAGGACATGAACACGAAACTGGCGCTTTGTGCCGCTGCCATTGCCCTGATGTGCGCACATCCCGCCGCCGCGCAAGAGGTGATAACCACGCCCGAAGGCGCGATCATGGAAAGCGGCGCCGCGCTCGCCTACGGCCCCGGCGAATTGTCCGACGCGCAATTGAACGGCAATGCCCGCCACCTGTTCCGGCAGGATTCGGCCAATGTCTTCCGCCGCTTCCCGCGCGAGATGACCGAGGCGATGGTCAATTTCTATGTCGGCGCGCTGGGGCTGCGTTCGCTCAACCCCATCCAACTCACCGCCTCGCAGCAGATGATCCTGACAGGCGTAGGCACCGGCCAGATCAAACTGTCCGCCGGGCAGGAAGGGAATCGTCTGTATAACCTGTCGGGCGGCTATGCGGGCGGCACCGGCATCCGTTTCCTGGTGCTGTCCTATCCCGATGCCGAAGTCGTCGCGGCCCGCTTTGCGCAAAGCGGATTTGCCGCGCCGCAATTCACCGCGCGCGAGGACGGGACCGCACAGGCGCTGGTGCAAGATCCGGCGGGCATGGACATCGTGATCGTGGTGAACCCCGATGCGGCTGACCATTCCGACGACGGTGTGGGCGTGGGGATTCAGGTGTCCGACCTCGACGCCTCGCGCGCCTTCTACCGCGATTTCGTGGGGCTGGACGAGCTGGAGCCGGTAGAGTCCTCGCTACTGGGCACCACGCTCTATCCCTATGCCCATGCCGAAACCACCATCCTACTCTACAAGATGGGCGACAACCTGCCTGCCGATACGGGCAGTTCGGGCATTCAGTATGTGGTGGCCGATGCGCCCTATGTCGCAGCCATGGCCGATCACCGCGGCGTGACGGTGGAAACCCCGCTCAACCGGTTGCGCGGCTTTGACCTGACGACGATCTGGCTGAACGATCCGGATGGGGTGACGAATTACTTCGCGCAGGTGGGGCCGAACAGCCGCACGGCCAGAGGGGAAAACTGATACGAAAAAGGGGGCCGTGCTGGCCCCCTTCCCGTTCTTCGCCATTCGCCCTTCGCTTACTTCTTCGCCTGCATGATATAGGCGGCAAGCAGGTCGATTTCCTCGTCCGTCATCTGGCCACCAAAGCCCGGCATCGCGCCCTGCCCGTTGGTGATGCGGTTGGCGACGAAGGCCTTGTCCATCGCCGCATTGCCATCCATCGACGGGCCGATATGGCCGTGGCCGTTGGCATCGGCCAGCACATGGCAGGCGCTGCACGACCAGCTCTGGAACAGCTGGCGGCCCTGCGCCACCTGTTCGGCGGTCAGCGATCCGGGTTCATGGCCGGCGGCGGCCTGCGTCGGGTCAACCGGGGTCGCCAGCGCGCCTGCCAGCGGAACCGCCAGCGCCGCCGCGCCCAGCATGGCGAGGCCCGAAATCGTCCATTTGCCGGTGATGCCCTTGTTTCCAGACATAGTATCAATCTACCTTTCGCGATCCAGTGGGCCTGCGACCTTGCCGCCCCGTTGAAACCCGGCCCGTTGCAATTCGCGGCCCTAGTCAACAACCCGCCTATCCGAGTCAAGATTTACCGCAGATTTATGCGCTGCGCGCTTGGCCCCAAGAATCGGACATTGTCAACATGGCGACAGGTTCATCTGCAGAATCGGGTTGCGCAAGGCACCGCGCAGGAGGACATAGGGTGCACAGGATGGGAGAAGGCGAATCATGATCAAATACGCGATTGCGGTCCTGGCGGCACCTGTGATGCTGCTGGCGGCCTGTTCCGAGGCGCCGCCCGAAATGCCCTATGGCACGCCGCAGCAATTCATGGCGAACCATGTGCAGCCCACGGCGGAGGTCTACTGGAACTCGGTCGGATCGGTCAGTGAACTGGTCGAAGGCGAGCCGGTGTTCCGCGAGTTCCGCCCCGAAACCGACGAGGATTGGGCCAAGGTGGCCGCGGCAGCGGTGTCCTTGCGCGAATATGGCGAAGCGCTTGCCACCCCTGCCTATGCCGAAGGGCGCGGGTCGGACTGGATGGCCTTTGCACAAGGGATGCAGGATGTCTCGCGCCTCGCCGAACAGGCCGCTTTGGACAAGGATGTCGATGCCGTGTTCGAAGTGGGCGGCACACTCTACAATGTCTGCACTGCCTGCCATCAGGTCTATCCGCCCGCCGAACTGCCCGAAGGGACCAGCGTGGACGATCTGGCGCAGAGCTGATGCGCGCTGCGCTCCGGCATTGGCACGCGGCGCCTGTGCTGGCGCTGGTGATCGCCCTGGCGCTCGCCCTGTTCATGCCCGCGCTTGCGCTGGCGCATGATGTGGCCGAAGGCGACAAGGCCTTCGTGCTCAGCGTGGATGGGCCCGCGATCTTCCCGTTCATGTATCTGGGGGCCAAGCATATGGTCACCGGATACGATCATATCGCCTTTCTGGTGGGCGTCGTGTTCTTCCTGTCGCGCCTGCGCGATGTGGCGATCTACGTCTCGCTGTTCACGCTCGGCCATTCGCTGACGCTGATCGGCGGGGTTTTGCTGAATACCGGGGCCAATGCCTTTGTCATCGATGCGATCATCGGCCTGTCGGTGGTCTACAAGGGGGTGGAGAATATCGGCGGCTTCCGGCGGATCGGCTGGAATGTGGACACGCGCCTTGCCGTGCTGGTGTTCGGCCTGTTTCACGGCATGGGCCTTGCCACCAAGGTGCGCGATCTGGGTGTGTCGCCAAACGGGCTGCTCGCCAACCTGCTGGCATTCAATGTTGGCGTGGAACTGGGGCAAGTGCTGGTGCTGGCCTTGGTGGTCAGCCTGTTTGCCGCCTGGCGCGCCCGGCCCAGCTTTACCCGCTATGCCTTTGCCGCCAATGTCGCGCTTATCGGGGTGGGCCTTGTGCTCACCGCCATTCAGATAGAAGGATTTCTTGCATCATGAGCCTGGGAGAGAACGGCCGGATGAACACCTCGAAGAAACCGCTGCTGATCGGCGGCGCGTTGGTGGGCGTCGCGGCGATTGCGGTGCTGTTTGTGCTGCCGGCGGAAACCGGCTGGGATCCCACCGGCGTGGGCAAAGCGCTGGGGCTGGTGGAGATTGCCGAACCGGTCAACAAGGAGCTGGAGCGCGGCATGGCGCGCATGGCGAGGCAGGATGTGCTGCTGCTGTCCGACACGCCGCCTGCCGCCGAACCGGGCGCGACCGATGTGTGGGAAGTGGAGCTTCCCCCCTATGAATCGATCGAGTTCAAATACACGATTCCTGAAGGCGCACGCATGGCCTTCCGCTGGGAAGCCAGCGCGCCGGTGCATTACGACATGCACAGCCACCCCTTCGAAGGCGGAACCGAGATGACCGAAGGCTTTGCCGTGGGCGATGCGGCGGTGCAGCAGGGCGTCTACATTGCCCCGTTCACGGGGATTCACGGCTGGTTCTGGCAGAACCGTTCAACGGACATTGTCACTCTCAGACTCGAAGCAAGCGGCGGGATGACCAGTTCTGCCTTGTTCAACGCCGCCGGGGAAACCGAACGCCCCCTGCCCGGCGTGGAAAACACGGTAGCGGGTGAAGCGGAAGGCCATGCTATGCAGTCGGCTGATTCGGGCGCCTGATCTGACCGTCCGGGCGGGAGCCGTCAGCGCCTTGCCGCATGGGTTTCGCTTGCCCGCGCGCATGATACAATTGGCGACAATAAAACCGGATTAAGTCAAATTGACCGGCCCTATAGAGCCTTGCCGTTCGAACCGGCTTGGGGCTAGTCTTGCGCGAGGCCGGTCGATGCCGCGGGGGGAGAGTCCCGCGCATGACAGGAATTGGGAGCTGGGAGTGATCACATTGGGCATCAAGAGCACTGGCGCGAGCGGATTTGCGCCCCGGTTTGTGCGTAACGCGCTGCGGGCAGCCGCAATCTCGACGCTGGCGCTGGCGGCTGCCGCCTGCACCACGGCGGGCGGAACGGGCGTTGCCGTGAATGCGAACATGGCGGTCCCGGCGGGCAATTTCGATTTCGTCGGCTGGGACGGCTATCTGGGCGGCGGCGACAGCTCGCAATATTCCGCGCTCGACCAGATCAACCGCAGCAATGTGAGCCAGCTCGAAGTCGCCTGGACCTATGAAACCGGGCCGGGCCAGCCCCCTATCTTCAGCCCCACCATCGGCGGTGGACGCATGTATGTGCAGAACGGCGCAGGCAAGCTAGTCGCGCTCGATCCGGCGACGGGCCGCGAATTGTGGGTGAGCGATCTCGATGGCCGCGTGGGGATTCGCGGCGTCAATTACTGGGAAAGCGCCGATGGCCGCGAAGGCCGCCTGATGGTGCTCAACAACGGCATCCTGCGCGCGGTGGACGCGGCAACGGGCCGGATGATCCCCAGCTTTGGCACCAATGGCGGGGTGGACCTGCGGGACGCGCTGCCGCGCGATGTCGCCATGCCCAACGCCCCGCTGATGACGAACAATCCGGGTCGCATCTACAAGAACACCATCATCGTCTCGCTGCCCGCAGGCGCGTATGACTATGCGTCGGCCCCGGCGAATATCCACGCCTATGACGTGATCACGGGCGAGCTGAAATGGGCGTTCAACGTCGTCCCGCGGGAAGGCGAATACGGATACGACACCTGGCCCACGGGCGAGGATCGCGCCAAATATGGCGGGGTGCACAACTGGTCGGAAAGCACGGTCGATACCGAGCTTGGCATCGTGTTCATCCCCACCGGCACACCGCGCTACGATTTCTATGGCGGCAACCGCGCAGGCGACAATCTGTTCGGCAATTCGCTGCTGGCGCTGGACGCGGAAACGGGCGAGCGGATCTGGCACTTCCAGACGGTGCATCACGATCTGTGGGATTTCGACCTGCCGGTCGCGCCCAAGCTGATGACGATCACCCGCAATGGCCAGCGCATCCCCATTGTGATTCAGGTGGTGAAGCACGGCTTCATCTTTGCCTTCGATCGCCGCACGGGCGAACCGATCTGGCCGATCGAGGAACGCGCCGTTCCCGCATCCGACGTGCCGGGCGAACGCGCGAGCCCGACGCAGCCCTTCCCCACCTGGCCGCAGCCCTATATGCGGATGGAGTTCACCGAGGACGACATCAACCCCTATCTGCCGCAGGCGGATCAGGATGCGCTGCGCAACAGCTTGCGCAATGAATGGCGCAATGACGGGCTGTTCACGCCACCGTCCCTGCGCGGGTCGATCTCGATGCCGGGTCACAATGGCGGGGCGAACTGGGGCAATGTCGCAGTCGATCCGGTGCGCCAGCGCCTCTATATCGTCAGCCGTGAATTGCCGCTTCTGCTCAAGATCAACCCCGATAACCGCGCCGAAGCCCTGGCCGCGATGCCCAATGCGGAAGAGGACAACATCCCTTACCGCTGGCCGGTCAACTTCATGCTGCAATCGAACGGCATGGTGGCGATCAAGCCGCCGTTCTCGAACCTCACCGCCTATGACATGAACACGGGCAACCAGATCTTCCAGATTCCCAACGGGGAGATCCTGACGCTGGAGCAACAGGGCATTACCGGCGTGGGCGCGCAGGCGCCGCGCAGCGGGCCGATTGTCACGGCGGGCGGGCTGCTGTTCGTCAACACCGCGTCCGACCGCGCGTTCCGTGCGCGCGATGCCGATACCGGCGAAATCCTGTGGGAGCACCGCTTTGACGCGGCGACTGAGGGCGTTCCGGCGGTCTACATGGTCAACGGGCGGCAATATATCACCGTGCCAGTGGGCGGCGTGGGCCACTTCCTGGGCGGATTGGGCCTGCCCGAACCCGGCCCCAGCCGCTATGTCACCTTTGCCCTGCCGCAGGGGCGCAACTGATGCGGGCGGCCTTCTTCCGCCTGCCGCTGATCGCCTTGGCCGCTGCTGCCCTTTCGGGCGGCGGCGCCTTGGCGCAGGCCTCGCAGGCCGAGGAAGACCTGACCGTTCTGCCTGCTCCTTCGGACGATTTCCGCCCGGCGATGACTGCGTGGGGCGAGCCGGACTTTCGCGGCCGCTGGCCCATCGATCACCTCAACGGGCGCACCCCGCTGCAACGCGCGGCCGAACATGGCAACCGCCAGTTGCTGACGCAGGAGGAGTTCAACGCCCGCGCCGAAATGGTGGAACAGCTCGAACGGCGCTACCAGAACGAGGATTCGAGCGGCACGATGGGCATCGGCCACTGGGCCGAAGTGGCCGCCGCCAACCGCCGCACCAGCTGGATCACCGCGCCCGCCAATGGCCGCCTGCCCGCCTTCACGGCCGAGGGGCAACGGCTGTCCGATGCGATGCGCAGCACCTGGGCGCAGGGCCAGCCCTTCGACACCTGGCACGATTTCGACAGCTGGGACCGCTGCATCTCCCGCGGAATGCCCGCGTCGATGTTCCCGTTCATGTACAATAACGGGATGCGCATTTTCCAGTCGCCCGGCATCGTCGCGATCCAGATGGAGATGGTGCACGAAACGCGCATCATCCCCACCGATGGCCGCGCGCCCATTCCGGCGGTGATCGGCCATTGGCTGGGCGAAAGCCGCGGCGCATGGGAAGATCACAACACGCTGGTCGTCACCACCACCAATTTCCTGCCCGGCCCCAGCGCCACCAATATCGGCACCACCGGCAGCCCGCCCAGCAACAAGACGCCGGTGAGTGCTGAGGCGCGCATGGTCGAACGCTTCCACATGGTCGGCCCGGACGAGATTATCTACGAATTCACCTGGGAGGACCCGGTGGTGTTCGTGGAACCGTGGTCGGCGCGTCTCGAATGGCAGCGTTCGGACGACTACGAGATTTTCGAATATGCCTGCCACGAAGGCAATGTGCAGATCCGCAATTACATCAACGCCAGCCGCGCCGAACGCGGGCTGATCCCCGTTGCGGCCGAATAGGAGTTTGCGATGCCGTCGATGCGGACACGGTCCCTGTCCTTGATTTCCGCCGCTGCCCTGCTGCTGGCTGGCGCGCTGCCTGCTGCGGCGCAGGACGTGCCCGATGATCTGACCGTGATGCCCGCTGTTTCGAACGACTACCAGCCGGCGCGCACGCCGTGGGGCGATCCCGATTTCCGCGGCACATGGCCGATCAACGACATTGCCGAATTGCCGGTGGAACGGCCCGACCGCTTCGGTATGCGCCACTGGAAAACGGACGAGGAACTCGCCGCCGAACAGGGCCGGGTGGAGGCGCTGGAACAGGCTTACGAAAGCGAAGATCAGCAGGGCACGATCGGGCTTGGCCACTGGATCGAATACCAGGCGGGCAGCCGCCGCACATCGATGATCGTCGAGCCTGCCAATGGCAAGCTTCCGCGCCTCACCCGGCAGGGCATTCACGATGCCGCCGAAATGCGGTCGAGCTGGGTGGTGGGCCAGACATTCGACTGGGTCGACGATTTCGACAGCTGGGACCGCTGCTGGACGCGCGGCTTCCCTGCATCCATGCTGCCGTTCCGCTACAACAACGGCATCCGCATATTCCAGGCGCCCGGCTATGTGGTGATTGTGCTGGAAATGCTCGGCACACGGATCATTCCGGTCAGCGACACCCCGCAATGGCCCGCGGCCTTGACGGGCATGTTCGGGCAGAGCCGGGGCCGCTGGGAAGATCACAACACGCTGGTGGTGGAGACGACCAATCTCCAGCCCGGAGCTTCCCCGCTGAACGTGGCGACACGCGGCGTTCCGCCCAACAACACCTTGCCGATGAGCCGCGAGGCGACCACGGTGGAACGCTTCCACATGATCGGCCCGGACACCATAACCTATGAACTGACCTATTCCGACCCGGTGATGTGGGAGGCGCCCTTCACGCTGCGGATGGACTGGACGCGCGACGACAGTTACGAGTTCTTCGAATACGCCTGCCACGAAGGCAATGTGCAGATCCGCAACTACATCACCGCCGACCGCGCCGCGCGCGAGGCGGAATATGCGCGCGGGCGGATGGTCGAGCCGATTGATCCCAATGCCGGCCCGCCGCCAGCGATGGACCCCGCCAGCCGCGGTGTCGGCAACCGGAACTGAATTTTCCCGGCCGGAATTGGCCTGCAAGCATCTGAATTACCGAATATCAGGAGAGAGAACTGACATGTCCAAGATGAAAAAGACCGGGTTTACCCGCTCAATCGCCGCTATCGGCGCAATCGCGCTGGCCACCACCGCACTGGTTTCCCCCGCCGCCGCGCAGCCGGTGCCCGATGATCTTACCGTGATGCCGCCGGTTCCGACCGATTACCAGCCTGCGCGCACCCCTTGGGGCGATCCCGATTTCCGCGGGATGTGGCCGATCGACAATATCGCCAGCCTGCCGATGAACCGCCCAGCCCAATACGGCAACCGTTTCTGGCTGACCGATGAAGAATATGCCGCCCGCCAGGCGCAATACAACGCCTCGGATGCGCGCTATGCCGCGGAAGAGGAAAGCGGCACGATCGGCATGGGCCACTGGGTGGAATCGGACAGTTCGGGCCGCCGCACCAATCTGCTGGTCAGCCCGGCCAACGGCCAGCTTCCCCCGCTGACGCCCGAAGCGCAGGCGCGCTACCAGGCTGGCCGTTCCAGCTGGACGCCGAACACGCAGTTCAACTGGGTGAGCGATTTCGACACCTGGGACCGCTGCGTCACGCGCGGCTTCCCGGCTTCGATGTTCCCGTTCCGCTACAACAACGGCATCCAGGTGCTGCAATCGCCCGGCTATGTCGTGATCAACCTCGAAATGATCCACGATGCGCGGATCATCCCGATCGTGGCGAACAAGGCGGCCGCCGATGCGCGCCGCTGGCCCGCCAATGTGCGCACCTGGATGGGCCAGTCGATCGGCTGGTGGGAAGGCAACACCCTGGTGGTGGAGACGACCAATATCATCGCGGGCGACAGCGTGCCGCAGAACGCCTATGAGCGCGGGCCCTCGCCGCTGAACATGGCGACGCTGGGCGTGCCGCCGTTCAACACCATCCCCACCAGCCCGAAGGCCAAGGTGGTGGAACGGCTGACCATGACGGGTCCGGATTCGATCATCTACGAACTGACCTATGAAGATCCGGACGTGTTTACCGCACCGTGGACCGCCCGCCTCGACTGGTCGCGCAACGATGAATATTCGTTCTTCGAATATGCCTGCCATGAAGGCAATGTGCAGATCCGCAACTACATCACCGCCAGCCGCGCGGGCCTCCAGCCCGTGCGCGAAACCGAAGGTGGCGATGGCGGCGCGCACTAAGCGCTGCCCACAGACGCGCTGATCGGGCGGGCTGGGACCGGATGCGCCCCGGCCCGCCATTCAGCAAGATTCGACAGTCAATCAATGGGAAGAGGCTGCCGCCGCAACGGCTTGAGGCGGCCCTCACGGGGACAGAACGGCCATGAAACCCAGCTTTGCCAAAACCGGCCTTGCCGCGCTTGTCGCGGCCAGCCTTGCTGCTTGCGCCACCACCGGAATGGCATCCGCGCAGGACACGATTGCCCGCGGTCCGGTGCAGACCGCCCAAGGCCTGGTGCGCGGCGTTCCCGGCGCACTGGACGGAATTACCGTGTTCAAGGGCATCCCCTTTGCCGCCCCCCCCGTGGGCAATCTGCGCTGGGAACAGCCGCAGCCGCCCGCCAGCTGGGATGGCGTGCGCATGGCCGACACATGGGGCGACAGCTGCGTGCAGAACCCTGCCCCCACCCGTTTCCCGCCCAATTCCGCCACCGATATGCCCGACAGCCCCGGCATTTCGGAAGATTGCCTCTACCTCAACATCTGGACGCCCGCGACCACGGGCGAGGAACGCCTGCCGGTGATGGTGTGGCTCTATGGCGGGGCCTATAACGAAGGCGGCGGCTCCAGCCCCTTCAGCCACGGGGATCACCTTGCCGCGAAGGGCGTGGTGATGGTGACGCTGAATTACCGCGTCGCCGCGCTGGGCTTTTTCAGCCATCCGGAACTCACCGCCGCCAGCCCGCATGGCGCCAGCGGCAACCAGGCGTTGGGCGATGTGATCGCCGCGCTGCAATGGGTCAGGGACAATATCGCGGCCTTTGGCGGCGATCCCGACCGCGTTACCATCTTTGGCGAAAGTGCGGGCGCGGCAATGGCAGGCGGCCTTGTCGGCGCACCAGCCGCGCGCGACCTGGTCCACCGCGCGATTCCCCAATCGGGCGCGTGGATGGGCCTGGGCATCGCGCCCATGGTTACGCGTGAACGCGCCGAGCAGCAGGCGATGCAGCAGGCCGAGGCACAATTCGGTACAACCTCGCTTGCCGCCTTGCGCGCCATTCCGGCAGAGGAAATCCACGCCAAGCTGCGCGGAGCAGGGATGATCGTGGACGGGCACATCATTCCCGAAGACGTATCCATCGCGGTCGCCAACAACCGGCAGAACCCGTGGGACGTGCTCGCCGGTTCGAACGAGGATGAAGGCAGTTTCACCGCCGCCTTCGGCCCGCCCGCCACGCTCGCCAGCTGGATGCAGGGCGAAGCCATGCGCTATGGTGCCCATGTGGAACTTGGCCGCGCAGCCTATCCCGCCAGCACCGATGCCGAGGCCGCCGCGCAATCGGTGCGCCCCTTCTCGGACGCGATGACCTGGCATATGCGCCAGTTTGCGGAAGGACAGGCGCGGCTGGGCCGGGGCGCATACCTCTATTACTTCACGCATGATCCGCTCTACGATCCTGACCGGGCCGATCTGGGCGCGGCGCATACGGGCGAGATTCCCTATGTGTTCAACAATCTGTGCGCCCCGCGCACCTTCCCCGGCGGATCGTCGGTGGAACTCATGTGCGGCAATCCGCGCGAGGAAGGCTTTGCCGATCAGGTCTCGCAATATTGGGTGAACTTTGCCGCCACCGGCAATCCCAACGGAGCGGGCCTGCCGCATTGGCCCACCATCAGCGAAACCCCGCGCGGCGCAGTGATGCGTCTGGATGCCGATGGCTCCGCCGTGGGGCCGTGGCTGACACCCGAACAGGACGCGCTCTATCAGGCGCTGTTCCAGGACCGTGTGGCAGGCCCGCTGGGCATCGCCGCCGGGAACTGACGCCCGGACAATCTCCCCTTCCCCCTTGCGCTGCGCCCTTCATGATCCATAGTGGCGCCCAAGCAGAACACTGCGAGGGAGAGGGGAGAATGCCGTTTTACAAGCGAGGTCTGCTGGCCTCGGTCGCTGCCATGGGTTTGGCAGGCCTGGCCGCCGCCAATGCGCAAGGCACCGCGCCAGCCGCCACCAGCTTTGCCGAGCAGGTGCAACTGGGCCGCGCGCTCTATGCCGCCAATTGCGCCGCCTGCCATGGCGAGACGCTGGCAGGCGGGCAATTTGCCGGGACTCTGAAGGGCCAGGTGTTCCTGTCCAATTGGGGCGAAATCCCGGTGGGCGAACTGGAACGCTATATCCGCACCTCGATGCCGCCGGGTGGCGGCGGAAGGCTGGGCGATGCGGCCTATGCCGCGCTCACCGCGCTGATCGTGCACGAGAATGGCGGGACGCTGGATGTGCCGGTGGCGCGCGATCTGGCGCTGGCCATGCCCCCTGCCCCGCCGCCCGAAGTGCGCAACGCGCTGGGCATTGGCGGCATTTCGGCCAACCATCCGATTCCCGCCAGCCCTGCGCCGGTGGATCGCTTTGCGAATTACACGCCCTTGACGGCAGAGCAGCTGGCCAATCCCGAACCGCATAACTGGCTGGCGTGGCGGCGCGGTCATAACGGGCACGGCTACTCCCCGCTCGACCAGATCAATACCGGCAATGTCAGCCGCCTCAATGTCGCTTGGGCACAAGCCTTGCCCGCCGGGCCGACCATGAACGAGCCGCTGGTGCGCGACGGGGTGCTGTATGTGTTCGGCTTCGGGGATGAAGTATTCGCCTTTGACTCGGCCAATGGCCGGCCGCTTTGGCGCTATCAGCGGCAATTGCCCGATGGCACCAATATACTGTCCAAAAAGACGATGGCGCTGTGGGATGACAAGCTTATCATCGCCACCTCCGACCTGCATCTGATGGCGCTCGATGCGCGCACGGGTCGCCCGGTGTGGGATGTGCGGATGGTGGATAATCCCGACCAGCTGCGCAGCAATGGCGGACCGATGGTGGCCGATGGCGTGGTGATGGCGGGCCTTGCCACGCAGCGCCCCGGCGGCGGGCTGATCGTGGCGGTGGATGCGGCCACGGGCGAACATCTCTGGACATTCGAGACTGTGGCCAAGACCGGCACCACCGGCGGCGACACCTGGAACGGCGTGCCGGATGAAGAACGGCGCGGCGGCTCTGTCTGGACAAGCGGCACCTATGATGCGGTCAACGGCCTTGCGCTGTGGGGCGTGGCGCAGACTTACGACACCGGGCCTGTGCGCGACCGCATACCCGGCGGCAACAATGACGGGCTGTTCACCAATTCCACCCTCGCCTTCCGTCCGCGCACGGGCGAACTCGTCTGGTATTTCCAGCACATGGCGAACGATCAGTATGATCTGGACTGGGTGTTCGAGCGAGTGGTCGGCACGCTGACGATCAACGGGCAGCGACGCCGCGTGGTGATGACAGGCGGCAAGGAAGGGCTGTTCGACACGCTGGATGCGGCGACCGGGCAGTATATCTCGACCGCTGACCTCGGCTATCAGGATTTCATCATCGCCATTGATCCGGTAACGGGCCGCAAGACACCCGATCCGAACCTGCTGCCGGGCCGCGACCAACCGGCGCGCTTCCTATGCCCACATGCGGGCGGCGGCCGCAACTGGAGCCCCACCGCCTTTGACGAAGGCACCGGGCGCCTGTTCGTCAATTCGCGCGATACCTGCATGGAACTGGTGCCCAATCAGGAAGGCGGTTTCCTGTCGAGCGGGGTGGATATCTACTATTCCGCCCGCCCTGACAGCGACGGGAATTACGGGCTGCTCCAGGCGCTCGACATGGCGAGCGGCGAGATCGTGTGGGAACATCGCCGCCGTGCTCCCTACGATGTCGGGATGCTCGCCACGGCGGGCGGGCTGCTTTTCACCGGCGCGATGGACCGGGAGTTTCTGGCCTACGATCAGGCGACCGGGCGGCAAGTGTGGCGCACGGGCCTGACCGGCGTGCCCAATGCCAGCCCCATCACCTATGCCGTGGACGGGCGGCAATATGTCGCGGTCGTCACCGGTATGGGCAACCCGCTGGCGTTCGGCCTGCCGAACTTTACGCCCGAATTGCCGCTGCCGCCGGTCAATTCGGCCAGCATCTATGTCTTCGCGCTGGATGAAGGTGAATGATGCCAGCAAAAAGGGCCGCCTTTTTACGGGCGGCCCTTCGTTCTGGCATTCCGGCCTGAAACGGCGCTGCGATCAGAAGCCGGTTTCGGGCAGATAGATGCCCAGAGTAAACCCGATTGCGCGGCCGCAGAACACGATCACCAGCCACATGATGATCGACAGCAGCCCCGCCACCTTCACCGCGGTGGGCGGGCTGGTCGCGCTGTCCCACTGATCCACCGTCTTGTAGGTGACGAAGTGGAAGATCAGCATATTGAGGCCCGCCAGCGCCATGATCCCCATCTTCGTCAGGAAGAACGGATTGACCATATAGGTGCTCGCCTTGCTGGCAAACAGCAGCGTTCCCGTGATCGCGGCGGTAACAAAGCCGATCCAGGTCCATTTCAGCGTATCGTTCGAAACGCGGGTGATCGGCACATTGGTCGACGCCAGGCCCAGCATCCGCAGGTCCATGATGGCGATGGTGCCGAACACGGTGACCAGCGCGATCACATGGACCGTTTCGATCATCGGAAAGGCCCACAGGCTTTCGGCGATGCCGATGCCCAGCGGCGAATATTCGATCGCCTGCCAGATATTGGTCGGTTCAGGATACATGATTGTCTACTCCCCCCTCAAACCGGAACATAGGCGATCCAGCGACCGCACAGCATGATAAAGCACCACAGCACGACCAGCGCGATGCCGGTGGTGCGCGTTCCGGAACTGGCGACATAGCCTTCGCCCCCTGCCAGCGCCTTGGCTTTCACCGCCTTTTGAAAGCTGATCGACAGCACCATGGCAACCGCCAGCAGGACCATCTTGATCCAGAACACCGCATTCACCATGTTGCGGATCGGTTCGGCGGTAATCATCAGCAGGCCGCTGATCACGATGCCCGCCAGACCCCACCACATCCACGGCAGATAGCGCGCGGCATTGGCCGAAATCGACAGGGTGGTGCCCGCCTTTTCGTTTACGCGCAGCGTCAACATCAGGAGCGAGGCAAAGGCCAGCGCGATCGAGACGATGTGAATCACCTGCGCGATCGGCACATTCCAGAAGTTTTCGACCATGAAGTGGCTGAGCGACGTCTCGGTCAGCCAGAACGAGAAGTCGAGGAGGAAGGTCGTCCTCAACCAGTCCGTCATATTGAATAGCAAATCCAGCATCTCACCGGGCTCCCACGCGTGTTCTCTCTGGCTTGCCGGGCGTGATTGTCTTGCGGCGCCCGTTCAAACCCCCTCAAACGTTGACTATGCCCGGTCCATTGCTGGCATTCCGGGAGCCAAACCTTGATTTGGCGCAAAACCCGCTACCGATTCTCAAGCCAAACGCCAAGTCCCACCGTGCAGGCGAGACCAATCGCGACAATTTGTCACAAAGTGCGGCTCGACTTTCGCCCGCGTATTTTCCAACGCTTTTCGCGTGGAAATCGGCCGTGGCCCGGCGGTTTTCGGACGGCAGATTTGTCAGCTCCGCTCGCCCGCAGGCCATTGTCAAACTGTGTATGCGCCTTTAGGACAGAATCAACAAAATCGGGCAGCGCGCCTTCGTGCAAATGCCTGATGTGCGGTGGTTCCGGACACATTTGGGGCGGGAGTGGAGTTTGATGCGCAAGGCAGCACGCCTTCTGATTGCAGCAATGTTGGCTTCGGCCGGTGCAACCGCCGGGCTGGCGCAGGAATCGATTCCCGCCGGCGACTGGCCGACGATCAACCGCGATCTTGCCACCACCCGCTATTCCCCGCTGACCGAAATCAATCGCAGCAATGTGGGCCAGCTCCGCCAGGTCTGGACCTATCCGTTGCGCGCCTTCAACACCGCCGTTCCGCTGGTGATTGATGGGCGGATGTACATCACCGCGCAAAACCGCGTCGTGGCGCTTGATGCGGCCACGGGCGCGGAAATCTGGGTGCACGAGGCACCTGCTTCCGAACAACCCGAAGGCGGCATGGGCGGTGGCGGCTATTCGGGCCGCGGGCTTGGCTATTGGCCCGGTCAGGCAGGCATGGCGCCGCGCCTTTACGTGATGCGGTCGAATATGCTGGTGGCGCTCGATGCGGCGACCGGCCAGCTCGTCGAAAGTTTTGGCGATGGCGGCATGGTCAATGTCGGCGTCCCCTTTGGCGGCGTGCCCACGATCCACCGCAATGTCGCGATCATCGGTGCGGCCAGCCTGGAAAATCCGCGTGGCGCGGCGGGTAATCCGCGCGCGTTCGATGTGGTGACCGGCGCAAAGCTGTGGGAATTCGACACCACGCCCGATCACGGCCAGCTGGGCGGTGACACCTGGGGCGTGGACGGGGCGCGGGATCGCGGCGGCACCAATATGTGGGGCTTTGCCGCCACGGTGGATGCATCGACCGATACGGTCTATCTGCCGATCGCCGGCCCGGCACACAATTACTATGGCGGCGACCGCCCCGGATCGAACCTGTTCGGCAATTCGGTTGTCGCGGTGGATCTGCGCACGGGTGCCTACAAGTGGCATTTCCAGACGGTGCACCACGATCTGTGGGACATCGACATGTCCAATTCCGGCCCGCTGATCCCGGTGAATGGCCCCAATGGCCCGCAGCGCGCGATTGCCAATATCGGCAAGTCCAGCCTGTTCTTCCTGCTCGATTCGACCACCGGGGAACCGGTGCATCCGGTGGAAGAAATGCCGGTGCCGCGCGGCGATGTGCCGGGCGAATATTATCACCCGACCCAGCCGATCCCGCAGGTGACTCCGCCGCTCAGCCGCGTGAGCCTCACCTATGACGACATCGTCACGGCAGAAGACACCAACGAAGCCCATGCCGCGGCCTGCCGCGCCATGTGGGATCGTGCAGGTGGCTACCTCAATTTCGGCATCTACACCCCGTTCCACTTCCGCGCGGAAGGCGCGCCGGTCCGCTCGACCATCCAGTTGCCCGGCGGCACGGGCGGCGTGAACTGGGGCGGCCCCGCGGCTGACCCCACCACCGGCATCGTCTATGTCAACGCGCAGGACACCTCGCTGGTCGGCTGGGTGGAGCGCGTGCAGGGCGACCGCCCCTACAGCTTCGATGCGACCTCCGCCCCGCCCTATGACCGGGCGAGTGTTGACGGCAAGGGGCCGTTCTTCACCTTCTCGGCCCCGCTGGGCGGCGAATATGACGCCAATGGCCGCCCGGTGGGCGTATCCGCGCCGTGTTACCGCCCGCCGTGGAGCCGTTTGACTGCGGTCAATGCCAATACCGGCGAAATCCTGTGGGCTGTTCCCCTTGGGATTTACGAGAGCCAGCCCGAAGGCAAGCAATTGCTCGGCAATTCGGGCAGCGCCGGCCCCACCGTCACTGCGGGCGGCCTGGTCTTTGTGGGTGCGACAAACGACCGGCGTTTTCGTGCCTTTGATTCTGCCACCGGTGCCCAGTTGTGGGAGGCGGTGCTGAACGGTAATGCCAATGCCAATCCGATGACCTATCGGGGAAGCGACGGCAAACAATATGTCGCGATCAACGCCAGCGGCGTTATCACGGTCTATTCGCTTTGAACCATTTGCATACAGGAGAGGTTATGCGGGGGATTAAGAAATTTTCGACGGCAGTAGCGGCTGCGGCCCTGCTCGCGTTCAGCCATGCACCGGCGGCGGCGCAGGCTGGCGCTTCGATGGAACGCATCGATGGCAAGCCGAACCTGAACGGTGTGTGGCAGGTGATGAACACCGCCAACTGGAACCTGGAACCGCACAGCGCGGGCCCGAATCCTATCCCTGCGGCCGACCGTTTGCTGGGTGCCATTGGCGCGATTCCCGCCGGGCTTGGCGTGATCGACGGGGGCGAGATCCCTTATCTGCCCGAAGCGCGCGAGCGGCTGGAACAGCACCGCGCCAATCTGATCCGCCACGATCCGGAAGCCGCCTGCTATCTGCCCGGCATTCCGCGTGCGACCTACATGCCCTATCCGTTCCAGATCATTCAGGGCAATAATGACGACATCCTGATTGCGTATGAATACGCCTCGGCCAACCGCGTCATTCACATGCAGGAAGTCGGCATTCCTCCGATCGACACCTGGATGGGCACCTCCTACGGCCAGTGGGAAGGCGACACGCTGGTTGTCACCACGCTGGCGCTGGGGCCGGGCCTGGTGAAGCTGCCCGCCGGGGAAATGGTGGAAGGCGTCACCTGGCTGGACCGGGCAGGCAACTACCTGACCAACCACGCGACGGTGACCGAGCGTTTCACCCTGATGGGCCCGAACCACATCGAATATGTCGCCACGATCGACGATCCGACGATCTATTCGCGCCCGTGGACCATCCGTATGCCCATCTATCGCCGTATGGAACCCAATGCACAGCTGCTTGAATTCAAGTGCGTGCCGTTTTCTGAACACCTGCTTTACGGTGACTTAATCGAGGGCCAATGACCGGGGTGGTAACCCAATCTGGTCGGAGTCCCGCAAGACTTCACGAATCGTGAGACACAAGGAGTTACACGCCATGCAACTGAAGAAGCTCAGCATCGCCGCGATCGGTGCCGTGCTGGCGGTGACCGGTGTGGGGGCTGCCGCCCACCACTCGTTCGCCACCGAATTTGACCGCAACCGCCCGATCCGCCTCGAAGGCAAGGTGGTGATGTTCGAGTGGGTGAACCCCCACTCCTGGATCCACATCGACGTTCGCCGCAACGGCCGTGTCGAACGTTGGCGCGTGGAAGGCGGCGCTCCGTCGGCTCTGCTGCGCCGCGGCTGGAACAGGAACTCGCTGCCGGCCGGCACCGACATCATCGTTGATGCCTTCCAGGCCCGGGATGGGGACACCCGCGCCTCGGCCGCGGAAATCCGCTTCCCCAACGGTCGCGAGCTCTCGCTCGGCAACCCGACCACGGAAGCCGTTGCCGCGGCCGCTCGCCGCGCGCAGGGCAACTGAGACCGGCATCGCCGGGGCCGGCCAGCCCGCAAGCACGCTGGCCACGGCACATGCCCGCACAAGCGGGGGTTCCGAGAGGAGCCCCCGCTTTGTTTTGGCGCGACGGCATTGCCGACTTGCCACTTCCCGACGGTGGCGCGATAACCACCTGAAATTGGTGGGAGGATCATCATGACCCGATTTGGTGCAGCCGTTTTCGGCGCTTTTGCCTTTGCCGCGCTGGCGGGTCCGCCAGCCCTCGCGCAGGACCACACCCCTTCCCCCACCTCATGTCTGCCGCAGGGGCAATGGGCCCAGCCCGATTACCGTTCTGTGGAGCAACTGCCCGATGGGCGCGTCACTTTCCGCCTTTGCGCACCCGATGCGGTCAGCGTGAAGCTGATCAGCAACGATATTGCGCAGGTGCCGCTGGGCCCCAATGGCGGCCTTGCCATGCAGCGCGACGCCAGCGGCCTGTGGCACGTGACCACTTCTGACCCCATTCCGGCAGATAATTACCGCTACAATTTCCTGGTCGACGGCGCGCGCGTGCCCGATCCGTTGGCGACGACGTTCAGCCGTGAGCGGACGGGGATCAATTCCACCGTCGATCTGGCTGGGCCAGAGGGCGATTTCCAGCGCTGGCACGCCGATGTGCCGCACGGCACGGTAAGCGTGGTCGAATACTGGTCTGCCCCGCTGGCCGCGAAGCGCAGCGCCTATGTCTACACGCCGCCCGGCTACATGAACGGGGCGGAGCGCTATCCGGTGCTCTATCTGGTGCACGGCGCGGGCGATTCGGCGGATAGTTGGACGCAGGTGGGTCATGCGCACAACATTATCGACAATCTGCTGGCCGCCGGCCGCGCGCAGCCTATGATCGTGGTCATGCCCTTCGGCCATACGCCGCAGCGTGCAGATGCGCCGCTCGAAGCGATGCTGGCCAATGCCGATTTCGGGGCCGACCTGCATGACGCGTTGATCCCGCATATCGATGCCACTTTCCGCACGATGGCCGATGCCGATCACCGCGCGATGGCGGGCCTCTCCATGGGTGGCGCGCATACAATCCGCCACGGGCTTACCCGGCCCGATCTGTTCAGCCGGGTGGGCATTTTCTCGATGGGGCTTGGCATGGGCCGCGACGATGTGGACGAATACCGGGCGCGCCACGATGCCGCGCTGCGCGAGTCGGCCCAGCAGATGCGCCTTGTCTATTACGCGATGGGCGTGGACGATTTCCTGTATGGCACGGTCGCGCCCACCCGCGCGCTGCTGGATGACTACGGCATCGCGCATCATTACAACGAGACCGATGGTGGTCACACCTGGATAAACTGGCGGCGCTATCTGGCCGATTTCGTGCCGCGCCTCGATTGGGGAAATTAACGCATCAGCCGTTGCAGGCGCGGCCGCACCGCCAGGAAGCGCAGATAGAGCCACTCCAGCGCGCGCAGCATGCGGCGGTTGCGTGCCAGCAGTCCCAGTGGACGCAGCACCGGAATGGCGCGCCACATCGCGGCAAAGGCGGCCGCGCCGCTGAGCAATTGGCCGTTTTCCAAGGCATGGAACCGCGCCAGCAGCTCGGCCCGCGACACGGGGCATTGCGCGTGATCGGCGGTTTCGATGTCGATGAAGTCAATTGCGCCGCGCCGGTCCAATTTGCGCATCAGGGAAATTTCGCGCCGGCACAGCGGGCAGGCCCCGTCATGCCAGACGACAAGGCGTTGCACGTGCGAACTGCCAAGCGGTCTGCCCTGCCCTGTGCCGTTCATCCGTGCCGACCCGATCCGACCTGCTGTGGAATTGTGGGGCATCGCAGCCGGACGGGTGGGATGGAGGACGCGGAACTAGAGGGGGGAAGGGTGAGGTCCCGCGACAGATCCGGCTGCGATGCAAATGCGGTATGCACCCAAAGCCCGCAACAAAATACATGGACCTTGGCCCATGCGGCCAAAGGCGGTGACGCAGACGCGCGGGACGGAAACTAGATGCCGGCTTCCACGGCCAGACGGATCATGTCGGCCGATGTCTGCACGCCCAGCTTTTCCATGGCGATGCCGCGGTGCATTTTTACTGTCTTTTCCGACAGTCCCAGTTCCCAGGCGATCTGCTTGTTGCGAAGACCACTGGCGACCAGTTGCAGCACTTCCAGCTGGCGGGGCGAGAGTTCGCGCACCTTGGCAGCGGCACGCGCGCGGCGCACATTGCTGGGGCCGCTCGCATCCTCTGGCAATTCAACCTGCGAACCGAGGAAATAGGTCAGTTCCTCTTTCTCGTCGAAAATCGGTGCCACCAGAACCGCATTGCGGAAGGGCGTGCCATCCTTCTTGTAATTGAGGATTTCGACCATCACCGGCTTCTTGTCGCGTACGCCCTGGCGAATGGCATCGGACAGCCACGGTTCGGTTTGCGGGCCGGACAGGAAGCGGCAGTTGCGGCCGAGGATCTCCTCTGGACCATAACCGGTCAGGTCGACAAATGCCTGGTTGCAAGCCACAATCGGGTTGTCCTCAAGGCGCGGATTGCTGATCACCGAGGCAATCGGCGACGCCTTGATAAGATCCTCGACCCAAGGGTCAGGCTGAATGTGAAGCGCGCTTCCCACATTGTTAATGTAGGGAAAGCTTTGGCGCTTTGCCAGCCCCTTCACGCAACTTCCGGCTAAAGTTTTGCACCCCGAAGACAATCTTTCTTCGCGCCGCCGGCTTCTGCCGCTAGGGGCGCCGCGCAGCACCCGCACGGCGGACACAAGGCTGCATTACAAGAACAGAACAGGCATCGCATCATGACCCGAATTTCCGCACCCCGCCCCCTTGCCGCGCTTGCGCTGGCTGCTGCTGCATCTGCTTTGCCCGGATCGCCCGCGCAGGCGACCGACGGCTATTTCCTCAGCGGCATTGGCGCCAAGGCAAAGGGCATGGGCGGCGTGGCCATTGGACTGCCGCAGGACGCGCTGTCGCCTGCCAGCAACCCGGCATCTGCCACCGTGCTCGACAAGCGGGTGGATTTCGGCGTGGAAATCTTCATTCCTGATCGCGGGGCGGGCATTTCGGGCAATGGCGCAGGGCTGAACGGCGATTATTCGGGCAACGGCGCCAATCCCTTCATCCTTCCCGAATTCGGCTATGTCCGCCAGCTGTCGGACCGGGTGGCGTTTGCGCTGACGATCAACGGCAATGGGGGCATGAACACCGATTACGAGACCAATCCCTTTGCCAGTTTCGGTGCATCCGGGCCGGCGGGCGTCGATCTGAAGCAGGTTTTCATCTCGCCAACTTTGGCGGCGGAGTTTGCGCCGGGCCATTCTTTCGGCATTTCGCCCATTCTGCTGGTGCAGGGTTTCCGGATGCAGGGTGTGCAGCCCTTTGCCGCCGCTTCCTCCGCGCCGGGCAGTTTCACCAATCGCGGCACCGACTGGTCGATCGGCGGCGGGCTTCGCGTCGGTTATCTGGGCCAGCTTTCGGAAGCGGTTTCGATCGGGGCGTTCTACCAATCCCGGATCGAGGCGAAGCATTTCGACAAATATGCCGGCCTGTTTGCGCAAGGTGGCGGCTTTGATGTGCCCGAAAGCTATGGCGCCGGGATCGGCATTACGCCGCTGCCGGGCGTGATGCTGGGCGTGGATGTGAAGCGGATCGAATATTCCAAGGTGCAGTCGGTCGGCAATCCGCTCTCTCCGCTGTTCGGCGGCGTGCCCTTTGGCGCGGAAGGGGGCCCCGGCTTTGGCTGGCGCGACGTCAATGTTTTCAAGGTGGGGGCAAGCGTCGAGGCGACCGAAAGCCTGACGCTGCGCGCAGGATACGGCCGGTCGGACAATCCGGTGCCGCAGAGCGAAACCTTCCTCAACATTCTGGCACCCGGCGTGGTGCAGGACCATTTCACCGTGGGCGCCACGGCTGAAATCGGCGGCGGGCGCGAAATCACCGTGTTTGCCATGCGCGCGCCCACCAATGTGGTGGAAGGCGCAGGCTCGATCCCCCTGCCCTATGGTGGCGGCGAAGCCGACATTCGCCTTGCCGAAACCAGCGTGGGCGTGTCCTTCGGCTGGGGGTTCTGACCCCCGGCCGCAAGGCGCTTACCGGAAATCGACCGGATAGGGCTTCAATTCGCCGCTGGCATAGCGTTGTTCCAGACCCGGCGTGCCGTTTTCCATCACCATCAGCATGGCACGCTTGGGCGCGAAGCCCTGATGGCGGATATCGGCGGGCATGGCGCACACATCACCCGGCCGCATCACCACCCGCCCGCGCGGCGCGCCGGTTTCCTTGTCCGCGATCGACCAGTGAATCTCGTCGGTCAGCTGGATGAACCATTCGTTGCGGTCATTGCCGTGGATCACGGGGAGCATGTGCTCCTCGCTGGTCACGCAGCAGATATTGGCGCGGGTGACCGCGCTGATCGACGGGTTCCAGGTGACATCTGACCGGGCGATATGCTCGAACAGGTTGATCGCGTGGAGCTGCCCCTCGAAACCCGGCGCGCATTCGATTTCGGGCGCGTCGTATTCCAGATCGGCAAAGGCGCGGTTGATAGGGTGGCCCGTTTCGTCGGACCGCACCGGCTTGTCGCCCGGCAGGCCGAGCATCCGGTCCGCCGCGATAAAGGCGCGCAGCAGCGGATCGGTGCGCTCCGGCCCCTTGGGGCCAATGGGTGATCCGGTTTCCAGCGGCGCGTTAAGCGGGTCGTAGCCTTCGGAAATCCAGTCGCGGCTGATCGCCTCGAACGCCTCGCTCACCGCCTCTGCGGTAAAGGTTTCGAGGTGATCGATACCCGCCTCGCGGTATCCCTTATCATAAGAGCCCGCAAAGATATCCACGGTGCCGTAATGGTTGGTGGTGCCGAAAATGTCGTCGAAGAAAATCCAGCCGTAGAAAAAGCCCCAGCCGATATCGCGCACCATCGCCCGCAGGAAGCGGTCCACTTCGATGATGTGGCTGCCCTTGGGCCAGCTGACATGCGCGAAATACTCATCGCGCCGGAAGGTGAAGCTGCCAAGACGAAAGGCGGTGTAGCCCGTGGCGGGATCGGTGGACAGGCGCTCCACCTTGGCGTCCAGAACGCTCATTGCACGGCCTCCGTCTGCAAGGTGCAGATTTGCGACCAGCGCTTGACCGTCTCCGGCCCGTCCACGGTCTGCATGATGGCAACGGAGGGGCGCGCGGCGCGCATCTGGTAAGCCGCGCCCTTGGGCAACAGCACCTGGTGCCCCTTTCGCGCCACCACCCGGCCCATCACCGCGCCATTGGGCTGCCCGCCCAACCGCACTGCACCGCCTGCGTGTCCCGGCACCTGGTCGTCTGCCAGCTGGATAAAATGGAACGCGATCTCGCCATCCATCACGATCGCGAATTCATCGTGCGGGGCGGCATACCAGGGCGATTCCCCCTCGGCGCGCACGGCCTCGGCCACATATTCGAGGTTCTGCACCACCGCCACGCGTTCATAGGGGGCAGACATGCCGGCCACTTCGAACACATTGGAAAAGGCGTATTTGCGAAGGTCATCGTTCAGCGCGATCGTGCCTTTTTCATAGGCGTCGAGCGCGCCGGTGCGCGTGGTATAGGCCATGGGCATCCTCTCCCCCGGTCGTCATGCTGGTGCGCTGTTTTCCGCGCCGATCCGGATAGCGCGATGCTAACACCGCATCCGGAGGGTGCAACAGCGATGTTGACCGCGCGGCCGGGCGGCGACAGGGTGGCTGCAAACAGAATAGACGCCAAGGGGGGGGAGAACGGCCTTGAAGATCGACACGCGCCATTACATTGACGGCCGATGGGTGGACCGGCCTGATGCCCCGCGCCTGCCGGTAACCAATCCGGCGACAGAGGAAGTGATCGGCGAAATCGCGGCGGGCAATGCCAGCGATGTCGAATTGGCCGTGGCCGCCGCCGCCCGCGCCTTCCCCGGCTTTTCCCGCAGCAACAAGGCGGTGCGCCTCGCACTGCTTTCGCGCATCTGCGACCTGCTGGAGGAACGCGCCGAACAGTTCGCGCAGGCGATCACGGCGGAAATGGGTGCCGCCATCACCTTCTCGCGCGCCGGACAGGTGCATTTCGGCATCGAACATGTGCGCGTGATGCTGGACGTGCTGCGCGATTACCAATTCCAGACCCAAGTGAACGGCATTCATGTGCAGCGCGAACCGATTGGCGTGTGCGCGCTGATCACGCCGTGGAACTGGCCGCTCTACCAGATCACCGCCAAGGTTGCCCCCGCACTGGCCGCAGGCTGCACCGTGGTGCTCAAGCCCAGCGAGCTGTCGCCGTTCAGCGCGCTGCTGTTTGCGCAGGTGATGCACGATGCGGGCACCCCGCCGGGCGTGTTCAACCTGGTCAACGGCACGGGCGAGGCGGTGGGCGCGGCGATGGCGAGCCATCCCAAGGTGGACATGGTTTCGTTTACCGGTTCGACCCGCGCGGGCGTGCTGGTGGCGCAGGCGGCCGCGCCGACGATCAAGCGGGTGGTGCAGGAACTGGGCGGAAAATCGCCCAATGTGTTCCTGCCCGACGCCGATTTTGCCGCCGCCGTGCCCAAGGGCATACTGGGCGCGATGCGCAATGTCGGGCAATCCTGCGCCGCCCCCACCCGCCTTGTGGTGCCACGCGCTAGACTGGCCGAGGTAGAAGCGCTGGCGGCGGAAACCGCCGATTCGATCGTGGTCGGCAATCCGCTGGACGATGCCTGCATGATCGGCCCGCTGGCGAATGCACCGCAATTCGCCAAGGTGCAGGACCTGATTCAGGCCGGGATCGACGAAGGTGCAAAGCTGGTCTGCGGAGGCACCGGTCGCCCCGCCGGGCTGAACCGCGGCTTCTTTGCCCGGCCCACCGTGTTTTCCGAAGTGACCCCCGACATGCGCGTGGCGCAGGAGGAGATATTCGGCCCCGTTGTGGTAATCCAGCCTTACGAGGACGAGGAGGACGCCGTGCGCATCGCCAATGCCACGGTCTATGGTCTGTCCAGCCACGTCCAGTCCGCTGACCAGGAAGCGGCGCGGCGCATGGCGAACCGAATCCGCGCGGGGCAGGTGCACATCAATTACCCCGCCTGGTCGGGCTATGCCCCGTTTGGCGGCTACCGCCAGAGCGGCAATGGCCGCGAATATGGCGTGTTCGGGCTGGAGGAATATTGCGAGGTGAAAGCCATCCTCGGCTATTGATCCGCCCCGGTTGACCGGATTGCCAGGCAGGGCGATAGACAAAGGCCATGCTGTCGCAAAAAACCCGTTACGCCATCCGCGCGATGCAGCATCTGGCGGACCGGCACGGACAGGGCCCGGTGCCGCTGAGCGAGATTGCCGAGACGCAAAACATCCCGGCCAAGTTCCTTACAGTCATCCTGTCCGAACTGGGGCGGCAGGGTCTGGTCGCATCGCAGCGCGGGCGGGACGGGGGATACTGGCTGGCGCTGGCACCTGCTGCCATCACCTATGGCGATCTCATCCGCATCATGCGCGGATCGCTCGCGCTGGTGCCCTGCGCTAGCCGCTATGCGCACGAGAAATGCACAAACTGCCTCGAAGAAGGCAAATGCCGCACGCGGGCCCTGATGCTGGAAGTGCGCGACCGCACGGCAGAGCTGCTGGACAGCATCCGCCTGTCCGACAGAATTGATTCCGTGCCGCCCTTTGCCGCGTCGGATTCGGACAAATAGCCGAATTCGGTCCCGCAAAAGCCGGACTTTCCTGCCGAAAGCGAAATCTTTGCACAGCGCCTAATTGTCTACTTTTTTGATTGATAATATCGGGACCGAAGCGGAATTTGTGCCGCAAGGAGCCGCCCATGTTCGAACTGGCCGATATCACGATCTACCACATCCTGCCGTTCATCGCGGTCGGCTTTGCCGCTCAGATGATCGACGGGGCGCTGGGCATGGCCTTTGGCGTCGTCACCCAGACATTGCTGGTGGCGGTGCTGGGGATTTCGCCCGCCACTGCTTCGGCCAGCGTGCATCTGGTGGAAATGTTCACCACCGGCGCATCGGGGGCGAGCCACATCTGGCACCGCAATATCGACTGGGGCCTGTTCAAGCGGCTGGTGCTGTTCGGCATTCTGGGCGGGGTCATGGGCGCTTATGTGCTGTCGAATATCGACGCATCGGTCGCCCGCCCCTTTGTCATGCTCTACCTGACCGGCATCGGCATTTATCTGCTGGTGAAGGCGATCCGCCACAGCACGCCGCAGGTGAAGGATCCGCAATATACCGCCCCGCTGGCAACGGCGGGCGGGTTCCTTGATGCGGCGGGCGGCGGCGGCTGGGGGCCGGTCGTCACTTCGAACCTGCTGGTTCAGGGCAGCGATCCGCGCAAGACCATTGGCACGGTCAATTCGGCCGAATTCCTGATCACCACCGCGATTTCCCTCGCCTTCATCTCCACTTTGGGGCTGGCGGCGTTCACGGTGGTGACGGTGGGCCTGATCATCGGCGGGGTGGCGGCGGCGCCGTTTGGCGCGATTATCGCCAAGCGGATCAATCCGCGCTGGCTGCTGCTGGCGGTGGCGATCGTGCTGATCGCGACCAGCACTTACAGCATCTATCGCGTCTGGCCGATCTTCTGACCGCACAAAAAAGGGCGCTGCCACCCGCCGGGGTGACAGCGCCCTTCGCTTTTCAACCGATCAGGCGATTACTGGCCGAAGCGCAGGCGCACGCCGGCGGTCACGATCGACTGGTCGAGTTCCACGCCCAGCGTCGCGGGCAGCAGGTCGAGGCCCACCTTCGCATCCTTGAAACGCGAGCGGTAGGTGTACTGGCTGAAGAAATCGGCGTTCTGGCTCAGCGCCAGCGAAACGCCGGCCATTGCCTGCCAGGCAAAGCCGTCATCGCTTTCATCGGCCACACCCACGCCCGACGGGCGATACTTCACATCGGTATTCACATAGCCAAGGCCCGCGCCGAGATAGGGGGTTACGCCGCCACCTGTCGGGATGTCATAGAACACATTGCCGAACACGCCCAGGTTCGACACATTGCCTTCCCCGTCATCGATCAGCGCCCCGACAGTCGGATTGTTGGCATTGGGCGCACCGCGCGTCAGCACCGCCGAATCCAGATTGTCGATAACCGTGCCACCCACGGCCAGGCCGCGGTGCGTGTCGATCCCGTTGCGGCTATAGGCCAGTTCGACTTCGGCACGGATGCCGCTGTCGGTGGCGATGCCCGCCACACCCGACAGGGCAAGGCCGTTGTCAAACGAGGTGCGCCAACCCAGCGAAGTGCCCGCCGGGATAGCGGGCCAATTGGCTGTGGCGGGAACCGTCGTGTCGAATTCACCGCTGTTGGCCGAATTCTGGGTAAAGGCGATACCGCCCGACACGCCAACGTAGAAATCGTTGGCCTGTGCCGCAGCCGGAACAGCCAACGCGGCAAGAGCCGCGCCAGAAGCCAGGGCGATCCGCTGAAAACGCTTGGTAAACATCCTCATTACTCCTCTGTTGCGTCCAAGCCAGGGACGGAGATGAGGGCGCGCAGCCTTGGTTCAACACCGCACAAAGTCTGCCTTGAGCCCATCTGGCGGTGCAACTGTTGCAGCTGCGCAACAGTTTTCGCTGTCAAGACCGGTAAATCCGCCATTCGTGCCGCTTGACGCCGATCAAGGGCGCGGCTGCATCGCTTTGCGAATGTCCCGCAGCCAGTCAGGCCTGTAACGGCATCGACGCATTATCCCTTGAGGATACCTTGCGGGATGGCGGACCAGCAGTGAGACTGGGCATTTGCAACAGACTGATTTAGGCACGGCAGTTGGGGGAGGAGAGAAGATGCAGGACGGGCCAAGCTACACGGAACTCTTCACGCAGCGCGGCTCCAGCTATGATCAGGCCATGCTGGCGTGGCCCCAGGCCCGCGCGCAGGAATTTGCGCAGGTCATTGCTGCTGCCGGCGTTACGGCGGGCATGACCGTGGCCGATGTGCCCGCGGGCGGCGGCTATCTGCGCGGCTTCCTTCCCGAAGGGTGCCGCTGGATCGGGCACGAACCCTGCGCCGATTTCACCAATCACCGCACCGGCGCGGCGGAGGCCGCCCGCCCGCTGCTTCCGCTGCCCTTTGCCGATGGCGAAGCGGATGCGGCAATCAGCCTTGCCGGGGTGCATCATCTGGCCGACAAGCGCGATCTGTTTGCCGATATGCGGCGCATTACCCGACCCGGCGGGAAGTTTGCCCTGTCCGATGTGGCGCGCGGCACGGCCACCGCGCATTTTCTCGACGGCTTTGTGGGCGATTACAACAGCACCGGGCACGAGGGCGTGTTTCTGGACGATTCCACGCTGAGAGAACTGGAGAACACAGGCTGGCGCGTCCTTTCGGCGGAATTGCGGCGCTTTCACTGGGTCTTTCCCGATCGCGCGGCCATGGCCGGCTTTTGCCGCCGCCTGTTCGATATCTGCAAGACCGATGCCGAACATGTGGCGCAGGCGCTGGAAACCGGTCCCGGAACCGACCTGCTGCCCGGCGGTATGCTAGGCTTGCGTTGGTCGCTGATGACGATTGTCAGCGAGCATCCCCGGTGACGGCAGAGACGTCAGCACAAAATCCGGTCTGGGTGCTGCGAAAGAATCCGCGCAGCACGTTGGGCTATGCCTATGGCAGCTTCTACCCTACACTCCTGATAGAGCTCAGCGGCCCGGAAATACCGATCGCCGCTCGGCAAAGGGCGGAAGCGGGCTTGCTGCGGCTGCTGCCCGCGCTGGCCGGGCACTGGCCCGGCAGAAGCGTATCGAGCGAGGCGACGCCCGCCTCTGCCACGCGCACCATCGATTGGTGGCTGGCGCTGGTGGACGCGGTGCAGCAAGGCTGCGGTCTGCCCGTGTTCGAGCCGGCGCGCGTTCTGGTGAGAGGGGGCGAAAGCTGGCACTGCGTGATACCCACCATGCCGCGCAGCATCGCCCCGCTGGCGCAAGTGATCCAGGGCTTGCTGCGGCTCATCCCCTCGCTGATCGACGGCCCGCTCAACATGGCGCTGCAGACCGAGGTCGCGCGGCTGTTCACCGCCTTGGGCGCGACCGGGCCGCGCCTCAGCAATGTGCCCCGCGTGATGCGTGCCGCGCATGATCTGGGGATTCCCTTCCGCGAATTGCCCGGCCAGTTCCTGCAATATGGCGACGGGGCAAAGGCGCGCTGGCTCGACAGCACCTTCACCGACGCCACGCCATATATTTCCACCCAGTTGGCCCGCGACAAGATGCAATCCGCCGCCATTCTGCGTGCCGCAGGCCTGCCCGTTCCGCTGCATCAGAGGGTCGCCACCCGCGACGAAGCGCTGGCGGCTGCCAAAGCGATTGGCTTTCCCGTGGTGGTCAAGCCGATCGATCAGGATGGCGGCAAGGGCGTGGCGGCAGGCCTGCTCAGCGTGGAAGAGGTGGCAAGCGCCTTCGCGGCCGCGAGCGCGGCATCAAGCAATGTGCTGGTCGAAAAGCATATCGAAGGCCGCGATTACCGCCTGACCGTGCTGCACGACCGGGTGATCTGGGCGGTGGAACGCGTGCCGGGCGGCGTGACGGGGGATGGCGCATCCACCGTGGAGCAACTGGTTGCCGCCGCCAATGCCGATCCCCGGCGCGGCGCCGGTCCCCATTCCGCCCTGAAGAAGCTGCTGATCGACGAGGAGGCCGTGGCTCTGCTCGCGCGGCAGGGGCTAGAAGCCGGTTCGGTGCCTGAAGAAGGCCGCTTCGTGCGCCTCCGCCGCAATTCCAATGTCGCCACGGGTGGTATGCCAGTAGCCGTGTTCGACAAGGTGCATCCCGACAATGCGGCGCTGGCCGTGCGCGCCGCGCGAAGTTTGCGCCTCGACATTGCCGGGGTGGACCTGCTGATCCCCGATATCGCCCGGTCGTGGCGCGAGGGCGGCGCAGGCATATGCGAAGTGAACGCGCAACCGCAACTTGGCGGCACGACATCCGCAGCGGTCTATCCGGCCGTGCTGCGCGAATTGATGGGCGGGGGCGACGGGCGCGTGCCGGTGGTGATCGTGGCGGACATGGATGACGGCGGGGCACTGGCAAGCCGCATCGCGGCGGCGCTGGAGGCGCGCGGGCTGGCAACAGGGCTGCACGATGCCGCAGGCCTGCGGCTGAGGGAGGAATGGCTGACCCGCGAGCCGGTGTCGCTGCTGGCAGCCGGAAACATCCTTGCCATGGACCGGCGGACAGAAGCCATGGTGCTCTCGCGCCTCGGCCCCGAATGTCTGGCACGCGGGCTGCCGGTGCAGCGCTTCAACCTGCTGGTGGAAGGGCCGCAGAAATTATCCGATCCAGAGCTCGCCGTAATCCGCCCTGCCCTGACGGGTGCGAGAATTGCCGCAGAAGACCTGTCCTCGCCGCACGCGCTGGAACAGGCCGTCGCGCAGATGGTGGGATAAGCTGCTAGATCTCGCCCGTGCGGGCAAAGCGGTTGATATGATCCGCCGCACGGAAGGCCAGCGCGGCGATCGTTTCGGTCGGCTGGCCGCGGCCCGATGTCACCATGCTCGATCCGTCGCACAGGAACAGGTTGGGCACGTCGTGCGTGCGGTGATATTTGTCGATGACCGAGGTGTTCGGATCATTGCCCATGCGGCAGGTGCCCAGCAGGTGCACCCCGCCATTCGCTTCTTCAATATGGCCCGGAACCACTTCCACCGCGCCGGCGGCCTGCATGATTTCGGTCGCCTTTTCGACCTGGAATTGCGCGTGCTTGATATCGTCCGGATGGTCCTTGTAGGTCACGCGCATCGCCGGGATGCCCCAGGCATCCTTCAGTTCAGGGTCCAGATCGACGCGGTTCGTCTCCTGCGCCAGCGATGTGCCGTGCCCGGCGCAGTTCATCCAGTAGGTGAAGGAGGCAAGATATTCCTTGAACCCCTCGCCCCAGCTCGGTGTTCCTTCGGGCACGCTCTGCCCCCAGGTCAGCGGCGCGGCGGACCGCGCCGTAAACCCGCCCCCACCATAGAAGCCGCGCGCCGGATCGCTGTCGTAAAAATCGTGCAGGATGCGCGTCACCGCCGCGCCCTTGTATTCGTTGAGCGGATGTTCAAACCGGGCCGCCGCGCTGCCGCCCTTGTTGAACATCAGATATTTGCCCACCGTCCCGCTGGAATTGGCCAGCCCATCGGGAAACTGATTGTTCGCTGAATTGAGCAGCAGGCGCGGCGTTTCTGCCCCGTTGGCGCAGACCACCACGGCGCGGGCGTTCTGGAAATGCTCGACCTTGTCCTTGTCGAAATAATGCACGCCCGTTGTGCGCCCGGCGCTGTTCATGCCGATGCGGAAGACATAGCTTTCCGAGCGAACCTCGCAATTGCCGGTCGCCTCGGCTTCGGGGATCACCGTCCAGACCGAGGAGGACTTGGCGCGCACTTCGCAGCCGAAACCGCCGCACAACCCGCATTGGGTGCAGGCGGGACGCCCTCGATAAACCATCGAATTGATCGCCATGGGCGCGGGGAAAGGATGCAGGCCCAACGCCCGTGCGCCGCGTTCGAACAACACGCCCGACGATTTCACCGGCAGCGGCGGCATGGGATAGGGGCGGCTGAAACGCGGATCGAACGGGCTGGAACCTGCCAAGCCCGACACCCCCACTTCCCATTCGACCTTGGTATAATACGGCTCCAGCTCGTCATAGGTGATCGGCCAGTCCCGCAAATCCGCCCCCTCGATCGCGCCCAGCCGGCTGCGTTCGATGAAGTCGATTTCGTGCAGGCGCCAGAAATTGGCGGTGAAGTGGCTGCTGCTGCCGCCCACCACGCGGGCATAGGTGAGCGAATTGCGCCCCATTACGCGGCGCGCGGTTTCGCTTTCGTCGCGGCGGAAACTCTGCGGACTGGCATCGGGGCTGTTGGTGATGCCCGAAAGCTGGCGGTATTTCAGCTCGTCATGCTCGAAATCCCATGGCTCCATGCGCGGGCCTTGTTCCATCAGAACCACGCTGTGCCCCGCCTGCGCCAGTTCGCGCGCCATCACGCCGCCCGCTGCGCCCGAACCTACTACGATGAAATCGACCGTTTCGCTGGTCGGGTAAGTCTTGCGATCCATCTATCAGGCGCTCCGGTCAGGCGGTAAGGGGCTGGGTGCCGGGGTAAGGCTCGAACCCAGGGTAATCGCGGTCGTAATGGCCAAAGGGGGCGGACCAGAAATGCCGGTCCTCCATCTTGATGAGGTTCCAGCCGATATTCTGGAAATTGCCGCCATATTTAGGCAGCGCCAGCATCCCCAGCACGGTCAGCCGCCGCACCGCCGTAAAGAAGGGCGTTTCATCCACCGTATGCAGGAAAGCGATCTGATCCGCATCCGATGCGGCGGAAAACGGTACCGAACCACCGCTGTGCGCGGCATAGGCTGCCATGAAATCGGCCAGCCCTTCACGAAAAGCAGGCAATTGCGCGGCAAAGAAGCTGCCCAGCGCGTTGTCGATGAAATAGACCGAACGCGCATCGCGCGCGCCGGGAGTCTCACCACCCGGCACGATCTGGTTGGCGATGGCATCCACGATGTCCGCTTCGGCGCTGGTCAGCGTGGTGAAGCTGGTATGGCCTGATGCATCGTGGCTGCGGTGATGGTCGTGGCTGTCGGCCTGCGTCGCGGCCTGCGCGATCTGCGGCCAGTGCAGCGTTACCCAACTGGCGCTGGCCAGATTTCCAACAGCCGTCAGGAACTGGCGACGCGAGGGTTTCGGGGTTTGCATTCAGGCACTCCACATCCGGCCGGTTATCGAACGGATAGAGCGCCGCGCGCGAGATTCAGGGAATACGCCAAACGCGCAATTGACCGCGCGCCAAAGCGATCAACCGACGCAATCTGAAGGATTTAGGCGGCGCGTCCTAGACCGCGGTCAGCCGGGCCAGAAAGGCGCGGACGCGGCGCGCATTCACGCCCAGATCGCCCACGCCCACCCGGCTGACCGACCGCATGTCGATACGCGAGGCGCCTTCGCCCGCAGGCGTGATGCGGAACACGATATCGTCGTAGAAACGGATGTAGGATACGCTGGCGGTCGCCTCGACATGGCCGCGCGCCGGATCGCTCACCGCGATCGCCCAACCCTCTTCGTGGGCCAGCCGTTCCACCACCGCGGTTGCCTGTTCCACCGGCATGGGCAGTGTTACCGGGCCAATATCGCCATAGGCGGCTGCGTGGATCTGCTGCCAGTTCTCCACACTGCCCACGCCCGCCAGATTGTCTTCGCGCAAGGTCAATGTTTCGAACTGCGGCGGGTTGGAAATGTCGGTGGTCACATCGTGGATCGGCGGGGCATCTCCGGCCGACATGGGCCGAGTTGCCAGAAAGCCGACGTAAATTGCCGCCACGACCGCCGCGCCAATGGCCCAATTGCGCCGGGGATTGCCGGTGCGCCATCCCACCAGCAGCGCGGCAATCGCCAGCACCAGCGCCCCTGCCGCAACCAATCCGCCGCCCAGAAAGGCGGTGAAACCGGTCATCTTGGGCAGCAGGTCATACCGTGCCAGCGTCAGCCCTGTCCCGGCAATCACCACGGCGGCGGCGCAGACATACAACGCCGCTTTCGACAGGCGCGGCGCCCAGCGCGGCGCGGTTGGGTTGTGCGGGTCGGGGGCGGCGGATTGCGGTGCATTTTCCATGCCCGCAAGTCAGCAGGACTTCGGGACAGAGTCAATGACGGCCATCGGTCCGCAGAAGGCGGCGTGCGGTGATATCAGAGCAATGTTGATACGAAAGGCTGCTTGCCTTCATGCCGCGGCAAGGCCAATCCAGCCTTCATGTCACCACCTCTGATCCTGGCGGGCGGCGGCCATGCGCATCTTTCGGTGCTGGAAGATTGGGCGGCAAACCCCTTGCCGGGCATGGGGCGCGTGCTGATCACGCCGTCGCGCTACACCGCCTATTCGGGAATGTTGCCGGGGTGGATGGCGGGGTTCTACCGGACCGATGATCTGCTGATCGACCTTGAACCGCTGGCACGGGCAGCTTGTGCCAAATTGCGGATCGACCGCGTGACGGGGCTCGATGCCGATGCGCGGCGCGTGCATCTGGCAAGCGGCGCGGCGGTCGATTTCGCGCTCCTGTCGCTCGCCACGGGCGGAGAAGCCGATGTGGATGCGCTGGTCCCGCTTGGCTCGCGCCTGCTGCCGGTGCGTCCGGTTGCCGGCTTTCTTGAGCGCTGGCCTGCGCTGGCGAACGCGGCAAAGCGGGGTGAAATCGGCAGCCTTGCCGTGGTGGGTGGCGGGGCGGCGGGGGTGGAGATCGTGCTTGCGGCACAGGCAGCGCTGCACGGGAATGGCATGGCGATTTCGCTGGTGACGCCGCCCGGTGGCTTTCTGACCGGGCACAATCCACGCGTCCGCGCCTTGGCAAAGGCCGAACTGGCACGGCGCGGCATCGCGCTGCATCTGGCATCGGCGACAGGCATGGCCGGTGGACTTGCGCTGTCCGATGGCACCAACCTGTCCGTTGACCGGGCAATAGCCGCCACCGGCAGCCGGGCACCGGCATGGCTGGCGCAATCCGGCCTCGCGCTGACGCCGCAGGGTTTTGTGGCAGTCGGGCCGGATATGCGCAGCCTGTCGCATAAGGCGATATTTGCAGCAGGCGACATTGCCCAGCGCACCGACCGCGCTTTGCCCCGATCGGGCGTGCACGCCGTGAAAGCAGGCCCGGTGCTCGCCGCCAATCTGCGCGCCGCGCTGACAGGTGCGCCCGATGCCAGCTATGCTCCGCGGCGGCACACGCTCTATCTGCTGGCAACAGGAAACCGGCGCGCCATCGGCTCGTGGGGACCGCTGGCCTTTTCGGGTCGCGCCGCATGGTGGCTCAAGGACTGGATCGACCGACGCTTCGTCGGCCGCTATCGGGGGGCCCAATCCGAACGCAGGGACCCCAATTAATGAAGCGCATCATCCTTGCCCTGCTGCTGGTTTCGGCAATCGCCCTCTGGTTCGCCTTCGATCTGGGCCAGTATCTGACGCTGGACACGCTGAAGGCGCAGCGCGACACGATCCTTGTCTATTATGCGACGCATCCCCTGCTGGTGCTGGCGGTATTCTTCCTTGTCTATGTCGCGGTTACGGCGCTCTCTGTGCCGGGCGCGGCGATCATGACGCTGGCGGCAGGCGCGGTCTTCGGTGTGGCGACGGGCACGCTGCTCGTGTCTTTCGCCAGTTCGATCGGGGCAACATTGGCCTTTCTCGCCAGCCGGTTCCTGCTGCGCGACTGGGTGCAGGCGAAGTTCGGCGCGCGGCTGAAGGGCGTGAACGAAGGCATGGCGCGCGACGGGGCGTTCTACCTGTTCTCGCTGCGTCTGGTGCCGGTATTCCCGTTCTTCGCGGTCAATCTGCTGATGGGGCTGACACCGATCCGCACATGGACATATTACTGGGTAAGCCAGCTGGGAATGCTGCTGGGCACGGTGGTCTATGTGAATGCCGGCACGCAGCTTGCCGGAATCGAAAGTCTTTCGGACATTGCCTCCCCTGCGCTGCTCGGTTCCTTCGCGGCGCTGGCGCTGCTGCCGTGGATCGGCAAATGGATCATGGGGATTATCAAGCGGGGGCGCGTCTATGCGCGGTGGCAAAGGCCCCGCCGGTATGACCGCAACCTGGTGGTGATCGGCGCGGGCGCAGCGGGGCTTGTCACCTCCTACATCGCGGCGACTGTGCGGGCCAAGGTGACGCTGGTGGAAGCAGGCAGGATGGGCGGCGATTGCCTGAACTACGGCTGCGTGCCCAGCAAGGCGCTGATCAAGAGCGCGCGCGTGGCCGCGCAGATGCGCCATGCCGATGCCTATGGGCTGGAGCGGAGCGAGCCACAGTTCAGCTTCAGGGCGGTGATGCAGCGTGTCCACGGCATCATTGCTGCTATCGAGCCGCATGACAGCGTGGCGCGCTACACCGGCCTTGGTGTCGATGTGGTGCAGGGATATGCGCGCATCGTTGATCCGTGGACGGTCGAGATCGCCCTCAATGATGGCGGCACGCAGCGGCTCACCACCCGCTCCATCGTGATCGCTGCCGGGGCCGCGCCGATTGTGCCCGATCTGCCGGGACTGGAGGGTTCCGGCTATGTCACCAGCGATACGCTATGGGAGGAGTTCGCCAAACTGGACGAGATACCCCGCCGCATCGCGGTGCTGGGCGGCGGGCCGATTGGCTGCGAACTGGCGCAGGCCTTTGCCCGGCTGGGTGCGGATGTCACGCAGGTGGACAAGGCCAACCGGCTGCTGGCGCGCGAGGATGCCGAGGTTTCGGCGCTGATTGAGGCCGCGCAACGGGCGGCGGGCGTCACCGTGCTGACCGGGCAGGAAGCGCTGCGGGTGGAAACCGGCGCGGACAAACGCCTGATCCTGCACAAGGATGGCGAGGAACGCGCGGTTCGCTTCGACGCGCTGATCGTGGCGGTGGGACGGCGCGCGCGGCTGACCGGATACGGGCTGGAGGAATTGGGCATCGACACGAATGCCACTGTCGTAACTGATGACTATCTCGCCACGATCTACCCCAATATCTACGCGGCGGGCGATGTCGCCGGTCCCTATCAGTTCACCCATGTCGCCGCGCATCAGGCGTGGTATGCCAGCGTCAACGCGCTGTTCGGGCAATTCCGGCGTTTCAAGGCCGATTACCGCGTGATCCCGCGCGCCACCTTCACCGACCCCGAAGTGGCGCGCGTGGGCCTCAACGAACAGGAAGCGGCAGAGCAAGGCGTGGCGCATGATGTCACTGTGTTCCCGCTGCACGAACTTGACCGCGCGATTGCCGACAGCGCCACGGCGGGCTTCGTCAAACTGCTCACGCAACCGGGCAAGGATCGCATTCTGGGCGTGACCATCGTGGGCGAACACGCGGCGGAATTGCTGGCCGAATATGTGCTGGCGATGAAGCACGGCCTGGGCCTCAACAAGATCCTCGGCACCATCCACACCTATCCCACCATGGCCGAGGCGAACAAATATGCCGCCGGGGAATGGAAAAAGGCGCGCAAGCCCGAAAGCCTGCTGGCCATGGTCGAGCGCTATCACACATGGAGACGCGGATAATGCGGCATTGGTCAGTGGCGGCTGCGGTGGCCGCTCTGGTGGTTCCCTCTGCCGCGCAGGCGCAGCAGGCGGGGCTGCAAATCGCTTTGGTCGATGCCGAAACCGGCGCGCCCGTTGCGGGTGCAGTTGTGCGGGTGGAGAATGCCGCCATCGGCCTGAACCGCGAAGTGCGTTCCGATGCGCAGGGGCTGGTGCGCGTGGAGGGGCTGAGCACGGCGGGAAGCTACACCGTTACTGCCCTGCCCGGCGGTGCCTATGCCGCCAGCTTGCCTGCCACAATCGACCTGCGCGCCAATTTCACGGGGAGCGTTACGCTGCGGCTTGCCTGCGCGGGCGGCGATACCATCGTGGTGACCGGCACCCGCGCCATCACGCGGCTCAATACCGTCAACGCGGAGGTTTCCGCATCTTTGGACCGCGCTGAACTGGCAGTCTTGCCCATCGAAGGCCGCGATGTGCTGGGCGCGCTGGTGCGCTTGCCCAATGTGGTGCCATCGACCGGCTTTTTCCCCGAAGCGCCCGCGATCTCGATCAACGGGTCAAACGGCCTCGACACCAATTACCTGCTCGACGGGCTGGACAATAACGAGAACTTCCTCGGCGGGATCAAGTTTCCCGTGCCGCTGGGCTTTACCCGCGATGTAACCGTGCTCGCCAATTCCTATTCGGTGGAATACGGGCGCACTGCAAACGGCGTGGTCAGTTACACTTCGCCAGCGGGCAGCAATGACCTGTCGGGCGAGGTCTATACGCTGGTGCGCCCCGGCCGCCCGTTCGATGCGCGCAGCCCCTTTCCGCGCCGCGACCTTTCGGGCAATGCGGTGGGCGAGAGTTTCGAGCGGCGGCAGGCGGGGTTTGCCCTTGGCGGTCCGGTGGTGCGCGACCGGACGTTCTTCTACGCCAATCTGGAATATACGCGTGACCGCAATGTCCAGATCGTCGATGCGCCCGCGCTGGGCGTGACCGAGAGTGTAACGGGCAACAACCGCTTCGCGCTCGGCTCCTTGCGGATGGATCACCGCCTGACCGAGGACTGGACGCTGACCCTGCGCGCAAATCATGGCCGCGTGACGATCGAGCGCCCCGGCGGCGGGCTGGGTGGCGGGAATGTGACCTTCCCCAGTGCAGGCTCCGATCAGGATCGCAATTCCAGCCTTGTCGCCGCCAGCGCCAGCTATGCAGGCGATAGCTGGGCCTATGACGGCGCGCTGCAATTCAGCCGGTTCCGCTGGGATTATGGCGAGCCGACCGGCGGGGCCGCGCCGCAAGTCGCCATCCGCGATCCTTCGGGCCTGACCGTGGGCGTGGTGGGGCATCCCGGCTTTGTTTTCGACAGCCGAGAGGAAAGCTGGCAGACCACACACCGCGTGCAGCGCGCGTCAGGCCGCCATCGGCTGATCTTTGGGGTGGACGCGATCCGTTCGGAATTCGCCCTGCTGGGCGGCGGCAATCCCGATGGCAACTTCACCGTCGACCTCACCGCAGCGCAACTGGCCACGCTGGGCAGCAGCGGCGCGGGCCTTGCCCTCACCGCGCAGGACGTGCTGGCGCTGAACCCGGCGGTGGCGAATTACGCCGTCGAACTGCGCCCGGCCAGCTTCGGCACCGCGCAGCAGCAGATCGCGCTCTACCTGGCGGACGAATGGCAAGTGACCCCGCAACTCGCGGCCACGCTGGGGCTGCGCTGGGATTATGACAGCCTGACCGCAAAAGGCGGCGGCAGCGGCGATACGAACAATTTCGCCCCGCGCGCGGCGCTCAACTGGCGGCCCGATGCGCGTTCAGTCGTGCGGCTGGGCGCAGGGCTGTTCTATGGCAAGCTGAGCTATGCGGTTATCTCCGACGCGTTGCAGCGGAACACGACCTCGCCCGCTTTCCTTGGCCAGTTGGCGCAATTGCAGGCGCAGGGCCTGATCCCGGCCACGACCGATCTGGCCGACATCACCTTTGCCGGAAACCTGACCGTCTCGCCCGCCTGCGCCACGGTGGCTGCCTGCCCTTCCCCGGCTGAGGTGCAGGGATTGCGTGACACCGCCCTGATCAACGAGGCGCGCATCCTCAGCCCTACGGGTTATGACAGTCCCTACTCAGTGCAGCTTTCCGCAGGCTATCAATGGCAGGCGAGCGACACGCTCACCCTGTCTGCCGACGCGATCTATTCGCGCAGCCACAATCTCGTGCGCCTGCGCGATTTGAACGCGCCCGCGCGCTTCACCCCGAACCTTGCCAACCTGACCGCGGCCAATATCGCGTTACTGCGCGCCCTGCCCGACAACGCCGCCCGCCTTGCCGCCGCCGAGGCGCTGGGCCTTGTCCGCAGCCAGGCAACCGCCGATGCCAGCCGCCCGGTGCCGCAAGTGCCCGGCGGCGCGCGGCAGATTACCGTGTCCGAAACCGAAGGGCGGGCGACCTACAAGGCGCTGATCCTGCAGGCGGTCAAGGCGCGCGGCGCCGATCCCTACGCCTTCCGGCTGGCCTATACCCTTTCGAGCCTCAAGAACGATACCGACGACATCAATTTCCGCGCGGAGAACAACGATTTCAGCACCGAATGGGGCCCATCCGCGAATGACCGGCGGCATGTGATTTCTGCCGTGGGCTACCTCTATCCAGCGGAAGGCCTGACCTTCAGCGCCGCGGGCCTGTTCCAGAGCGGCCAACCGGTCAATCTGGTGCCCGATGCGCGCATTTTCGGCACGCAGGATCTGAACGGGGACGGGGCCAGTTTTGGCGAGAACTTTGTCGGCAATTCCGACCGTTATCCGGGCGAGGCGCGCAATTCCGAACGGCTGGGCTGGTCGGCCACGGTCGATCTGGGCCTTGCCTATGCCCTGCCCGTTCCCGGCGGCGCGTTGGAATTGCGGGCCGATGTGTTCAATGTGCTGAACACCAATAACGAAAGCGGCTTTGCCAATGCCGCGACAACGTCCAATCAGGTGCAGTTCGGCGGCGGGGCACCTTTCGTGCAGCGCAATGCCGGGCCGCCGCGCCAGATTCAATTCGGCGCGGCTTACAAGTTCTAGGGGGAGCAGGCGAGGATGGCGGCAGTGCAGAACCTGCAAGGGTTGATCGGGCTTGCCGCCATCTTGCTGATCGCGTGGAGCCTGTCCGAAGATCGCCGCGCCCGGCCCGGCTGGCGCTGGATCGCGGGCGCGCTGCTGCTTCAGGTCGCCATCGCGCTGGTGGTCACGCGGGTACCTTTCGTGTGGACGCTGGTCGGCTATGCCAACGAGGCGGTGTTTGCGGTGGAGCGGGCAACGCTGGCGGGATCATCCTACATGTTCGGCTATCTGGGCGGCGCGCCGCTGCCGTTCGAGTTGGCAGAGGGGGCCAGCCCGCCGACCATCATCGCCTTTCAAATCCTGCCGCTGATCATCGTGCTGTCCACCCTGTCTGCCCTGCTGTGGCATTGGGGCGTGCTGAAGGCGGCGGTGCGCGGCCTTGCATGGGCCTTGCGCCGCACGTTGGGCGTCAGCGGCGTGGTGGGCCTTGGCGGCGGGGGCACCATGTTCCTGGGCGTGGTCGAAACCCCGCTGATCCTTCGCGCTTGGTTTGACCGGATGAGCCGGGCGGATCTGTTCGCGGTGATGGTGATGGTGATGGCGACCATATCGGGTGCGATTCTGGTGCTGTATGCCACCACGCTTTCGGCCACCCTGCCCAATGCGGTGGGGCACATGATCGTCGCCTCGCTCATCTCGCTGCCCGCCGCGCTGCTGGTGGCGCGGCTGATGGTGCCGGGGGATGGGACGCAAAGCCCCGAAGCCGACCCTGCCGAGCCTGACCTTGCCTATGACAGCACGATGGACGCCGCCGTGCGGGGCACGATGGACGGGGTGCAGCTGGTGCTGGCGGTGATCGGGGTGATTATCGTGGTGTTCGCGCTGGTGGCGCTGGTCGATCAGGTGCTGGCGCTGCTGCCATTTGTCGATGGCAGCGCGATCACGCTGCGCCGCGTGTTCGGATGGCTGTTCGCGCCGCTGATGTGGGCGATCGGCGTTGCGTGGGAGGACGCGCAGGCGGCAGGCGCGCTGATGGGCACCAAGGCGATACTTAACGAATATGTGGCCTATCTCGACCTCGCCGCGCTGCCGCCGGGAACGCTGTCGTCGCGATCCCTGCTGATTGCGACCTATGCGCTGTCGGGCGTGGCAAACCTTGCCAGCGTGGGTCTGATCGTTACCACCATCGGCTCGCTATGCCCCGCCCGCCGCGCCGATGTGGCGGCGCTGGGGATGAAGAGCTGGCTGGCAGGCAATCTTGCCACGCTGATGACGGGGGCGGTGATCGGCCTCGTCACCTGGAGCTAGCCGAGTGTTCGATGCCCGCCTTCGCCCGCTGATCAACCCGCCGCTGAATGCTGCGGGACGCGCCCTCGCCCGTTCGGGGATCAGCGCCAATACGCTGACGCTGGCGGGGCTGGCGCCTGCTCTGGCAGCAGGCTTTGCCATCGCGCATCAGCATTACCTTGCCGCGCTGGCGCTGATCGCACTCAACCGCCTGATCGACGGGCTGGACGGCGCGGTAGCGCGGGCGAGGGGCGCGACCGATTGGGGCGGTTATCTGGATATTCTGGCGGATTATGTCTTCTACCTCTCCGTGCCGCTGGGCTTTGCCTTTGCCGCGCCGGGCAATGCAATTCCGGCGCTGGTGCTGGTGGCCAGCTTCACGCTTACGGCGGTCAGCTTTCTGGCTTTTGCCGCGCTGGCGGCGAAGCGGGGGCAGACAGACAGCGGGCATGGGCGCAAGAGCTTCCTCTATTCCACCGGCCTTGCCGAAGGTGCCGAAACGATCGCGGTATTCATCGCCATGTGCCTGTGGCCCGCCGCTTTCGCCTGGCTCTGTTGGGGCTTCGCAGCGCTCTGCGGGCTGACGGTGATCCAGCGCAGCGTGAGGGCCCGGCACACTTTCGGGTAAGCTCGCCGCGATCATACCGGCAAAACCGGTTGGGCGCGGGCCAACTCGCTGCTAAGGCGCGCGCCATGCTTACCATTGATGGCCTCACAGTCCGGCTTGGCGGCCGGCCCATACTCGAACGCGCCAGCGCCACGGTGCCGCATGGCGCGCGTGTGGGGCTGATCGGCCGCAACGGCGCGGGCAAGTCGACCTTGATGAAGGCCATCATTGGCGAGATCGAGCCGGACGACGGCGAAATCTCCAAGCCGGCGCGCGCGCGCATTGGCTATATCGCGCAGACCGCGCCCAGCGGATCGATCACCCCTGAACAGATCGTGCTGGCCGCCGATGTCGAGCGCGCGGCCCTGTTGGTGGAGGCCGAGACCTGCACCGATCCCGACCGGCTGGGCGAAGTGCACGAACGCCTGCTCGCCATCGACGCCTACAGCGCGCCTGCGCGCGCGGCCCGCATCCTGAGTGGCCTCGGCTTTGACGAGGAGATGCAGCAGCGCCCGATCGACAGCTTTTCGGGCGGCTGGAAAATGCGTGTGGCGCTGGGCGCGCTGCTGTTTTCCGAACCCGAAATCCTGCTGCTGGACGAGCCTTCCAACCACCTCGATCTGGAAGCGACTCTGTGGCTGGAAAACTTCCTCAAGAGCTATCCCGCGACGCTGCTGATCATCAGCCACGAACGCGATCTGCTGAACAAGGTGGTCGATCACATCCTGCACCTGCAGGGCGGGCAGTTGACGCTCTATCCCGGCGGCTATGACGCGTTTGAAAAACAGCGCGCCGAACGCGCCGCGCAGCTCGCCGCCGCCAAGGCATCGCAGGATGCGCAGCGTGCGCGGCTGCAGGATTACATCGCGCGCAACTCCGCGCGTGCCTCCACCGCCAAGCAGGCGCAATCGCGGGCCAAGATGCTGGCCAAGATGCAGCCCATCGCGGCGCTGATCGAAGACCCCTCGCTCAGCTTCGATTTCCCCGATCCGGGCGAACTGCGATCGCCCATGATCACGCTCGACAACGCGGCGGTGGGGTATGGCGAAGGGCCGCCCGTGCTGCAGCGGCTGAACCTGCGGATCGACGCGGACGACCGGATCGCGCTGCTGGGCCGCAACGGCAATGGCAAGACCACGCTCGCCCGCCTGCTGGCCGCGCAACTGAAACCGCTCGACGGCGGGATGAACGCGCCGGGAAAGCTGAAAGTCGGCTATTTCACGCAGTACCAGGTGGAGGAACTGGCCGCGGACGAGACCCCGCTGGCGCTGATGACGCGCGCGATGCAGGGCAAGACGCCGGGTGCGGTGCGCGCGCAACTGGGCCGTTTCGGCTTTTCCGGCCCGCGTGCCGAAACGCGGGTGGAGAAGCTTTCGGGCGGAGAACGCGCGCGGCTGGCGCTGGCGCTGATCACGCGCGATGCGCCGCATCTGCTGATCCTGGACGAGCCGACCAACCACCTCGACGTCGATGCGCGCGAAGCGCTGGTGCAGGCCCTCAACGGCTATGCCGGCGCGGTGATCCTGATCAGCCACGACCGGCACATGGTGGAGCTGACGGCAGACCGGCTGGTGCTGGTCGATAACGGCACGGCACGCGAATATGCGGGCAGCATGGACGATTACATCGATTTCGTGCTGGGCCGGAACCAGCCGAAAAAGGACGCAAAGCCTGCCACCGCGCAGGCCAAGGTGGCCAAACCGGCGCCCAGTGCCGCGCAATTGCGTTATGTCCAGTCCGAACTCGCCAAGGCCGAGAAGGCGATGGCACGGCTGGCGGCGGAGGTCGAAAGGCTCGATCAGGCGATGATCGATCTGGCGCAAAGCGGCGCAGCGGCGGACGGGCCGAAAATGCGCGACCTGCAAGGCCCGCGCGAGAAAGCCAGCGAAAAGCTGCAACAGGCCGAGGCCGAATGGCTGGCGCTGGGCGAGAGGCTGGAAGAACTCGCTGCGGGCTGACCGATCGTGATGGCAGACTACCCCTCTCCCCCGGTTTGACTTTGCCGCCATGCGAAGCCACACCTGCTTCCAGTTGCGAATTAACTCGCTGGGAAAAGACGCAAAAGCGGGAGGGATAAGTGCCGAAGGAACAGCCGCTTGCCTCGGCCTGTCTCACGCGGCGGCATTTGCTGGGATGGGTGGCCGCCACCGGCGCGGCCATCGGCGCAGGCCTGCCGCGCGTCGCCGTGGCCCAGCCGTCCGGCTTTGCCGATCATGTGTTGTGGTATCGCGGGCCCGCGCGCGAATGGGTCGAAGCTCTGCCCGTGGGAAATGGCCGCATCGGCGCGATGGTGTTCGGCACTGTGGCGCGCGAGCGGCTGCAACTGAACGAGGACACGTTCTGGGCGGGCGGGCCGTATAATCCGGTCAATCCGCTGGCGCGCGAGAACCTCGATAGGGTGCGGCACTTGCTGTTTGCAGGCGAGTATGCCGCGGCAGAGGCGCTGGCCGACGAAACGCTGATGGCGCGCCCGCTGATTCAGGCCCCCTATCAGTGCATCGGCAATCTTCTGATCGACCTGCACGGCGAAGGCGCAATGCCCGAAGCTTATGTGCGCACCCTCGATATCGACAGCGCGCTTGCCAGCGTGGACTACGAACTTGCCGGGGCACGCTGGCGGCGCGAGGTCGTCGCCTGCCCCGAAAGCCAGATCATCGCGGTGCGCCTGTCGACAGACAATCCCGCAGGCCTGACAGCCCGACTCTCCTTTGCCAGCGAGGCTCCGGGGACCGCACTCACCGCTGCCGAAGGGCGCCTCTGCATGACCGGGCGCAACAATGATTTTGCCGGCATAGCAGGCGCGTTGCGCTTCGCGGCTGACATGGCGGTGGAACAGCAAGGCGGTGCGCAAGTGGCTGATGCGGACGGTGTCACCGTGCGCGGCGCGCGCGAAGTGGTGCTGAAAATCGCCATGGCCACCAGTTATCGCGGGCCGCAGGATGTGTCGGGCGATCCGGAGGCGGCCACGCGCGCCACCCTCGACGCGGTGGCGGGGATCGGCTTTGATGCCATTGCCCGGCGCACGGCCGAGGCGCATCAGCGCCTGTTCCGCCGGGTGACGCTGGATCTGGGCCGCACACCCTCGGCCGACCTCCCCACCGATCAACGCATCCGCGAATCCGCCAGCCGCGATGATCCCGCGCTTGCGGCGCTGTATTTCCAGTATGGCCGATACCTTCTGATCTCCTCCTCCCGCCCCGGCACACAGCCCGCCAATCTGCAAGGCATCTGGAACGACAGCAATTCGCCGCCCTGGGGCAGCAAATATACCATCAATATCAATACCGAGATGAATTACTGGCCCGTGCAGCCCACCAATCTGCCCGAATGCGCCGAACCGCTGTTCGCCATGCTGCGCGAATTGGCGCACACCGGCGCGCGGACCGCGCACGAGATGTATGGCGCGCGCGGCTGGGTGGCGCATCACAACACCGATCTGTGGCGGGCCAGCGCGCCCATCGACGGCGCGCAATGGGGCCTGTGGCCGCTGGGCGGGGCATGGCTGAGCCTGTATCTGTGGGAGCATTACGAATATGCGCCCGACCGCGCCTTTCTGGCAGAAGCCTATCCCGTTCTGGCAGGCGCGGCGCAGTTCTTCCTTGATACCTTGCAGCAAGGGCCGGAAGGCTATCTCGTCACCAATCCCTCGCTCTCGCCCGAAAATCCGCACCCCTTTGGCGCCACGCTGGTGTGGGGGCCGGCGATGGATACGCAGATATTGCGCGATCTGTTCACCGCCACGGCGCAGGCCTGCCGCCTGCTGGGCGAGGATGCCGCCTTTGCCGCAGCGCTGGACGCAGCCAAAGCCGCGCTGCCCCCCATGCGCACCGGCGCGCAGGGGCAATTGCAGGAATGGCCGCTGGATTGGGATGCGGATGCGCCCGAACCCGATCACCGCCACGTCTCGCACCTCTATGCGCTCTACCCCTCGCACCAGATCAGCCCGCATCGCACGCCCGAACTGGCGCGCGCGGCGCAGCGATCGCTCGAACTGCGCGGCGATCTGGCGACAGGCTGGGCGATTGCCTGGCGCATCAATCTGTGGGCCCGGCTGCGCGACGGAAACCGGGCACACGCCATTTTGCGGCTGCTCCTCGATCCCTCGCGCACCTATCCCAATATGTTCGACGCGCACCCGCCTTTCCAGATCGACGGCAATTTCGGCGGCACGTCGGGCATTGCCGAAATGCTGTTGCAGGATGAAGGGCTGGCCGATGGCGAGAACGCGTCGCCCGCGCTGCACCTTCTGCCTGCCCTTCCCGATGCCTGGCCCGATGGCCGCGTGACGGGCCTGCGCGTGCGCGGCGGCGGAACGATCGGCCTTGAATGGCGCGGCGGGATGCTGGCGAGCGCCGAATTGCACGCCACGCACGATCTGGCGCGGCGCGTGCGATACCAAGGCGCAGAGGCCGAGATCAGGCTCGCCGCAGGAGGCCGCCTTGTGCTGCGTCCGGAGGATTTCGTGCAGGCGGCGCGATAGAACGGCCCGCTTGGAAACCGGCCATTGATCCTTATGTCTGAAACGGAATGAGCCGCTGCTGTATCCTGCACTCCGCTCCATCATGGCGGGAAGAAAAGCTGCGCGCGGCAGTCTGGCGGCTGATTGCGGCACTGCTGTTGGCGGTGATCGCAATGCAGGCCGTGCCTTCCACGGCATTGCCTATCGACCGGACGCACGGTTCCGCTTTCAGCGCCGGCACGCTCGACGTGTCGCTTGCGCCGCGCCAGCACAGCGGGGCGGAGCAACGGCTGGCGCCCTCGCCCGATCCCGTGCCTCCACCCCTGCCCGCGCTCGTCCCGGAGGCAGAACTGGCGGTTCAGCCGCACGGCATCCCTCGCGCGGCCGTTTTCCTCGACCACCACACCCCCGCCCCGCCCCGGCGATGGCTGCGCGTGACAGCATCCTCGCGCGCGCCGCCTGCGGCCTGAAAATCGTCTGCCTGCCGCACCTGCGGCCTCAACGACTTTCAGGAATTTATCATGGATACCGAAACAGACGGCGCCTCGCGCGCCGAACGACGTGCGCGCGCGGAAGAATTGCTTGCGCGCTATCCGGGCCTTGCGCCCGATGAACTCGCTCACCTCCACCGCTGGTTCAGCCATGAGGCATCCGCGCTGGATGTAGGGCTGATTGCCAGCAACGAGGCAGTGGCGGAGCGCTATCGGCTCTACCGCAGGGACCATATCGACCTCCTCCGGCCCATCGACCTTGTCCATGCGCTGTGGTTCGCCGCGCTGATTTTGGGGATCACCGTGTTTATTGGCTGGTGGGGCACCTAGGCACACGATGGGTGCCCGAAGGCCCGGCCGGGTGCGTATGGTGCGCGCCTGGCCCCCTTGCCAGCGGGTGGCGGCAAACCTAGTCTCCGTCATCAGGGAGAGACACCAAGTGCCAACCACACGCGCGCAGCCACGCCTTGGCCTTGGCATTCCAGAGGCACCCGATAACGGCTTTGCGCTGCTGATTGATGGGCAGCATCGCGCGGCGCAGGGCGATGCAGCCTTTGCCGTGCACGATCCGTTCTTGGAACAGGACTGGGGGCGCGTGGCGCTGGCTTCCCCGGCGGATGTCGACGCCGCCGTGCAGGCCGCGCACCGCGCCTTTGCCGATGGGCGCTGGTCGGGCCTGCTGGCGGGCGAGCGGGCGCGCATCCTGTTGCGGCTGGCCGATCTGATCGAACGCGATGCCGATCTCCTCACGCGGCAGCAGATTTGCGAGAACGGCAAGCTGATCTCCGAAATGGCACCGGGCACCGCCGCGCTGGCGGGTGATTGCCGTTTCTTTGCCGGACTTGCCGAAACGCATGGCGGGATGAGCGTGCCGCCCGCGCGGCCCGGCTTCACCACCTTCATGCTGAAGGAACCGGTGGGCGTGGTGGCTGCAATCACGCCGTGGAACACGCCGCTGGGCCTCTTGGGGTGGAAGCTGTTCCCGGCGCTGGCCGCAGGCAATACCGTGGTGATCAAGCCGTCCGATGTGACGCCCACTTCCACGTTGATGCTGGCGCAATTGTGCCTTGAGGCTGGCGTTCCGGCAGGGGTAGTGAATGTAGTGACAGGCGACGGCGCCACGGGCGCGGCGCTGGTCGAGCATCCGCTGGTCGCCAAGATCGCCTTCACCGGCTCCACCGCGACCGGGCAGGCCATCGCCTCACGCGCGGCACTGCGCAGTGCGCGGGTCACGCTGGAACTGGGCGGCAAATCGCCGCAACTGGTGTTTGCCGATGCCGACATCGACCGCGCGGTGAGCGGGGTGATGGCGGGCATTTTCGCCGCGACCGGGCAAAGCTGCATGGCCGGATCGCGCGTGCTGGTGCAGGATGCGGTGTTCGACCGCTTCTGCGATCAGTTGGCGATGCGTGGCAGCCGCATGATCGCGGGCGACCCGCTCGATCCGCACACGCAGCTTGGCCCGCTGGCTTCGCGGGCGCAGCTCGACAAGGTGCTGGGCTATTTCGCCATCGCGCAGCGAGAGAGGCTGGCCTGCCTCGCGGGCGGGCACCGGCTCGACCGGCATGGCTATTTCGTCGCGCCCACCGTCTACCGCGATGTCCCGCCCACCAGCCGCATCGCGCGCGAGGAGATCTTTGGCCCCGTTGCCGCGGTCACGCGCTTCCGCACCGAGGAGGAGGCTGTCGCGCTGGCCAACGATACGCTGTTCGGCCTTGCCGCCGGAATCTGGACGCAGGATGCCATGCGCGCACATCGCCTGCTGCACCTTGTGCGTGCGGGCACCGTCTGGGTGAACAATTACCGGATCATCGGCCACACCCTGCCCTTTGGCGGCTACGGGCAGAGCGGAACCGGGCGCGAAATGGGCGCGCAGGCGCTTGACGCCTACACCGAAACCAAGAGCGTGTGGATCGATACCGGCAACGATCTGCACTTTGCGACAGGCGGGAGAGATGTCTGATGGACTATGATCTGGTGGTGATCGGCTGCGGCGCGGGCGGTCTTTCCGCAGCTGTCGCCTATGCCGAGGAAGCGGGGCCGGATGCCCGCATTGCCGTGCTCGAACGCGCCCCGCGCGAAGGGCGCGGCGGGGCGACGCGCTGGACGAGCAGCTGGTTCCGCATCACCGCCGACCGTCAGCTTGACCCCGCTTTCCTTGAGACGATGGAACGGGTGAGCAAGGGCAAGGCTGACCTTGAATACTGCCGCACGCTGGCCGCCGAAACGCCCCGCACCTTCGATTTCCTCGACCGGCACAAGGTGCCATGGGTCTATTTCGAACAGCCTTTTGCCAACCGCAACACCGGCGGCGGCCTCGCTATGCCGGTGCCGGGCGGCGTCGCCATCGTGGATACGCTCGCCGCGGTGATCGACGCGCTGCCCCATGCCGCGATTCATTACGAAACCGAAGCGACCGCGCTGTCCACCGCGCCCGATGGCCGCGTCAACGGCGTCCAAGTGCGCGGCCCTGAAGGCGAGGCTCTGCTCAGCGCCCGCGCGGTTGTGATCGCCTGCGGCGGGTTCGAAGGCGCGAGCGACATGCTGGCCGAGCATCTGGGCCCGCGCGGCGCACAATTGCCCGTGATCGCGCCCACGCTGGTCAACAACCGGGGCGACGGCATCCGCCTGACGCAGCCTTTGGGCGGCGATGTGGCGGGCCAGTTCGACATGTTTCATGGCGAGCCGGTGGACACGCGCAGCAGCAAGCCTGACGCGGTGATCTACGGCTATCCTTTCGGCATCCTCGTCAACCGGCACGCCAAGCGCTTTTTCGACGAAGGGCAGGACAGTTTCGACGCCACGTTCGAGCGGCTCGGTTACGAAATCTGGGCCAATCAGGACCAGCAGGCCTGGTTCATCGGGGAAAAGGCCATTTTCGACTGGCCGCATGTGGCCGACATCATGCTGACCGACCAGCCGCCGGTGGAAGCCGAAACGGTGGAGGAACTGGCTGCGATCTTCGGCCTCGATCCGCAGGCGCTGGCGCAGACGGTTGCGGAATACAACGCCGCGATCCAGCCGGGCGAAAGCGACCGGCGCATCCGCGATGGCAAGTGCACGAAAGGCATAGAACCGCCCAAATCGAACTGGGCCACCCCCATCGCGAACGGGCCTTTCATCGGCTATCCGCTGACCACCGCGATCACCTTCACCTTTGGCGGCATCCGCAGTGATGCGCGCGCGCGCGTGCTGCGGCGAGACGGGTCGGCCATTCCCGGCCTCTATGCCGCAGGCGAAGTGACGGGCCTGTATTACGGCGAATATCCGGCGGGCACATCGGTGCTGCGTGCGCTGACCTTCGGGCGGATTGCGGCGCGCGAAGCCGCAGCGGAGCGTTGACGCGATGGATATCGTGCACTGCGCCGAAATGCCCTGGGGAGAAAGCCTGGTCGCCCAGCGCGGCGCGACCGACGGCATGGCCCACAAACGCATCTTCGAAGGCGAAGAAAATAGCCCCGACAATTACATGCTCGTCATGTCGCGCGAGCCCAGCAGCTATTTCTCACCGCGCCACCGCCACCCGTGGGACCAGATCCGCTTTTGCCTTGAAGGCAAGATCCCCATAGCCAAGGGCCTCTATGTCGAAGGCGGCGAGATCGCCTATTTCCCCGAAGGCGCGCATTACGGCCCGCAGGAAGGTGGCACCGACCGGATCGTGCTGCTGCTCCAGTTTGGCGGAGCCAGCGGACAAGGCTTTATCGGCCCCGACCGGCTGAAAGCCGCGCGGCTGGAGCTGGAGAAGGCAGGCTCGTTTGCGCGCGGCGTCTATACCGTGGAAACCCCGCAGGGGCCGCGCAACACCGATGCCTATGAAGCGGTGTGGGCGCATGAAATGGGCGCAGCGCCCACCTATGCCGAGCCGGCCTACAAGACGCCCGTAGTGATGCGCCCCGTGGCGCTGGCCTGGGAACCGGCAGGCGCGGCGGGCCTTTCATGCAAGCGGCTGGGCATATTCCCGCATCGCGGGCTGGATCTGACGCAGTGGCGTTTCGCGGCGGGCAGCCAGCTTGCGCTCGAACCCGGCGCGCAGCTGCGCTTCGTTTTTGTCACCAGTGGCACCGGCACCGCAAACGGCACCGAAATACGCCGCTGGAGCGCGCTGCGTGTCAATGCGGAAGAAGCCGTGGCCTTTGCTGCGGACGGATCGCTCGAACTGCTCGTGATCACCGTGCGGCTGATGGGCTAGCGCACCCCGCTCCAGGGCCGCGCCTTCCCTGTCACGCAGGCCGCGGACTACTCCGCACCCAATCGCGCAGCATACAGCCCCATCCGGTTTCGCACCGGCGCTTCATCGCCCACATTCGCGGGCAGGCCCAGCTTGGGCAGTGTCTCGCGTGCTGCCACGCTGCCCGCCGCCGGATCGGCGGCGATTGCTGCCAGAATTGCCGCGCGTTGATCGGCAGGCAGGCGCGCGCGCAGTTCCGCCGCTACCAAGGCTGGAAGATGGGATTGCAGCGGCTCGGTGTCGTAGAGATCGGGAACCGCGGCGATCAGCAGCAGATTGCGCGCCCGCTGCGCCAGATGGGGGTCGGCCGCGGCGGGCCATTCCGCAATCTGGCGCTGCACACGGTCGATCGCGCTTTGCGTGGCGGCGTCGGGCGGGGCGGATGCCATCGGGGCAATCGGCCCGGAAGGTGCCGCGGCGATAGCCAGATCCGCCTTGGGCATGGGCGGCGCTGGCCGCTGCCAGACGAGCGCGGACAGGCCGATCCAGGCCACGACAACCAGCCAGAGCGGCCAGTTGTGAGGCCAGCCTTGGGGCCAGTTGCGGCTCCACAGCCCCCGCGCCAACAAAGCTGCCGCCCCCGTTCCTGCCAGAGCGAACAGGGAAGAACTGGCAAGCCGTGTGCCCGTTCCGGTCAGTGCGGTCTGGATTGCCATAGAGGCCCAATGCGCGGGCACCAGCGCCAGCAACGCGTCAGGCAGCGTGTCGGGCCATACTGCCACAATCGCCAAAATGCCGGCCATCGTGGCAATTGCAAAGGCGGCTATCCGCCAGCCCATGGCGGGTGCGGCGCGGCCAAGCAAAGCCCCCATCGCGGCAAAGCCGAAACTTGTCACAATCACCGACATCCCGGTGGAAAACGGGTGCGGCAGCGCAGGCATGCCAAGCACCCGCGCGAGCTGGATCAGGCCAACCCCGGCCAGCAACGCAAGAGGAAACCCGATCCAGAACCGCCGCGATGCCGCCCCGGCCGTCAGGCCAGCCGCAATCAACGCCGCCGCCAGTATCGGGCCGCCGACCAGCGCCACCGGAACAGGCGCGGGCGCATCCGCCACCAGCAGCATGACCACAGCCGGAGCCACTATCGCCGCCAGCGCCAGAAACAGCCACGCCGGAACGGGCCAGGACTGCGGATGGTCAGACGCCGGGGATCTCATCGCGCGGATAGTGCGGGAAGTACAGGGCCTTGTCGAGCCGGAGCTTGCGGATCAGCGAGTTGCCGCTTTTTCAGGAAACGGGCGGTGCGAAGGGGCAGACAAAGCCGGGCAAAGCATCTAGTGGCGCGCCCATGCACCGGTTGCGCGACTTGATTCGGGGCCATTGCCACCTTGCCCTGCTGCTCTTGGCCCTCGCGCTAGCAGCCAAGGCGCTGATCCCGGCCGGCTTCATGCTCGCCTCCGCGCCCGACCGGCTGCTGACCGTGACGATCTGCTCCGGCCTTGCCGATGGCCCGAAGCAGATGCAGATCCTGGTGCCGGGCAAGCAAGACGATCGCCGCGATCTTGCCGATACGCAGAAGGCTCAAGCCTGCGCCTTCGCCGGTCTTGGCCATGCCGCGCTCGGCGGGGCCGATCCGCTGCTGCTGGCCGCGGCGCTGACATTCATCCTGCTGATCGGGCTTGCGCCCCGTTCCGCCCGCCTGTCCCGCAAGGACGCCTTTCTGCGCCCGCCGCTGCGCGGGCCGCCTGCCCTTTCCGTCTGACCGTAGAATCCGGCGCGCTGCCGACAGCGGCGGCGCGTGAGGTTCCACCGCTCGCTGATCCGGCACCGCCGGGATGATGGCGCTGGCCCCCTGCTGGCCTGACGCCGACGGAAATCGGGATAGAACATGCCATTCAATACCTTGAAGCGCGCTCTTCTGGGCGCCACCATGCTTGCCACCAGTTTCAGCTTTGCCTATGCCCCCGCCAAGGCCCAGGGCATCGGCCAGCGCCAGGACGAAATCCTCGTCACCGCCAGCCGCGATGGCACCCCTACCGCGCCGACGCCCGAGGCTGCCCGCAAAGAGCTTGAGCGCGTGCCCGGCGCGACCGGCCTGGTCGAGGACGAAGGCTTTGCCGACATCTTCGCCCAGTCGATTGGTGATGTGCTCGAACTCACCCCCGGCGTCTTTGCCGATACCAGCGCCCAGCGCGAAAGCCGCATCTCGATCCGGGGATCAGGCCTCAATTCCAGCTTCGAGCGACGCGGCCTCACCGTGCTGCGCGACGGGGTGCCGATCAGCCGCGCTTCCGGCGCAACCGAGTTTCAGGAGGTCGACCCGCTCACCATCCGCTACTTGGAAGTGTTCAAGGGCGCGAACGGGCTGCACTACGGCGCGGCCTCGCTCGGTGGGGCGGTCAACATCGTCAGCCCCACCGGGCGCACCGCCCGCGCGCCGGTGACGCTGCGGGCCGAGGGCGGCAGCTTCTCCACCTTGCGCGGCAATGCTTCGCTGTCCGGGACCAGCGGCGAGGTTGATTATTGGGGCGGGATCACTGGCCTTTCCAGCAATGGCTACCGCGAACACAGCGAGGTGCGCAGCCTCTATGGACATGCCAATCTCGGCTGGCGAGTGTCGGACAATGTTGAGACGCGCTTCTACCTCACCGCGCTTTCGGACAATTTCGAGCTGGCTGGCAGCCTGCGCCTTGCCGATGCGCTGGCCAATCCGCGCGCGGCGGGCCGTCCGGTGACTGCGGGACCGGTGGTGCTCGATCCCGGCCCGGTAGCCGACGATTGGGACCGCAATCTTGATGTTTACCGCTTGGCAAACCTCACCGCAATCGACCTCGGCGGCGCCGACCTCGAACTGGGTGGTTGGTATGCACGCCGCAATCTCGATCATGCCATCACCCGCTTTGCCGGGATCATCGTGCAGGGCGAGGACGAGGTCGGCCTATCGGCCCGCCTTGCCGGCAATCTTCCCTTCCTTGCCGATCAGAGCCGCTGGCAGGTGGGCGCGATCTATGCCTTTGCCAGCAACGACGCGAAGACCTTCGCCAACAATGCGGGTGCACGCGGGGCGCTGCGCACCGAAGCTGATCAGGATTCGCGGATGCTCACGGTCTACGGCCAGGCCGATCTGGGCCTGACCGACAGCCTGACGCTGGTGGCCGGCGGGCAATATGCCCGCGCGGTGCGCGATGTTACCGCCATTCTCAATGCCGTGACCGGCCGGGAAGCCTATGACCAGTTCAATCCGCGCCTCGGCCTCATCGCCGATGTCGGGCCGGACATGCAGGTCTTCGCCAATGTGAACCGCAGCTTCGAGCCGCCGAGCCTTGCCGACCTCACCAGCGGCGGGGCCTTTCCCTTTGCGCCGCTGAGGCCCCAGCGCGCCACGGTGTTCGAAGTCGGCACGCGCGGACAGGCGGGGATCGTTTCGTGGGACGCTGCGCTCTACCGCGCGGAGCTTCAGAACGAGTTTCTGGACATCGCCGTACCCGGCGCGCGCGGGCTGATCACCGTCACCACCAACGGGGTTCGCACGATCCACCAGGGGCTGGAGCTTGGCATCGATCTGCGCCCCTTCCGGGCGGCGCTGGAGGCGCGCGGTCAGGCCCTGCGGCTGAGCGCGGCCTATACCTTCAACGACTTCACCTTTGATGATGACCCGCTTTATGGCGACAACCAGCTTGCCGGGGTGCCGCGCCACGTGCTGATCGCTGAGGCGCGCTTCGATCAGGTGGACAGGTTCTACCTTTCGGCCACGCTGCGCTGGATCCCGGATGGCCCGTGGGCCGATTATGCCAATACCGAGCGTGCGCCGGGCTACGAGACCGTGCAAATCACCGCCGGGGTGACGCTGACCGAGGGCATCGAGCTGTTCGGATCGGTCGAGAACCTGTTCGACACGGTGTTCATCTCGAACCTTACCACCAACGCCAACCAGCGGCTCACCAACGAGGCGCTCTACACCCCCGGACAGGGCCGCGCCGTCTTCGGCGGCCTGCGCGCCCGGTTCTGACAGGAGGCCGCGATGAGCGCAAAGACCAAGACCGCGCGCTGGTCATATGCCAAGCACCAGTGGCTGGCGCTGCTGGGCGGGATCAGCCTGCTGGTATGGGGCATTTCGGGCCTCGCGCATGTCGCCATGGTGCTGTTTGGCCCGCAGCAGGCGGTGTTCATGCCGCCGCCCGCAGGGGTCGCGCTCGAAGGAGCGCGGCCGGTTGCTGAAACGCTGGCCGATCACGGCATCACCCAGGCGCTGGCGGTCAAGACCGTGCCGGCCCCCGATGGCGGGGTGCTGTGGCAGGTGACCGAGGCGCCGCTGGCCGAGCGGCGTTATTTCCGCCCCGCCGACGGCGCCGAGATCAACGGCGGCGATAGGGCGCAGGCAGAGTTCATCGCCCGGCATTACCTTGCCACCGATCGCGCCATCACTGCGGCCAGCCTGCAAACCCGCTTCGATGCCGATTACCCCTGGGTCAACCGCCTGCTGCCGGTGTGGAAGCTGGCGTTTGCCGGCAACGATGGCCTCACCGCCTATGTCCACACCGAAACCTCCAGCCTCGCGGCGGTCAACAACACCATGAAGGCCCGCCTGCAATCGGTGTTCCGGGCGCTGCACACCTGGGAATGGGTGCCACAGGGGATGGACTGGCTCAGGGTGATCGTGATCGGGCTGATGGTCGCCAGCCTGCTGGCGCTCGCGCTGACCGGCATTGCCATGCTGGTGACGGTGCGGCGGAACAAACGCCCGCCGGGCGCGCACGGCTGGCACCGCATCGCGGGCTATGTTCTGGCGCTGCCGCTGATCATGTTTGCCGCATCAGGGCTCTATCACCTCGTCCAGTCGGCGCTGGTGCCGCCGGCAAGCCAGCTCAGGATGGGCCGGCCCGTCGATGTCGCCAGCGGCAAGTGGCCGATCGAGGCCGATTGGGCGCTGATTGCCCAGGGGCGCGATATCGCCTCGGTGGCGCTGGTCGAAGGGGCGGACGGGCGCGCGCTCTACCGCCTCGGCCTCTCCCCCAAAGCCCCGATGGGCGCAGGCGAGCACAATCACGGCCCGGCGATCACCGGCGCCGATCACGGCATGGCCGGGCACAACCATGCCGCAATGCTGGCGGCGCAGGCGGCGGACGGGGTGCCCACCACCCCAGCCGAGATCCGCGAGGCGCGCTTCGCCGGGATCAGGCCCGATGGCCCGGCGATCTATCTCGATGCCGCCACCGGGACGGTAATGCCAACCAGCGACCGCGACCTTGCCCTTGCCATCGCCCGGCGCTACACCGGCGCCCCCGACAGCGCGGTAAGGGGCGCGGAACTCGTCACCCGCTTTAGCCACGAATACGATTTCCGCAACAAGCGCCTGCCGGTCTGGCGGATCGATTACGGCGCGCCGGTCCATGCCAGCCTTTTCGTCGATACCGGCGCGGGCGTGCTGGTCGACCGGGTGGCCGACCGCGAGAAGCCCGAACGCCTCGTGTTCAGCTTCATCCACAAGTGGAACTTCCTCTACCCGGTCGGACGGCTGGCGCAGAACCTGATCGTGGGGCTGTTCGGCCTCGCCCTGATCGCCTTCACGGCCGTGCTGGGCCTCAAGCTGGAGCTTGCCCGGCGGCAGCGGATGGGCCGGAAAGGCTCGACATAGTGCCCTTTCCGGTGCGCGGCCATGGTAGCCCGGAGCCGCTGCCCTTCAGGCGGGGGACGAGCGCTGCGAAGCCGGGCGAAGGCGCGGTGCGGGCTGGCTGAACACCGATCCGCGCCGTGCCGGGCCTGCGGCAACCGCGCCGATCAACAGGATGACCGGGCCATCACCCATGGCAAGGCGTGCGGCCATAGGCAAAAGGTCGAGGCGCGTGCAGAATTGCCGTTCTTCGGGAAGGCTTGCGCTCTCGATACAGGCAACCGGCGTGTCTCCCGGCAGGCCATGTGCCAATAATTGCGTGGCAACCTCTGGCGCAGCCCCCTTTCCCATATAGACCGCCAGGGTCGTTTGTGCGGCGGCCAGACTTGCCCAGTCCAGATCGAGCTTTTCCCCCTTGCGCACATGGGCCGTCACGAATGTCACCTGCCGCGCCGTCCCGCGCAGAGTCAGCGAGGTGCCAAGGCTGGCTGCCGCGGCAATAGCCGCGGTTATGCCGGGGCAGATGCGCACCGGTATCCCGGCAGCTCGGCAGGCATCGAGCTCCTCCATGGAGCGCCCGAATACCGAAGGATCGCCGCCTTTCAGCCGCACGACCCGCTCCCCCGCCAGTGCGGCCTCGATAATCAACGCGCAAATCGTGCGCTGGTCTTTCGAATGGCGTCCCACGCGCTTGCCGACCGACACCAGCCGCGTCTCCGCCCGCGCCAGCGCCAGCACATCCGGCCCCACGAGAGCATCATAGAACACCACGCTTGCCGCCCGGATCAGCCTTTCAGCCTTGCGCGTCAGCAGGTCAGGATCGCCCGGCCCTGCGCCAACCAGCCACACTTCGCCCGGCGCGATCATTCGGCTGCTTCCTTCTCGGTCTGAAGCGATTGCTCCAACAGCCGCGCAATGATCGGGCGGCACGATCCGCAATTGGTGCCTGCGCAAGTAACCGCGCCCACTTGCGCCACAGTGCCCGCTCCTCCTTTCACAGCAGCCAAAATCGCCGTTTCGCCCACGTCATGGCACACGCACACCAATGCACCGCGATCGGGTTGTGCGGCCGCGGGACGGCCAGCCAGCAATTCCGCAAGTGTGGCAGTTCCGGAATCGAACTGGCGAATTATCCAGTCACGTTCCGGCAACCGGCCCCCGCGGGTGAGGTAGAGCAGCGCCAGCAAGGCACCTTCGCCGTCCGAAACGGCAATCCGCCGCATTCCACGCGCGGCATCGCAAACCTCGCTGCGCAATCCGTCGGGCAGCAAGGCATCAACGGGAATAGCTCCTTCGCCTGCCATTTCGGTTATCCAGCCGCCGGCAATGCGCGAACGGGTCCAATGGGCCACGGGTGCGGCCGATGCCGTGCGGCTGACCAGAAAGCCGCGCCATTCCGGCAGAACGGGAACAAGCCGCGCAGGGACGTTCTTCAATGCCGGCTGGCCGGAATGCGGGTCGGCCAGCGCAGGCACCAGCCTGCCCGTGCGGCCGAGACTGGCATTGGTGTCACTCCAATGCATCGGCACGAACAGCTGGCCCCTCGATTGTCCCTCACTCACCGCCGCCCGGTAAACCGCCTCTCCGACGGGAGTGACCAGACGGGCGAGTGCGCCTTCGGCAAGGGCCAGCGTGGCCGCATCGGCGGGATGGATTTCTACCAGTGGTTCCCGCCGGTGGGCAGCCAATCGCGCGCTCCGCCCCGTGCGGGTCATCGTGTGCCATTGATCGCGGTAACGCCCGGTGTTGAGACGGAAGGGGAAATCCGGGTCCTTTCGGGCGGCAGGCGGTGTCACCGCCACCAGCCGGGCCTTGCCATCAGGGGTGGAAAAGCCACGCGCCAGCGGATGGCGCCCACCCCACTGGAACGGCTCCAGCGCATCGTAGGCGGCATCGGATATGTGGGCAAGCGCGGCAAGATCAAGCCGCTTGCCTGCGCGCCTGGCCAGCCCGGTCATCGCTGCATATTCGCGGAAGATTTCCACCGGCGAGGAATAGGCAAAGGCATGACCATAGCCCAGCCGCACCGCCACATCGCAGATGATCCGCCAATCGGCGCGTGCATTGCCGGGCGACGGCAGGAACGGCCGCTGCCGCGATACCGTCCGCTCCGAATTGGTAACCGTGCCGTCTTTCTCGCCCCAGCCAAGCGATGGCAGGCGAACATGGGCGAAGCGGGCCGTATCGGTATCGCCGAACATGTCTGACACTACGACATGCGGGCACAGGGCCAGCGCTGCGCGGACGGCCCCGGCATCAGGCATCGATACGGCCGGATTGGTGGCCATGATCCAGATGAAGCGGATGCGCCCGTCAGCCACCGCCCGAAACAGATCCACCGCCTTCAACCCCGGCGCCTTGGCCAAGGCAGGTGCCTGCCAGAACCGGGCCACTTCCTCCCTTTCCTCATCGGTGAAGCCCAGATGGCAGGCCAGCGTGGTGGCCAGCCCGCCCACTTCGCGTCCGCCCATGGCATTGGGCTGGCCGGTGATGCTGAAAGGTCCCGCACCAGGAGTGTTGATGCGGCCTGTGGCAAGGTGCAAGTTGATGATTGCATTGCCCTTGTTAGTCCCACTGTCCGACTGGTTCACACCTTGGCTGAACAGCGTGACCATGCGCGGATGGGCTGCGACAAGATCGGCAAGCTCGGCAAATTGCGCGACAGCCGCGGTGCCAAGCCCGTCCCAGAACCCGTCTGGCACCACGCAGTGATTGCGCAGATAATCCTCGTCCACCAAGCCCCGCGCCGCCATTTCGGCCAGCAGCGCGTTGAACAGCGCCACATCCCCATCGGGCGCGACCGCCACGTGCAAGTCTGCGCGTTCAGCGGTTTCTGTCCGGCGGGGATCGATTACTACCAGCTTCGTCCCGCGCGCCTCTCGCGCCGCCTCAATCCGCTGCCAGATCACTGGATGGCACCAGGCAGTGTTGGAACCAACCAGCAGGATCAGGTCGGCATCGTCCAGATCGGCGTAGGAGCACGGCACAACATCCTCGCCGAACGCCCTGTTATGCGCGGCCACGGCGCTGGCCATGCAAAGGCGGCTGTTCGTGTCGATATTGCCGGTGCCGATGAATCCTTTGGCAAGCTTGTTGGCTACATAGTAATCTTCAGTAAGCAGCTGTCCTGAAACATAAAAGGCCACCGCATCAGGGCCGTGCTCCGCCACGGTGGTGCGGAGCCGTTCGGCCACATCGTCTAGCGCCGCGTCCCATCCCACCTCCTGGCCGCCGATCATGGGAGCCAGCAGCCGGCCTTCCAGCCCGATCGTTTCACCCAGATGGGTGCCCTTGGAGCACAGCTTGCCGCGGTTGGCCGGATGTGCGCGATCGCCGGCAATACGGATATCGCCAGAGGCGTCAGCCTCGGCCACGATCCCGCAGCCCACGCCGCAATAGGGGCAAGTGGTGCGCGGCATCTAGGCGACCACCGCCTCGCGCAGAAGGAAGATTCGCCCGCCATCGATCTTCAGCGGGATGGTCGGGGTGCAGCCCTTGTCTTCACCCAGCGCCTCGCCGGTTCGCAGGCTGATGCGCCAATTGTGCAGCGGGCAGGTCACGCTGTCGCCATGAATGATGCCCTGACTCAACGGCCCGGCCTTGTGCGGGCATTTGTTGACCAGGGCATAGAATTCGCCGCGCACGGTGTGGAAAACCGCGATCTCCTCGCCGCCAAACACCGGAAGGGTGCGTGCGGAACCAGGTTCGATCTGGGTCGTGGGGCCGATGTCGAGCCATTTGCCGATCATTGGGCATCCTCCAATTGCATGGGGCGGACTTCAGCCAAATGGGCATGCAGATCACGCCGCTCGCCCGCCACGCGCGCCGCCCAGGGATCATTCTGCGAAAAGCTTTGCGAATAGCGGAAGCGGCGGGCCAGTCTCGTCACCGCATCGGGATCGTCCAGCAATTGCGCCTTGACCCAGTCGAGGCCGCGGCGTGCCACCCAGGGCGCGGTGCGCTCCAGATAATGCGCATCCTCGCGGTAAAGCTGAATAAAGGCGGCGCACATGTCCAGCGCTTCCTTCTCCGTGGCGACCTTGCACAACAGATCGGTAACCCGCACCTTGATGCCGCCATTGCCACCGATATGCAGTTCATAGCCGCTGTCCACGCAAACCACGCCGAAATCCTTGATCGTCGCCTCGGCACAGTTACGCGGACACCCGCTGACCGCGATCTTGAACTTGTGCGGCATCCAGCTTCCCCAGGTCATTTTTTCGATCTTAACCCCCAGGCCGGTCGAATCCTGCGTGCCGAAGCGGCACCAATCGCTGCCCACACAGGTCTTCACCGTGCGCAGCGCCTTGCCATAGGCATGACCGGACACCATCCCGGCAGCATTCAGATCGGCCCAGACGGCGGGCAAATCCTCCTTCCTGATGCCGAAGATGTCGATCCGCTGACCGCCCGTGACCTTGACCATCGGCGCGTTGTATTTTTCGACCACATCGGCAATGGCCCGCAGCTCGCGCGGGTTGGTGATGCCGCCCCACATGCGCGGAACCACCGAATAGGTTCCGTCCTTTTGGATATTGGCGTGCAGCCGCTCGTTCACAAAACGGCTGGCCTGATCGTCCACATATTCGCCCGGCCAGGCACACAGCAGATAGTAGTTCAGCGCCGGCCGGCAGGTCGAACAACCGTCAGGGGTCGACCAGTGCAGTTCCTGCATCACTTGCGGCAGATGCTTGAGCTGCCTTTCCATGATCAGGCGGCGAACATCATCGTGGGTAAAGCTGGTGCATTTGCACAGGGTTTTCGGGCCGCTTTCTACCGCCCCGCCCAGAGTGAGCGCCAGCAAGCTTTCGACAAGTGGGGTGCATGAACCGCAACTGGCCGAAGCCTTGCACCCGGCCCGCACCGCATCCAGACTGTGCGCACCGCTATTGATACAGCCGACGACCTGGCCTTTGGATACGCCGTTGCAACCGCAGATTTCTGCATCGTCGGAAAGGGCAGCAACGGCGGCGTTAGGGTCCGCCAGCGCGCTCCCATTCGCAAAGGCCTGTCCAAAGATCAGCCCGGCACGCAGCGCAGCGACATCCTCCCCCTTCCTGAGAAGTTCGAAATACCAGTTGCCATCCGCGGTATCGCCATACAGGACCGTGCCGATGATGCGGTCATCCTTCAGCACGAGCCGCTTGTATACGCCGCGCGCCGCGTCGCGCATGACGATGTCCTCGCACCCCTCGCCGCTGGCAAAATCCCCGGCTGAAAATAGATCGATGCCCGATACCTTAAGCTTAGTCGAAGTGACCGATCCCTGATAGGGCGCGGGCGAATCGGTCAGATAGCCGGCCAAGGCCCGGCACATGTCCCACAGTGGCGCAACCAGACCATAGCACAGGCCGCGGTGCTGCACGCATTCCCCCACCGCCAGCACCGAGGGATCGCTGGTGACCATGTTGTCATCCACCACGATGCCGCGCTCGCAGGTGATTCCGGCATTGCGCGCCAAGGCAATGGATGGCCGGATCCCCGCTGCCATCACCACGATATCGGCCGGGATCCGGCGCCCGTCCTCCAGCTCCACCGCAGCCACATGGCCGTCGCTTCCCAGAATGGCCCGGGTATTGGCACCGGTCAGGATGGTGTGCCCGCGCCGTTCCAGTTCCTGCCGCAAAAGCCAACCGGCCGCTTCGTCAAGCTGCCGCTCCATCAGCGTGGGCATCAGGTGGACCACAGTCACCGTCATGCCGCGCAGGGCCAATCCGTGCGCCGCCTCCAGGCCCAGCAGGCCGCCGCCGATGACAACGGCATCGCCACCTCGTTCCGCCGCCTTCAGCATCCGGTCGACATCGTCGAGATCGCGAAAGGTGACCACGCCGGCCAGATCATTGCCCGGAACCGGAATGATGAACGGATCGGATCCGGTGGCGAGGATCAGCTTGTCATACGGCTGAAGATGGCCCGAACGGGTTGTCACCCTTTTGCCTGCCCGATCAATGGCAACCACCGGATCGCCGGTAACCAGGGCAATGCCGTTATCCGCATACCAGGCCGTATCGTTGATGACGATATCCTCAAACGTCTTCTCACCCGCCAGCACGGGCGAAAGCATGATGCGGTTGTAATTCACCCGCGGCTCCGCACCCAAAATGGTGACAGAATATCGACCGGCATCGCGCGCAAGAATTTCCTCCACTGCCCGGCATCCGGCCATGCCGTTCCCGACCACCACCAGCTTCTGGCGCGGGTGACGTTCTGCGACATTGATGTCGATCCGGGTCTGGGCATTCATCTCTCGTCGTTCCCTTGGTCAAAACCGCACACAAAAAAGCCGCCAAACCCCGGATGGGACTGGCGGCGTCGTTGCCACGTCTTTATCGATATTGCGTCGGGAAGGGCCGGTTCGTCCAACGTTGGGCGGGCGCACTTCCAGCTTGGGATCAATTACATGATTCGCATGGCCGGCGGCAAGCAATTATTGCACCGCAGCAAGAATCGCCTGCCGCCACTGCCCAGTTCAAAACCCCCATTCAGCCTGAAGCCACAGCTTCTGGGTATTCACGCCGAAGGAATCGGCTCGGTAATTTGCATATTTGGCCAACAGGTTCACCGGACCGACACGAAAGCCGAGCGAGGCGTTCCATTCGCTGCCATAATCCACATTGCCGAAATCGCTTTCAAACTCGTGATAGGCGACAAACGCACTCACATTGCCAAGACCCGGAACCGCGAATTGTCGACGAAGGGTGGCGTAAGTGTCGCGCACCCCATTTGCGGGCGTGGTCAGAAAGACATCAGCCCAACCCTGAAAGGCATGCAGGGTTGCCAGCGGGGTCTGGAAACCGGCGCGGCCGCCGTCGCTGCCCAGTTCCTCGTAATTCAGGCTTAGGGTAAAGCCTGAGAAGGTCAGCCCCAATTCGCCCTGAATATATTGCGCGCGGTAATCCACCGGGTTGCTGCCCGCTTCGGATTGGCTGGCAAAGGTGGCATTGGCTGCCAACGTGACCGCGCTGCCCAGCGGAAAGCCTGCGCTTGCCGACAGGCCGATCGTGTTGCTGGAAAAAGCGTGCCTGGTCTCGTAATCGAGAAGGACGGCAAAGGCGGTGATATCCACAGCTGGCAGGTCGAGCATGGCATTGCCCATGAACAGGTCGCCATCAAACTCGGCATTCGGGCTGTCGCTGCCGAAAATGGTGCGTTGCGAGATGGCGAAGGTAGCATCGGCTGTAAGCGGGCCGATTTTGGCCTGCCCGCGAACGGCATCGAATGTCTGTTCGTTCTGGCGCCAGCCGACACTGCCCACGAAGCGCTGATTGCCGTAATTGATCCGCTGGCGGCCCACGGTGAGGCCGTTGCCGTTCACCACATAGGACAATTGCGCACGGTTCAGCTCGAAATTTTCCGGATCGGCCACGACCGGGTATGGTTCCGCTCCGTTGCCCGGCAGCGTATCATTGTAACGCGTGCCCAGCGCAGCCGTCCCTTCTCCCTCCACCAGCAGCTTGAGCCCGTGCACCGCCAGTTCACCGCCAACGCGCGCCCGGAAGGTCACGGCATCGGCGCTATCGGGCTGATTGGCCTGTTCGGCCATTTCATATCGCAATCGAGTGGCCACCTGCAGATCGAAGTTAATGCCATCGGCAAGCACGATCGGATCACCCGGCGCAGCAAAGGCAGGAGTGGCCAGCGCGATGGCGGAAGCGGCCGCGAACATGGCAGAAATTCTGAGCATGAGGTTGCATCTCCCCTGTCCGGCCCACCGTTAAGGCGAGCCAGACGGTTCCCAACACGGGCACCGTTGCCCGCAGGTCTTGCGATGGAATGTTCTTGCACGCGGGCTACCCCCTTGCAGCCTGCGCGGCCTCTCCCCCGATCAATCAGGCCGCCTTCGCGACCGGGCCGTGATCATATTCGGCCAGAAAATGCAGCACTTCCTGCCGGTATTGGTAGAACCTGGGATGATCGAGCAGCTCCTTGCGGTCGCGTGGGCGGGGCAAGTCCACTGTCAGGATCTTCCCGATCGTGGCGTTGGGTCCGTTCGTCATCATCACCACCCGATCAGCCAGCAGAATTGCCTCGTCCACATCGTGCGTCACCATGATCGCGGTCACTTTCGTGCGGTTCCACACTTCAACCAGAACATCCTGCAAGTCCCAGCGGGTCAGGCTGTCCAGCATCCCGAAAGGTTCATCCAGCAGCAGCAGCCGCGGAGACAGCGCAAAGGCCCGTGCGATGCCGACACGCTGGCGCATACCGTTGGACATCTCCGATGCCAGCTTGTCCTTGGCATCCGCCAGACCCACGCGATCAAGATAATAGTCCACGATGTCACGCCGTTCCGCCCGGCTTGCATGGGGATAGACGCGTTCAACCCCCAGGGCGACATTTTGCCGCGCCGTGAGCCACGGCATGAGGCTCGGCGCCTGAAACACCACCGCCTTGTCAGGCCCCGCGGTCGTGATTTCGCGGTTTTCCAGAACGATGCCCCCGCCGCTTATGTTGTTCAGGCCCGCGGCCATGGTCAGAACGGTGCTTTTGCCGCACCCGGAATGTCCGATCAGGGAAACGAATTCACCCCGATCCATGATGAGGTTGAAGTCGTCCACCACCTTGAGCGGCCCCCTGGGTGTGGGATAAACTTTGTCGAGCTTAAAGAATTCAAGATAGCGCCGCTCGACCGGGCTGCGGGCTGCCTCCTTGTAGGCTTTCGGCAAGGGTGCAAGATCGAGCGGAACCACGTCGGGCAGCGCAACGGGACTGTCTCCGATGGTGCCGCTCTGATCGTTCAATTCTCCCAGGACCGAAATGATTTCACGGCGCAATTGCTGGTAGCGCACATCGGTGTTCACCGCCTCACGGTCGCGCGGGCGGGCAACATCGACATTCCAAGTGCGCTGAATGCGCGCGCGCGGTGCGGGGGTCAGAACGGCCACCCGATCGGCCAGCAACAGCGCCTCGTCCACATCGTTGGTCACCAGCACGATCGTTCGGCCTTCCTCCTTGCGGATCCGCTCGATCTCGTCCTGCAACTTTGCGCGCGTCAGTGCATCCAGCGCCGACAGCGGTTCATCCAGCAGCAGGATTTCCGGTTCCATCGCCAGGGCGCGCGCCACTGCCACACGCTGGCGCATTCCGCCCGAAAGTTGGGACGGCCTGCGATCAAGGGCATGGCCCAGGCCCACCAGTTCGACCTTCTGCCGCACCAGCGCTGCGCGCTCCGCCTTGCTACGATCCTTGTGCACCGCATCCACGGCCAGCGCGACATTGCCCTCAACAGTCAGCCAGGGAAGAAGCGAATAGGACTGAAAAACCAGTCCGCGTTCCTTGTCTGGCCCCTCGATCGGCGCGCCGCGCAGCCGTATCTCGCCGGCATCGGGCTGCACCAGACCGGCAATAGTGTTGATGAGTGTCGTCTTGCCGGCACCCGAAAAGCCCAGGATCGCCACGAATTCGCCTTCGGCGATGTCAAGGTCAATTCCGCCAAGCACTTCGGTCACGCCGCCGGTTTTCCCGGTGTAGGACTTGGTCACGCCTTTCAAGGACAAATAGGGCTCGCGCATCGTCACACCGTCCTGTTTCGTGATACGAAGTTCTGAAGGGCCATCATCACCCGATCCAGCACGAAGCCGATAAAGCCAATGACCACCACCGCAAACATGATGCGGGCAAGCGACTGGCTGGATCCGTTCTGAAACTCATCCCAGACGAACTTGCCCAGGCCGGGGTTCTGGCTAAGCATTTCAGCCGCAATCAGCACCATCCAGCCCACGCCGAGCGACAGGCGCATACCGGTGAAAATATACGGGAGCGCCGCAGGCAGAACGAGCCGTGTCAGCTTGGCGAACCAGCCCAGTTTGAGCACTCGGCCCACATTGAGCAAATCCTTGTCGATGCTGGCGGTGCCAACCGCCGTGTTGATCAACGTTGGCCAAAGCGAGCACAGCATTACTACCAGAGCGGAAATGATGAAGCTCTTGGGCAAGAGCGGATCGGGACTGGTGACCAGGGCGGAAATGACCATGGTGACAATCGGCAGCCAGGCCAGAGGGCTGACCGGCTTCATGATCTGAACCAGCGGATTGATTGCCGCATTGACGGTGCGCGACAGGCCACAAATCAACCCCACCGGCACGGCAATCAGCGAGGCGAGCACAAACCCCATCGCCACTGTCTTTAGGCTGGTGAAGATCTGGTCAGGGAAAGTGGGCGGCCCCGAATAGGCGAATTCCGTGACGCCTGCCGGATTCCCGGCAGCAATCGCGGCCGCGTTGCGGGCGTCTTGTTCGGCGTAGAACTGCGCCTCTACCTGCCGCGCAGCTTGCCATTCGTCGACCAGGGCAATCCCCTGTCCTGCGACTTCGACCGGCCCCGGCAAGGCGCCCAAGGATGTGTTCACCTGCGGCGCCAGGACCGCCCAAAGTCCCAGGAAAAGGACGATCCCCACCAACGGGGCAGCAAGGCCCCGTAGCATTTCCAGATATTTGCCCCTCGAAGTCGAGCGGGGCGCCGACATACGATCCGGAAGGGCTGCCTTCTCCGATGTTTCCGGCACCGCGGCAAGCGGAGCTGCCGATGGGCCTTTGCCCAATTCGGATGGCTTATCGACTTCGGCTGCAAGGCTGGCCATTTTACTACCTTTGCTGAACTGTTGTGAACTCAGGCTCCGGTCACGCCACCGGACGTTACACGCTGACCTTGCTTCAGACCGATCGTGAATTGGGCAAGATAAGCGTTCGGCGCGCGTCCATCGTAAGTCATGCCGTCAATGAAGGCGTCAGTGGGGGCGCGGAAGCCGTCGGTTTCAGGAATGGCCGAGGCAGGAATCGCCCCCGCTTCGACAAGCTTGTTGGCGGCGGCCAGGTAGAGATCGGGCCGGTAGACCTTGCGCGCAGTATCAAAATACCACTCATCCGGATGATCTTCCGCCACCTGTCCCCAGCGGCGCATCTGGGTAAGATACCAGACCGCGTCGGAATAGAACGGATAGCCGGCGTATTGCTCAAAGAAGATATTGAAGCCTTCGGCCGGACGGGTATCGCCCTTTTCGAAGGTGAACCTGCCGGTCATGCTGGCCGCGATAACGGCGGCATCGGCCCCCACATAATTGGGTCGGGCCAGAATTTCGACCGCTTCGGCACGGTTTGCCCCGCCATCGGCATCTAGCCATTGCTGCGCCTTGATGACCGCGCGCAACAGGGCCACGGTGGTGGCCGGATATTGCGCCGCAAAATCCTCGCGCAGCCCCAGAACCTTTTCCGGATTGTTGTTCCAGATCTGGTGATCGGTGACGACCGGAACGCCAATGCCCATGGCCACCGCCTGCTGGTTCCACGGTTCACCGACGCAGTAGCCCTCGATCGTGCCGGCTTCCAGCGTTGCGGGCATTTGCGGGGGCGGCGTTACCGAAAGGTTCACCTCGGCCCCCACCGTGCCCGCCACATCGCCAGGCGTGTAAAAGCCCGGATTCAACCCACCGGCCGCCAGCCAGTAACGCAGCTCGTAATTGTGGGTGGAGACGGGAAACACCATGCCCATGTTAAACGGTTTGCCTTCGGCCTTGAAGCGCTCGACGACAGGCCTGAGATAGGACGCGGAAATCGGGTGCACCGGCTTGCCGCCCTGCTTGGGCAGCGAATCCTTGATCATGTTCCAGACCTTGTTTGACAGGGTGATAGCATTGCCGTTCAGGTCGAGGCTGAGCGGCGCAATCAGTCTGGCCTGCGTGCCATAGCCGATGGTGGCCGCGATCGGCTGGCCGGTCAGCATATGCGCGGCGTCGAGCTGCCCCCCAATCACCCCATCGAGCAGCACCTTCCAATTCGCCTGCGGCTCCAGCGTAACGTTGAGGCCCTCCTCAACAAAGAAGCCCTTTTCCAGCGCAATGGCGAGTGGAGCCATGTCGGTCAGCTTGATGAAGCCAAGCTTGAGGTTCGGCTTTTCCGGCGGCCCGTCAATATTGCCCGCAGTAACCGGGGCCGAGCCTTCGCTCTTGCCGCAGCCCGCAAGCATCGCGGTCGCAGCCAAGCCGGCTCCCATGCCAAGAATGGTGCCCATGGCAGATCTGCGGTTGAGGTCACCCTTGAGGATATTGGTCATCATGTCCGCCCTCGATCAGGTGGACAACGCAAAAAGCCGCCTCGAATTGGTTCAAATGAACCAGTTCGGGCGGCCACGTTGCCACTCAGTTGTAATTCTACGCGAAGCTTGGATTGATACGCCCGACGATGGGCGAAGCTTCGAGTCATTGACAGGCTAGGCGATTCGGGCAGGGTTCGTAAAGAGATTTTTTGCAGTGCAGCAGAAAATTCGCATCACTCACACTGCGCCAGATAATCCTCCAGGCGATCCGGATCGAACGTGCGGCCATCGAAAAACGTGTTTGGAGACAAGGTGATGGCACCTTGCTGCGCGCCCACCTGCATGGGCTGAGCCAAACTCCCCTCGACCTTGGCATTGGCGGCAGGAAGATCATCACCGCTGTGCTTGAGCGCGCTTCGGTAAATGTCGGGGCGGAACACACGCATTGCCCTGGCCAGATCCTCTTCGTTCACCGGAAAGTGATCCCATCGCACCATCTGCGAATACAGCCAGGCCGCCTGGCTGACCCAGGGAAAGTTCGCAGCCTCGGCATACTGGAACATGAAATCGGGAAAATGCACCTCGCCTGCGCCCTTCTCCAGCACCAGACGATCGGAAATGGCCCGCAGGATCAGCGACCTGTCTGCGTTGACATATTCGCTGCGCGCCAGAATCGCGGCGTTGGTGTCCCAGTTTGCGGGGTCCACGAAATGGCGTCCGGCCTTGCGCATCGCGCGAATGAGCGCTTCGGCTTCGGGTCGCAGTTCCGCCAGCCGGGCTTCCCGCATCGCCAGCACCTTTTCAACGCCGCGTCGCCAAATCTGTGCGGTGGCCAACACAATGGTTCCCACGCCGCGCTCCACGCAAACGCTGTTCCACGGCTCCCCCACGCAGGCACCATCAATTTCGCCGCTGGCCAGCGCATCGGCGACAAATGGCGGGGCAATGGTGGTGATCTCCACATCGTCGTCGGGGCGAATACCCGATGCCGCAAGCCAATAGCGCAGCTTGTAATTGTGGCTGGAATAGCGGTGCACCACGCCAAGGCGAAGGCGACGGCCCGCTCGCCTGGCAGCCTCGGCTTCGATCCGCAAGGCGGTTCCGACGCCGCGCGGATCGCCGAATTCGCCCGGCGTTGCAATCTTGCGCGCCAATTCCCTGTTCAAGGTAATCGCATTGCCGTTCAACCCCAGGACAAAGGGCGCAGCCAAGGCATGGGCCTTGCGTCCGCGCCCCAGTGTGGTGGCAATGGCAAGCGGCGCCAGCATGTGCGCGGCATCGGTGTGCCCATACAGCAGCCGATCAAGCACCGTGGCCCAACTGACATCGCGAACGAAGCTGAGATTGAGGCCCTCTTCCTCGGCAAACCCGTGTTCCTGCGCCAGAATCGGAAGGCAAGCATCCACCAGTGGCAGGAACCCAATCACAAGCGTGCGCGTGGCCATGGTCACTCCTCTCCGATCAGGTCATGCGCCGTGACCAGCGCTTCGGCAATGTCGGCGATGCGGCGGCAGGTAGACATCGCCTTCCTGCGCAATTCGGCATAGGCCTGCGGTTCGGTCAGCCCCCGGCTGTCCATCAGGATGCGCTTGGCCCGGTCGATCATCTGGCGTTCGGCAAGCTTTCCCTTGGCTTCTGCCAGATCGGCTTGCAATCGGGCAAAGGCGTTGAACCGCTTCACCGCCAGATCAAGCAGGGGGCGTATCCGGCTCGCCGCCAGACCATCGACGACATAGGCCGATACCCCCGCATCGATCGAAGCGGCAATGGCATCGTCATCGCTCTCGTCCACAAACATCGCAATCGGCCTGGCCAGCGCGCGGCTGACCGCGAAATATTCTTCCAGCACATCGCGCGAGGGATTGCCCAGATCGATCAGAACGACATCGGGATCAATTTCCCGCAACCGGGCAACTAGACCATCGCGTTGGGTCAGGATGAACACCTGCCGATCGTCAAGCGCGGCCAGTCCTTCCTCGATGATCGAGGCGCGAACGGCACTTTCATCAACGATGGCGATCTTCATGCGGATTTCAACTATTTGGATTGTGCGATGCACAATAGCAGGGTGCAAGTGCGCGGTGTCAAGCGCGATCAGCCCGAAGCCGGTGCCGCGCAGGTCGATCGGCACTCGGTCTGCCCCTCGTCGGTGACGAGGCCGCGACAGGGATCCTGCGCATTGCGCCCGCGCAGGGGATCCTGGCCCAGCGCCTGCGCGGCGGACAGGTCGGTCGAGCGGAAGTCGAGGCTGCGCCAGCCGCAGGCGCTGAGCGAGGAGCATTTCCACGCCGCGCCCGACAGCGTGCACTGGGTCCTGCCGCTGCCCGCCAGCCTGTCCGGCGGCCTGCCCGTCGCCAGACTCCGGCCCTGCTGAAAGGGATTATCTTCACCGAAACGGGCACGGCGATGACGCCGACGGCGACGAAGAAGGGCACGCGCCTCTATCGCTACTACGCGTCGATGGACCTGATCCGGAACTGCCCGACCGACGCGAATGGCGGCCCGCTGCGTCTGCCTGCAGGCATGGTCGAGGACGCCGTGGTCGGCGAGATCCGCCGCATGATCCGCGCGCCCGAAGCGGCGGCCCGAACGATCAGGGCCCTGCGCGAAGAGAACCCGACCTTCGATGAGAAGGCGGTGGTCAAAGCGCTCGGCGAGTTCGATCAGCTCTGGGCGGCGCTCTGTCCAGCGGAGCAAACCCGCATCATCCAACTTCTGGTCGCGCGGGTGACCGTCGGCGAAGACGGCATCGCCGTCGACCTGCGCCATGAGGGGCTGGACGCCATGATCCGCGACATGCTCGCGGCCGAACCGGGGCTTGCCGCATGAGCGATCCCGCCACCCTCCGCATCGTCATTCCGCTCACCATCCGCAAGCGCAATGGACGGCCGAAGATCCTGCCGCCAGCCGATCGGGTGCTGGATATGGGCGAGGTGGACCCGCATGTGCTTCGCGCCATCGCACGCGCCTGGCGCTGGCGGCGGATGCTGGAAACGGGTGCTGCTTCCACGATCCACGACATCGCCGAAGCGGAGAAGCTCTCGGATCGGTTCGTGAGCCGCCTGATGCGCCTTGCCTTCCTCTGCCCGCAAGTGCTCGAACGCCTCGTCACCAGACGCGTGCCGCCAGCGCTGTCGCTCGCAGACCTCATCGTCCTCGCCGATCGGCCATGGGATGAGCAGATGGCAGCAGTCTTCGGGTGAGCGATCCTGCCATCGGCAAGGCCGCGCCTCTGCCTTCGCAATCAGGGCTGTGCCCAGCGGCGCAGCAGATTGTGGTAGACGTGGATCAAGCGGTCGATATCGGCATCGTCCTTGCTCCGCCCCACCGCAAGCGCCTGAATCGACTGGTCGAGATCGAACAGTATCGCGCGGGCGGAATGATCGGCCACCGCGCTTTGCATCCACATGATCGCGCAGACCCGTTCGCCGGCGGTCACCGGGGTGACCTGGTGCAGGCTGGAGGACGGGTAGAGCACCATGTCGCCGGCAGGAAGCTTCACCGCCTGTCCGCCGAACTGGCCTTCGATCACCAGCTCGCCGCCCTCGTAATCATCGGGATCGGAGAGGAACAGCGTGGCCGAAAGATCGCTGCGCATGGTGCGACCGAGGTCCGGATGGCGCATCAGCGCGGAATCGACATGGGTGCCGTAGTGTCCACCATTGGCGTAACAGTTAAAGACCGGCGGCCAGATCGTCTCAGCCAGCGAGGCCGAGACGAACAGGGGATGGTGGCCCAGCTTGCGCAGGATGCGGTTGCCCAGATCGACCGCAAGGGGATCGCCGCGATCCAGTTGCAGGTTCTGCTTGACCGCCACCGAGCGAGTCCCGGCCGTTTGCGCGCCGTCGATCCAGCGCGCCGAGGCCAGCGCCTTGCGAAAGTCGCGGACTTCAGCGGCATCCAGAACGCTCTCGATGACGGTCAGCATGGTCAGAACCGCCCGGTCAGGGTGAGCGTCGCGCGGCGCTCGTCCCCCTTGTAGAGGAAATGACCGCTCTGATATCCGGCGAGGTAATAGTCCTCATTGCCGATATTGTTGACATTGAGCCGGGCCGAGAAGGTTTCGTTGAAGCGGTATTCGGCAAAGGCATCGAACAGCCAGTAGGACGGAACCCGGAAACGATAGACACCGAGGTTGAAATCATAGGAGGCCGGGCTGTCGGGCTGGCCCGCATAGATGGCGCTGCGATAGGTGGCAGTGCCGCCGAAGCTGAAGGCCGCGCTCGCCTGGTAGCGCAACTGCCCCGAAAACTGGGTATTGGCGAAGTTCGACAACCGTTTGCCGACCAGGGTCGATCCGGCTGGCGCGGTGGCCGGCGGCTGCTGCGCCGTCCGCAGGATTTCGGAGTCCATGAAGCTCGCGCCGATCTGGCCAGAGAGCCGCTCGGTAATGTTGCCCACCAGCCCAAGCTCGATGCCGCGGATCCGGTGCCTGCCGGTGTTGAGCGAACCGAACTGCGAATAGCTGCCGGCAGAACCGGCCTCGAACACATCGTCCTTGGTCAGCTGGAAGGCCGCCGCCTGGATCAGCAGGCGATTGCCGAACAGATCCCATTTGGTGCCGATCTCGAAATTGGTGGCGCTTTCGGGCGCGCCATCGCCCACATCGTTGACGCCGGTAACGATGCAGATGCCGCCATAGCCGCAATTGCTGCCAAGATCGGATTCACCGCCATTGATCTCCTTGGAGGTGCCCCAAGCGGCATAGATCATTCCGTCATCGCTGGGCTTGAGCACCAGCCCCAGATGGCCGTTCCACAAGGTGTCGTTGTAGCGATAGGGGGTCTGCGCCAGGGTGTTGGTGTTCTGGATGATGTTGCGATAGGTGAAGGCGTCCATCCGCACCCCGCCATGCAGCGTGAGCCAGGGGGCAAGGTCGATCGTGTCCATCAGATAGAAGGACAAGGTCTCCACGCGCCAATCGATGTCCCATGGACCCCTGGTGATCTGCCGGCCCAGAATGTTGTTGATGTCGCCCGCAACCAGCGCGCGTTCGGCGCCGGAAACGGTGAGGCAATAGGCGTTGAACGCCCCGGTGCCGGAGGTGCGGCAATTGAAGGCGCCCGTATTGGTCAGCCGATAGACACCGTTCAGCACCTGGTGATCGGAATATTCCGCTCCCAGGATCAGCGAATGCCGGACACTGCCGGTGCTGAACTCACCGAACATGTTGAGCTGGTTGACGAAATAGTCAACGTCCTGCCACCCCTGGTGGCTGCTCAGCGTCAACGGGGCATAGGTGGCCGTGGTCGGATTGAAGGCCCCGCCGCGCAGGCCGGTGACGACATAGCCGTTCTCGGCCATGCCATAGCGGGTCGAATTGACGATGCGCAAACCCTCGAAGGGTTCGATGAACAGACGCGCGGTGAAGGTGTTCACATCCGATTTCAGGAAATCGCCGCGCTGGGCATAGGCCGGCACCTCGTCCCACGGCCGGTGAATGGTGACATTGCCGGCAGTGCCGGTGGGGGCGGGGAGATAGCCGCCGAGATCGGGCGTGTCGGTGGCGGTGAGGTGGTAGTAATCGAGGAGCAGGCGCACGGCATCGCCCAGCTGGAACGATGCGGAAAGGGCGCCGCCCCAGCGTTCGCGGTCGGAGGGCTGGCGGTTGGGCACCTCCTCGTAAGCGTAAAGCAGGTTGGCCCGCACCGCCACATTGTCCGACAGCCGCCAGTTGGAATCGAGCGTGCCGCGCCAGTAATTGTCGGTGCCGATGCCGAGATCGACGCGGTTAAAATTGTATTCGGTGCTGGCCTGCTTGGTGATGGAATTGACCGCACCGCCGGTGGTGCCGCGCCCGCCGAAGCTGGCCGACGGTCCCTTGGTCACCTCGATCTGCTCGACGGCAAAAGTCTCGCGAATGGTCATGCCGGGATCGCGCAGGCCATCAACGAAGACGTCGGAGCGCACCTCCTGCCCGCGGATGATGTAGCGATCGCCAAAGGCATTGCCGTTCTCGCCGGTGCCCACCGTCACCCCCGGCAGGTTGTCGAGCACGTCGCGCAGATCGGTTTCGCCCTGTTCGGCAATCTGGGTGGCGGTGAGCACCTGAATGGTGGCCGGCGTCTCGGCAAGCGGCACAACCCGGCGCGGATCGCCCGACACGCGCGCCTTGTAGGGAGAGCCCGGCTGGACATAGGGATTGACGTCGGCCGCACTATCTTCGATCTGCAGCGTGTCGAGTTCGACTTCTTCGGGCTCCTGCGACTGGGCCAGCGCTGGCCCGGCTATCAATATTGCCCCAACACCGATGGCAAGGCCGGCCCCTCTGGCGCGCAGGCATATCGGCCGGCGAACGGCATTCGCGGTGTCACTCATGAAAACCCCTTTCTTTCAGTTGGTTCGAAGCGAATAGTCGATGGGCAGCGACAGGGTGATGCTGTCGCGCTGCATGGAGGAAGGCATGGGCGGCAGCGGTGCCACGCGCTGCAGGAGGTCGAGCGTGGCGCTGTCGAGCAGCGCGTGGCCACTCGAACGCCGGATCGAGACATTCGAGACATGCCCTTGCCGGTTGACCGTAAAGCGCACCGTCACCACGCCTTGTTGGCGGGCGCGCCGGGCCTCGGTTGGATAGACCTTGCGCCGGTTGAGGTGCGCGCTGACGAGCGCAAAATAATCGGCCTCCTGCTGCCGGGCGCGCGGATCGGTGCCCGGCAGCGGGCTGGTGCCCGGACCGGTCGCGGCGGCGCTGGTCGCCACCGGCGCGGCCGATGCGGCTTGGGCAGCGGTTTCGGGCGCGGGTGAAGGCGCCGACGCCGGTGCCTCGGCCACGTCGGACCGGGTTGGTGCGGGCGGTGGCAGGATCGCCGGATCAGGGCGAGGCGGCGCCGCAACCGGAGGCATGGCAATGGGCGGGCGGGCCTGCGAGCGAATTGGCTGCGGAGCCGGGCGCGGCGCGCTGGCCAGCGCCGGTGCGGCGGCCCCTAGTGGCGGCAGCTCCACCAGCACCACCGGTTCGGGCTCGTTTGGCGTTGCCGAGCGCGTCCACGACAGGACCAGCCCGGCAACCGCGACATGGGCCGCAAGTGCGAGCAGCGCGGCGATCTGCCAGTGCCGCCACTCCTTGCTGGGCGCGGTCATCGGGCCTGTGCCTCCAGCCCGACCAACGCGACCTGGAGATAGCCCACGGCGCGCAGGCCATTCATGGCCTGCATGATCGCCTCGTAGGGAACCGCCTTGTCGGCGCGCAGGAACACCCGCTGTTCGCGGTTTCCGGCAGTTGCTGTCTCGACGGCTTGGCCCAGAGTTGCCGCGGTCACTTCGCGTTCGCCCACCAGCATGCGGCCGTCGGCTTGGATCGACAGGAACACTGGCTTGTCCGGCTTGGGCGCGGGTCGCGCGGTGGATACCGGCAGATCGACTTTCACATCGACCGTCGCCAGCGGAGCGGCGACCATGAAGATGATGAGCAGCACCAACATCACGTCGATGAAAGGCGTGACGTTGATGTCGTGGTTGAGTGCGAGATCGTCATCGGGATCGGAAAGGTAGATCGCCATGGCCTCACTCCCCGATCCTGACCATGCCGCGGCTGAGATCACGCGATACGAGCCGCAGGATCGCCGCCGCCGTGTCCGCCACCAGTGCGCGATGGGCGGTGATCTGGCGGGTGAAGTGGTTGTAGATCACCACTGCCGGAATGGCCGCAACCAGCCCCAGGGCTGTCGCCAGCAAGGCTTCGGCAATTCCGGGTGCGACGACCGCGAGGTTGGTGGTCTGGCTCTCGGCAATGCCGATGAAACTGTTCATGATGCCCCAGACCGTGCCGAACAGGCCGACGAAGGGTGCTGTTGCGCCGATGGTGGCGAGGATGGCCACGCCGCGCGTCATTCGGCGGGCCTCGCGCGCCTCGTGGCGTTGGAAGCGCGAGGCGATGCGCTCTTTCACTCCCTCGGCATCGGCAAGGGCATTGCCGGACTGTTTCAGCTCCTCTAGCGCCTCCGTGACCAATGCGACGTGGCCAAGCTGCTGTGCCCCGGCCACCTCCTCCAGCGAGCGCAGGCCGGCCACGCGATCATGTACGGCGCGTTCGGCGGCGCTGGCCTTGCGCAGTTCGTATTGTTTGGCGATTGCCACCGTCCAGGTGACGAGCGAAGCGAGCAGCAGACCAATCATCACCGCCTTGACCACCCAGTCGGCGGCCATGAACATGCCGCCAACCGAGAGACCTTCGGGCAAGTCTGGACTGCGCGCTGAGGCAACCTGCGGCACTAGTGCGCCTAACCCACCGCCCAAGAACACGTGAGACATTCTCGTCCACATTCTCATACCGAACCCTTGTCGCTCTTGCGAATCATTCGCAGATAAGTTTGCGGCCTTTGGCGCAACTTTCATCCTAATGCAACTCATTCGCATTAGGAATTGCAGCGAAGGATGGTTCGGCGGGGTTGTGAGCGCGTGGGAGAATTGCGTCAGCTGGCGGGCGACAGCGCCTGGATTTTCAAGGCGAGGGAACCAGGCAAGACGAGCGCCTGCCAACCAGTTCATCTGACTGAGAACGAATGATCATTCCTGGCCGACACGCCGGATCCCAGTCTCGCACGAGGTGCACACCCTCCCCCCGGACGCCCTTGACGACGAGGAAGCCCGCTCACCGTCCGCAAACGCAACAGACGGCCGAAGATCGTGCCGCCAACCAACATGGTGTCGGACGCCGGCGGGGTGGACCCGCATGTGCTGCGCGCCATCGCCCGCGCATGGCGTTGGCGGCGGCAGCTGGAAACGGGTGCAGCTTCCATCATTCAGGATATCGCTGCGGCCGAGAAGGTCTCCGACCGGTTCGTGAGCCGCATGATGCGGCTTGCCTATCTGTCCCCTGAAGTGCTCGAACACCTCGTCATCCGCCGCGTGCCGTCGTCGCTGTCGCTCGCCGACCTCATCGCCGTCGCCGACCGGCCATGGGAAGAGCAGATGGCGAAGTTGGAGGAATGATCTTTTGGAAATGAGCTGATCGCGGGCGGAAGCTATGCGTCAAGACTTCCCTATACATCCGGAGCATTACCGGCAGGACGGGGTGCGCCCCGCCCTGCCGGAATAGCCCTAGTCGGCCTTCACTGCGATGCGCTTGACCTTGGCCTGGGCTTCCTCGGTCTGCGGCAGACGGACAGTGAGCACGCCGTTGCGGAAGCTGGCCTCGGCTTTCTCGCCATCTACGCCGGGGGGCAGTGGGATCGAGCGCCAGATCGCGCCATAGCTGCGTTCGGAGAGATAGTAGCCCTTCTTCTCCTCCTGCCGCTCGACCTTCTTCTCGCCCTTGATGGTGAGCATGTCATTGGCGACACTGACCTCGATATCTTCGAGCCCCATGCCCGGAAGTTCGATCGAGACCTCGACCGCTCCGGCAGTCTGCACCACGTCGGAACGCGCCTCGGCATGCCCCCAAGGCCAGTCGATTTCGCCGAAGCCCTTGCTGAAGCGCTTGAAGAAGCTCTCGAACACCTGGTTCATCTCGCGCTGCAAGGTGGCAATCGGGTTGTCGCGTTGGTCATCCTGAGCCGGATGCGAAATTTGATCCTTGCTGGCCCAGGGAATAAGATCCTTGATCTTCACTTTCGTTCTCCCTTGGTTATCAGGCGGCTTTGACCGTGATGCTCCTGGGCCGGGCTTCGGCCAGGCGCGGCACATGCACGGTCAGCACGCCGTTCTTCAGTTCGGCCTCGATGTGCTCGCCATCCAGATCGTCCGACAGCAGGAAAGCGCGCTCATAGTCGCCGGGCACATATTCGCTGTGCACCGGTTCGAGCTGGTCGCTTTCGACCACCTGCGAGCGGGCGCGGATGGTGAGCTGGCGCTTGTCGAGCGAGACCTCGACATCCTCGGCCGCCACGCCCGGCAGTTCAAGCATCAGCGTGAAGCCGTCAGCGGTTTCGAGAATATCGGCCAGCGGCCGCCACACCGGGCGATCGCGCGCGGGTTCGGCCAGGGTCTGGGCCGAGGTCTGTTCGGAAGCGGGGGTCACATGATTGGTCATTGCTCGGCTCCTTTCCTTACGCCGCCTTGATCGCAATCCGGCGCGGCTTGTCCTCGTCGGGGCGGGCCACGGCGATGCGCAGCACGCCATTGGCAAAGCGCGCCTCGACCTTTTCGGGATCGAGCCGGAAGGGCAGGCGAATGGCCCTGGTGAAGCGACCGAAGGCGCGTTCGCGCCGGTGCCAGCTGGCACCTTCAGGGTGCTCCGGCGCCTTGCGCTCGCCGGACAACGTCAGGATATTGTCCTTCACCTCGATATCGATATCGCCGGGTTCCACCCCGGGCAGTTCGGCGGTGATCGCCGCAGCTTCGCCATTCTGCCAGATATTGACTGGCGGAAAGGGCGAAGTGGCCCGCGCCGTCATGCGATCGAGGCTGTCGGACAGGCGCCGCATCACGGCGAAGGGATCGGCCGGATAAAGTGCGGTTCGGTAAAACATAGTCTCATCCTCCCATCTGGCCCAAGGGAGACCCGAGAAGGACGGACTGAACCGGCGCAGCCATCGCCGCGCGACAAGGCAAGGGACGTTGCCTGCGGGACAAAGCCACTCCGCAAGGCAGACTGCCAAACTGGCCAGACACGTCTCTTCAGGGAACCCCTGTGGGCGTTCCGCAACAAAATAAAGGAAGGATCGGCCGCGGTTTCAAGACCCGGCTAGGCAATTTTTCTGGCGCGATCAGGCCTCGTCACGCACGGTCGCGATGGTCACCTCCACCGCCCCGCCAGCGCGCGCGATCCGGCGCAGGCGCAAGGCCAGCAGCAACTGCACCGTCCCCGAAAGGGCCGCATAAAAAGCAACCACCCAGCCCAGCGAAACCAGGCTGGCGAGCGGATTGGTGAACAACAGCCACACCAGCAACACGCCGAAGATCACCGACAGCGCCCCGGACAGGCCGAGCCAGATTTCCCCGCTGATCTCGCGGCGCAGCCGGATCGCGGCCACCAGTTCGAGCACCCCGGTCACCAGCGCCCAGGCCACCAGGCTCCACCAGAACAACAGCGCAAGGGCAATGGTGGCCAGCAGCGGCCAGATCACCACCACGATCCCGGCGAGCACGCCCATCACCCCGCTGAGCGCCAGCACGCCCCACCGTTCGCCCTCCTGCATCCGCCGCCAGGCGGCAATCAGGCCGAACAGGCCATCCACGAAGGCAAAGGCGCCGAACACGATCGTCAGGGCAAACAGGGCCGAACCCGGCAGGGCCAGCGCCAAAGCGGCAAACACCAGCGCCAGCACGCCGCGCAGGGCAAAGACCCACCAGTTGCGGCTTAGCGAACAGGTTTGAAAGGCAGTTGACATGGTGCGACTTCCTTCGATGAGAACAACTTGCGCAAATTACCTGCGGAAATGATTGGCTGTCGCTTGTCTTTCGACTGTTTTGACTACAAGGCCGGGGGATCGGTTGCAAGCGCAGCCGCGCGGGAACCGTGGATATGCATCAGTTTGTCGTTGATTTTGCGATCCTGCTAACCGCCGCGCTGGCCGCGGTGCTTGTCGCAGTGCGGCTGCACCTTTCACCAACCGTGGGTTATCTCCTGGCCGGAATTATCGCCGGACCGGGTGCCTGGGGCCTTGTCGGGCAAAGTGCTTCCATGGTGCTTCTGGCCGAACTTGGCATTGCCGTGCTGATGTTCTTCATCGGGCTGGAGTTTTCCTGGTCGCGTTTGATGGCGGAGCGGCGCAGCGTGTTCGGCTTTGGCGGGGCACAGGTGGCGCTGACTGCAACTCTGGCAGGCGCGCTGTTGCAGCTTTGGGCCGGGCTCGATCTGCTTGCCAGCCTGATCATCGGCGGAGCGCTGGCGATGTCGTCCACCGCAATCGTGCACAAACATCTGATCGAGCGCGAGGAGAGCGCCACCCGTTTCGGCATCGCCTCGACAGGAGCGTTGGTCTTGCAGGACGTGGCCGCTCTGGCCTTGCTGGGTGCGTTGGCCGTGCTGGCCGGACCGGGCGGGCACGCCGGCGAGGGCGCGGGTGTGAGTCAGTTGGTCGTTGGCTTTGCGGCACTTGCGGCGGTCGCGTTGCTGGCGCGACCGACCCTCGGTCGCCTGCTCGCGCTGGCCGCGCGCACCCGTTCGAACGAAGTCTTTCTCATCACGGCACTGGCCATCCTGCTGGCAGCAGCCTTGGGCGCTGAAAAGGTTGGCCTGTCGCTGCCGCTTGGGGCTTTCGTGGTGGGCGTTATCCTGGCGGAAAGCGACTTTCGCCATCAGCTGGAAGAAGAAATCCGCCCGTTCCGCGATCTGCTGCTGGGGATCTTCTTCATCACCACCGGAATGTCGCTCGATCTGGGCGCAACCCTTTCCCAACCGCTTGTTGTGCTTGCCGGCGCCATCGCGATCGTGTTGGGCAAGTTCGTTCTGGTGTGGCTGATTGCCCTTGCGCAAGGACAAGCGCCGCGTGATCGTGTGCGATCAGCCCTGCTGCTGGCACATTGCGGCGAGCTGAGCCTGCTGCTTCTGGGCCAAGCCACAATCGGCGGCGCCCTTCCTGTTGCCTGGGGCCAGCCGCTCTTAAGCATGGTGGCCCTCAGCATGATCCTGGGCGCGGTCATCGTCCATTTCAGCCCGTACCTGACTGCCATGCTGGCGCGCTCGGCAGGCGAAGAAGTGGATCACACCGGTGAGGCCGATTCGCGGCGGGCAACCAGCGGGTTGACGCGTCATGTCATCCTCGTGGGCTGTGGCACAAAGGGGCGGACGCTGGCCCAGGCCCTGGAGGCCAGCGGCACCCCCTATGTGGCGATCGAACGCGATTACGAATGCTTCAAGCGCGCCCGCAGCGAGGGCCTGAACGTGATATTCGGAGACGGCCAGCGCAAGGCCCTGATCGAGGCTGCCGGCCTTGATCGCGCCAGCGCCCTGGTGCTGTTCGTGCGCCGGCCTGAGGCCGCGGCAAGGTTGCTGCACGATATCGGCCGGGATGAGTCGCGCGGCTGCGCCATTATCGCCAGCTGCCGGGATTCCTCGTCGGTGGAGGCGCTGCTTGCCGCGGGCGCGACCTATGTCTTCCCCGAAAGCCTGGCCGCTAGTCTGGCGCTAGCGCGCGAGGCGATGCGTGCGGCAGGCATGGCCGAAGCAGAGGTGGATGCCTGCATCCGCACCTTGCGGCAGACCTGGATACCTGCCGAAGGATTGCTCGAACATACCCCGGTTCGCATTTAGGATGAGGCCATGACCTTGCCTTCCACTCCCCCAAGTCGTTCCGATCCGCTGCCAAGGTGGCTGTGGACGGTTGGCCTGATTGCCGCACTTCTCGTGCTGATCTGGCAGCTTGCGCCCATCCTGCGCGACCGGCTTGCCGCACCAGCAGATCCGGGCGCTCAAAATGCGCAAAGCCGGGTGGTCGCCGCGCGCGGCGATCTGGCCGAGGACGAAAAGGCCACCATTGCCCTGTTCGAAAAGGCGCGCGATTCGGTGGTGTTCATCTCCACCGCCGAACTGGTGGCCGATCTGTGGACCCGCAATGTCTTCGAGGTGCCGCGCGGCACGGGTTCTGGCTTCATCTGGGATGATGCCGGCCATGTGGTCACCAATTATCATGTCATCGCCGGGGCTTCGCAGGCACGGGTGCGGCTGGCCGACGGGCGCGACTACACGGCAGCGCTCGTGGGCGCGTCGCCCGCGCATGACATTGCAGTGCTGAAGATCGGGATCGATTTCCGCCGCCCGCCCCCGGTGCCGGTCGGCACCAGCGCTGACCTCAAGATCGGGCAGAAGGTCTTTGCCATCGGCAATCCCTTCGGGCTTGACTGGACGTTGACCACCGGGGTCGTCTCCGCGCTCGACCGCAGCCTGCCCAGCGAGGACGGACGCAGCCGCATCGATCACCTGATCCAGACCGACGCAGCCATCAATCCGGGCAATTCGGGTGGGCCGCTGCTCGATTCGGCCGGGCGGCTAATCGGCATCAACACCGCGATCTTCAGCCCATCGGGTGCATCAGCAGGGATCGGCTTTGCCGTGCCGGTCGATACGGTCAACCGGGTGGTGCCGCAGCTGATCCGCCAAGGCCGCTACATTCGCCCCTCGCTCGGCATCCTTGGCGATGAGGCGGCCAATGCGCTGCTCCAGCAGCGCAGCGGGATCGAAGGGGTGTTCGTGCTCGCCGTCGAGCCGGGTTCGCCTGCGGCCAAGGCCGGGATCGTGCCGGCACGGCGCGAGGGCGAGGCCATCGTGCCGGGGGACATCATCACCGCGCTCGATGGCAAGCCGGTGGCGCAGCTCGCGGAGCTTGCCGCCCGGCTCGATGACCGCGCGGTGGGCGAGACGGTGGAACTGACGCTCCAGCGTGGCAGCACGCAGCGCAGGATCATGCTGACGCTCGAACCTGGTGGATAGCCTGAAGCCCGCGCGCCCGTTCCCTTGGCAATAGCTGCGCTGCCAACAGGCGCAACGCGATGCGCAGGAGAGCGGGCGCGGGCGCGCCAGTTGCAGACCGGCCAGTTGCAGACCGGGGGGTCATCCCGTCACCGGTTTACCGGCTGTGGCGGGAACGCCGCACCACGCCGAATATCCTTCTTCTCAATCCCCCGCTGGGCCGCCTCGCCTTCGGTCTGGCTGACACCGGCTGGGGAAGTTGCACGACCCGTTGCCGCATAGCTGGCCGACGCGGCCCCGCCGCCTGCTGGCGGTGCGGCCCGGTTGACCCCCGGCTCGTTCACCCCGATCGGCTCCATCACCGGCGGGCTGCTTTTGGTCTTTATCACGAGGCGGCCGGATGCGGTGTCGGCTTGCGCGGTCTGATCGGGTTGTGCCGCCTCTCCGCCTGGCTGTCCTCCATCCGCGAGCCGGGCAACGCCCCCTTTGCCCACCACATAGCCACGGTTGTTCGGCTGCTCCCTGGCCATCGCTGCTGACCCGACAGCTCCCAGCACCAGCGCTGCGGCCAGGGTCGATGCGACAAGAGATGCGCTACTCATTGCGAATGCCTCCCTTCTCTTCAGCTATCTCTTCGTCGGCATAAGTGCCAGAAACTGGCTGAAGTCGCGATGAACGTCGTCGGAAGCTCCCCTGGGCTACTGGCCGCGACGCCCTGCCTCGACACGCTGCGGGGCGACACGCCCACCGCGGATTGGCTTGCCGCGCGCTTGCGAGGCGAAGGAAACGCGGCAAACTGCGCGCGCGGCCCGGTCCGTCATCGGATTGAAATTGCTTGATACTTTCCAACCGAACCGATTGGCGCGAGGTTCGCTTCACCAGAGACGAAAGGCCATTCAGAGACCGCAGGCGCCCTGAAGCCAGTCTCCAAGGTTCGCTTGGGCCTTACCAAATCCCTTTGAAACAAAAGGAAAATCCGCCCGCTACCAAGGCCCGGTGACGGTTTGCAACAGAGGGATTGGCGGTGGGCGAGAGCCTGCGGACGAACTCTCTCGTCGAAGCCCTGAGAAAGTCCACGTTCCCGAGCGTTGCATCGATGGCTAAATTAGCTAAATCTCTTCGCAGGTCGGGAGATTCGTATGCGCACCTTTACGGCTGCAGAGGCAAAGAACAAATTCGGTGAAATGGTTGATCAGGCGCGATCCGCGCCGGTCGCCATTACGAAGTACGATCGGCCTGTGTTGGTCGTCATGGCGTTCGAGGAATTCGAGCGGTTGCAGGCTCTCGATAGTGCCCCCCGGAGCTCCAAATGAATCCCGTAGAGATCGAAGAAGCCGTATCCAACCTTGCGCTCGAGCCCTTTGACCAGGCCGAGTTCCCTTTCCAGTTCCTGCGTGCCTTCGGCCAGAAGGATACCGCACTGGCACGGCTGCGGGCGGGTAACACCAATCAGTCCGATGTGCCGGGAGCGATTCTCCAGCGCGGGAACATCCATATCGCCACCTGCGATCCCGGCGCAGTGGACGAAACACTGAGGGCCCTGCGCGAAAGCCCCAAGACCACATCGCAGAAGGCCAAGTTCATCCTTGCCACTGATGGTGAGGCGTTCCAGGCCGAGGACATGAACGGCGGCGGCACGGTCAGCCTGGAATGGCGCGGCGGGATGCTGGCGACCGCCGAATTGCACGCCACGCAGGAACTGGCGCGGCGCGTGCGATACCGCAACGCCGAGGCCGAGATCAGGCTCACCACCGGGGGGCGCCTTGTCCTGCGTCCGGAGGATTTCAGCCAAGCGGCAGGCTAGGGCGTAGACTCATTAGCGGCGATCCATAGGCGTGTGCAGAAGAGCTTGATGGCAGCGAGGAAGTTATCGCTTCGTTTGTCGTATCTGGTGGCCAGGCCTCTGGCGTTTTTGAGTTTCCCGAAGAAGCGCTCGACCCGATTACGGTAGCGATACAGGAAGCTGCTGAACGCGAAGCCTTTGCGACGATTGCTCTTGGCTGGGATGTTGGCGAAGCCATCCTGCGCGGTGATCTGACTGCGAATGGCATCGCTGTCATAAGCTTTATCGGCGAGAAAGGTGGTGCCGTTCGGCACGGCGGCCAGCAGCCTCTCGGCCTCACGGCAATCGCTCGCCTGGCCTTCAGACAGATGCAGTTGGATCGGCAGGCCGCGACCATCAACCAGGGCATGGATCTTGGTTGTCAAACCGCCCCGGGAACGTCCCATGCAGCGATTTGGGTCCCCCTTTTTAGGGTCGCACCGTGCTGGTGGACCCGAATGGAAGAGCTGTCGATCATGACCAACTCGCCGTCGAAGGCTTGGCTCACCGCTTCGAGAAGGCGGTCCCACACACCGGCTTTGCGCCAGCGCACGAAACGGTTGTAGCAGGTGGTGTGTGGGCCATAGCGCTCGGGAATATCAGCCCAAGGACTGCCCGTGCGAAAGCGCCACAATATCCCGTTGATGACCCGCCGGTCATCCACACGCGGAACCCCGCGAGGCTTGTTCGGCAACAACGGCTCGATCACCAGCCACTCATCATCGGTCAGTTCAAATCTACGACGCGTCATCCAAAGCTCCTCCCCTAAGCCTTGAATCAAACGCGCCCGCGCCGCGCAAGTCAGTTTATGAGTTTACGGCCTAGGCCGTGAACCCATAAATCCGGGCGATCTAGGATCGCTTTCTTCTATCGTGCAGTCCCGCATTTCCGGCAACGGTCGGCAACGGGTGCAAGCAGGTTGATTCCGGTTAGGTTCCAGCCATCCTTAGATGGCTTAAAGAAATAGCTCACGCCGCAGCTAGGGCACTTCAGCCCGAACATGATCAGTGCGGTGAAGGGCATGGTTAGAGCGATCGAAAGCGCGAAGCCTATCCAGCCACCAATGCCCAAAAAGATCACGGCCAAGGCAGCAAAGCCTGTGAGAAAAAAGCCAAATCTGATGATGCGCGCTGCCTTCATAAGCGAAGTTTGCCGATAAATCCGAGCATTCGCAATCTGTAGCATTCGATGGTGAATTTCATCTCGATGCTGAATCTGATTCATACTCCGCATGAGCCGATATGATCTGACCGACTTCGAGTGGCGTGTGATCGAGCCACTGTTGCCCAACAAACCCCGCGGTGTGCCGCGCGTCGATGATCGGCGTGTACTCAACGGCATCTTCTGGGTGCTGCGATCCGGTGCGCCATAGCGTGATCTGCCCGAGCGCTATGGCCCACGCACAACCTGCTACAACCGCTTCGTGCGATGGCGGAAAGCAGGTGTGTGGGATCGGATGATGGATGCCATCACCACCGCGCATGATGGCGACATCCAGATGATCGACAGCACTTCCATCCGGGCGCACCAACAGGCTGCGACGGCAAAAAGGGGGATCGAGATCATTGTCTCGGTCGATCCCGAGGTGGGCTCACGACCAAAATCCACGCGGTCGTCGATGCGCAAGGCCTCCCGATCCGATTGAGCCTGACCGCCGGGCAAAGTCATGACGGGCAAGCTGCCGACGACCTGCTCGATCATGTTGGCGCCGGAACAATCGTGCTGGCGGACAAGGCATACGATGCCGATCGCATCCGGGCGTCTCTCCGCGAGAAAGGAGCGTTTGCCAACATCCCGCCCAAGGCCAATCGGCGGTCGAAACCCTACTTCAGCACGTGGCTCTACCGCGAACGGAACCTGATCGAGCGCTTCTTCTCCAAGCTAAAACACTTCCGTAGGGTTGCCACCCGTTACGACAAGTTCGCCGAAAACTTCCTCGCCATGGTCCAACTGGCTTCAATGCGCCTCTGGCTCCGCGTTTATGAGTCTACGGCCTAAGGCGTCGCAGGGCGATCAAATGTGCCATTTTCCAAGTATGGTTGGACAAGCGATATTGGGGCATAGGCAGCGTTAAGGCCGTTGCCGCTGTTGGCAACTTTCACATCGATGAAGTCGAGCGGAAAGTTTTCGCAACGCTGAGTGAAGCCGGTGAAACAGCACGGTTCAGAGGATAAAGTTAAGCCTTCTGGTGCTTGTCGCGACCGCCGTGGGAAATACATATTAAGATAAAGAACAAACCACTCCGAGCCAGAAAATGTCACGGCCTCGAATTTGTCGATTGCATTTGCGACTGATCCGATTCGATGAAAGAAAAGTCTCTCACCATTGAGAGTGCGTAACTTTGATAGATAAGCCAGTTCCCCAATTGCCCCGTTTACCGGAATTGGATTGGAGGGACTGTATCCAAACTTTCCTTCGGAGCCGGGAATGACATCGCATTCAGGGTTTTTTGCAATTTCGGCAAGCATGTAATCGTTGAGCATCATATTCTGGGCTTGCTCATTATCTTGGATCATCTTTATCTTGGCGATTGCCGCCTGAATTTGGGGGTCTTCGCCTCTTCCAAAAAGTCGTGATAGGAATTTCATGCTGCCTGCTCCATAAAAAATTTTGCATTTTCGTTTTACTTCGTGCTTCGCGTTATTTGAACGCTGCTCCCTTGTGCCTATCAAGCAGACCCCACAGTTCCTCCCCGTCTTTGCTTTCAAAGCAAACGGCACCTGCGCGAATCAAGTGTAGCCGCAGATCGTTGTCATCAGAAAATGCGGGAAGGTGACGCTTAAGTTTGGTGAAGGAGCGCATTGAATATTCACCATCAGCCAAAAGAGCTTGAAGCGCTCTCTCGGTCGCAAATTCAAGTTGGAATTCTCGGCGCAGCTTGTCGCGGTTAAAGCGAAGTGTTGCTTTGGCGGTAAGCCAACCCACAAGGGCTGAAATTACCGCTGACCACACGGACCAGCCAGCAATCTGGCTAATAAAATCAAGAGCCTGCACGGTCATAGGGTGCCTCTGATGAGATGATCGGGGGTTACAATTCTTATCGGCTTGCCCTTGCACCAATCCCTTGCGCCTTGGGTAACACCATTTGTCGTAGCAAGGTAAGCTATGGTGGCTCCATCATGATGAGCCAGTGTGCCAAATAATTCTCGGACTACAGCAGGACCAATGGGCCTCGCAAATGCCTTGCATTGCACAATTGCCTGTGACCTGCCCCCCGTTGCCTCCCTCGATGTAATGTAGAGTCTGCCCCACTCGAAGGAGCAGATGAATGAGGAAGAGC
>NZ_JBANRN010000007.1:0-148908 GCF_037154155.1 Alteraurantiacibacter lauratis
AAACCAAAGAATCATACCTCGGCTTCGTCGCACTGGCCTCAATCAAACTCTGGATACCCTTTGTCCACGAAGCCTAGCCCACCAGCCCTTCGACCGAATTGTTCATGATGGTGCAGGCCGTGCCCGTCTGCGATCCACCGCTGACCAGAATGGTCAGCGCGATCAGCGAGAAGCACCGGCTGCCCGAAAGCGTGGTGTTGCCGCCGCTCATCGTGACGGCCGAATTGGGCAGGTGCACCACGCCCGCCAGCAGGAAGCTGGAGCCTGCGACCCAGTTGGTGGGCTGGTTGGTGGGGCTGGTCAGCAGCAATTCGGCGATCCCGCCGCCAGGCGTTGCCGTGGCGGAAGTGGGCGCGAACAACTTGGTCTTGGCTCCGCCGCCCAAATTGAGCGCGCCGTTCAGGATCATCGTCACATCAATGCCCGCCATGTCGAAGCCCGACACGCTTTCGCCCTGCAGCGTATTGCCATAGGTGCGGCTCGCCCAGGCCGAAGTGTAGGGCCACACAGTGCCGCCCGTGCCGTTCTCGAACCGTCCGTTGATGGTATAGCGGCCCCGGCCGAACAGCACCGATCCGCGCACCAGCAGATTGCCATTGATGTAATGGTTGGTAGTCGTGCCGAACACCAGGCGGCTGCCGCCCTGCGTATCGATATGGCCGTTGGCGCTGAAGGTGCCATTGCCCATGAAGAAGCGGGCCGATCCGTTCATCTTGATCGCATTGCCATCGGTATGCGGCCCGATCAGGATATTGCCATCGCCCAGCATGGCCAGTTCGCTGTCGCCATCGATAAACACGCCCTGGTTAGCCTGAAAATCGCCTGCGCCAAGCCGCATCCGGCCTCCGCCAGCCAGGGTGACGCGGCGGAAACGGTGATCGCCCCGGCCCATGGTCATGCTCTGCCCGCCACCCATGGAGATGGTGGAATTGATTACGACATTCCCGTCGCCCTTCACATTGGTGCCTTCGAAAACCACCGTGCCGCTGCCGATCCACAGATCGCCATTGCCGATGGTCACGCCGTTCGACCCGCTGTTGAAGCCGCCGTTCACATAGAGATTGGCATTGCCGAAATTGACGGTGGAACCGCCGCCGATGCTCACGCCATTGGCAACGGTGATATTCGATCCGTTCTGGAACGTCACATTGATGCCGCCAGCCACTTCAAGCCGTCCAATGGTGTAATTGCCTGCGGGCACGATATAATTGTTGCTGGTGCCCTGCCGGTAGCCGGAAACCTGTGCGTTCGGGTTGTAGTTGAAATTCCAGGTTGGCCCGCCCGGCGTGGTGGGATTGGTCAGGTTCGGGATCGGATCGGTGTACCCCAGCTGCCCCACGGCTGCGACACGCTCGGTATGGTTGGCCCAGGGGTCGAGCAGCGTAGTGGGCTGGTTGATGCGCTTGCTGGCGGGTGGCACGTTGGCGTTCCACACCGGCGCGCTGAAACTGCCGGCATAACGGATGGAATTGACGATCAGGCTGCCCCAGTCGACCGTGATATTGCCCGTGCCCGAAACAACATCCGCCGCTTCGATCTTGGTGCCCATCTGCTGAATGCCGCCCACAGCCGCCACGGTGCAATTGGGCGCGGTGATCGTGGCGCCGCCTTCCACCCGCAAGGCCGAAGCGCCGCTGGACAGCGCCAGATAGCACGGTGCCGCAACATTTACCCCGCCCGAAAGGCCGGCATAAGCTTCCACCGACACGCCGAACGTGCCCGAAAAGCCCAGCACCGAAGCCAAATAGTATTTCAGCTCCTGATCGATCATGACCTTGACCGACTGCTTGTTGGGGGTGGGATAATTGTCCACCAGCATGGCATTGACCGTCGCGCCGGTGATCCCGTTGGCGCGGGTGATGTCGCGCGCGGTAGGCGTGAGAATCTGCACATTATTGCCGGTCTTGTAGGCCAAGGCCGCACCCAGCGCCGCCAGATCGGCTGTGCGCTGCGCGATCATGCGCGCCTGGTAACCCCGATTGAGATCGAAAACGAGCCCGGCAGAGCCGATCACCACCGGCAAGGCCAGCGTGGCGATGGTCGTCACCCCTGCAGTGGTGTCCCGCAAAATGGAGCGAGCTATCCCGTTGATAAAAGACCGATTGCGCATGGCAAGCACACTGCCAGCAAAAACTTAACGAACGGCTGACGCTATTCCCTAATTTTCGCTAACCCTCACACCTACCCATTGAAATTGCGCTATATTTTTTATGTTAGCGCAATCATTAGGTAGTTCCATGTAATTTCCGGAAACCTACCTGAAACAAGGGCGCACATAGCGAAATAGTGTTTCGCCTTTAGGCAATTTACGAAATATCAACCACCTGATCCGATATCCCCATTAAGAAGCCGCCGATTGCGCAAAATTCGGGCTGGCTTGGCAACGTCCTTGGGGAGTTAGGCGAGCTTGTCTGTTGGTTCCCGCACACAGTCCCGTTTTCTGACTCGTCTGCTGCGTGACAGGCGCGGCAACATGCTGGCCGTCACGGCGGCCGCGATCATCCCCATGATCACCATTGCCGGGAGCGGCATCGATATCAGCCGGGTCTATCTGGCCAAGAGCCGGCTGCAGGCCGCCTGCGATTCGGGCGTGCTGGCCGGACGCAAGGCGATGACGACGGTTACCTACACCTCCACCGCCCGTGAACGGGCAGAGGCGATGTTCAATTTCAATTTCGATCCGGAGGATTACCAGGCCACCGGCACGCAATTCACCGCGCAGGCGGATGCTGAAGGAAGGCTGGACGGGCAGGCCCGCACCACCATTCCCATGATCGTGATGGATTTTCTGGGCTTTGGCGACAAGCAGATCACCGTCAATTGCAGCGCCGATATCCAGGTGCCCAATATCGACATTGTCTTCGTGCTCGACGTGACCGGATCGATGACCGAAACAATTGGCGGCGTTCAGAAAATCGCCTCGCTCAAGCTGGCGACAATCGATTTCTACGATGCCATTGCCGCCGCCATGGTGGGTAATACGCGCACCCGTGTGCGCTATGGCTTTGTGCCCTACAGCCAGACGGTCAACGGATCGGAATTGTTCGTCACCAATCCGAATTTCGCGACACTGGGTCAATTGCCCGTGACGCATCTGATCAACACGATGACGGTGCAATCGCGCGTGGCGAACTTCAACACGCCCTATACCGGCAACTGGATAGAGGACCCCAATTCGACCCCGACATCGTTCGAGCAGACTTTCGTATCGGGAAACAATGCCTCGCGTGAACCGAATGTGGCGGTAACGAGCAGCGGCACAGTGATGTCAAACAATGACTGCGCTCTTTATGGCCAGAACCTTTCGTTCAGCATCGACAACAACACAAATCTGCGCGTCTGGTTTCCCACGCTGACAGCGTGGCCCGGCGGTGACGGCCAGGGCAGCTCGGAATTGTACAAGCCGGATGGCTCGAACACCTGGCAAGCCACCGTGCCGACCAGCGGCAGCGGCTATACCCGCGCCACCTTCTCGCGCGTGAGTGCTACATGGAACGACAATAACGGCGCCAGCACCAATCAGTATCGCGCCTGCACCCGCCGTGTGACGCACACCCGTTTCATTCGCGAAACTGGTTTCCGCTTCACCAACTGGACGTACCGCCCGGTCGAAATCAACACGACCAATTACCGCGCGGGCGGCACTATTTCCTATGTGTCGTCCATCAATACCAGCACGGCCTCCGTGCCAACTGCGGGGTCGTATGACATGGTGCAGCTGGCGCAAATGCCCAACCAGACCGGCCTGACCCGGTCCACCGCCATCTGGAACGGATGCCTGGAGGAACGCACAACCACCGCCGCCAGCACCTTTTCGCCCATTCCCGATGCAGCGAAGGATCTCAATTATATCGACGGCGGCACCAGCGAGTCGATGCGCTGGCGCCCGATGATGCATGATCTGACATGGCTGCGCACAGGCACGGCCCACCAGACCACGACCAACAACAATTCCAAGCCGAGCAATGCCTGCCCTACAGCGTCGATGCGCAATCTGCGCGAATATCCGACGCGTTCGGCCTTCACCAGCTATGTCAATTCCCTGCAGGCGAACGGCAATACCTATCTGGACGTCGGCATGATCTGGGGGCTGCGGCTTATCTCGCCGCAGGGCATGTTTGCCGATCGCAACCTGACGGGCCCCAATGGCGGGCAAATCAGCCGCCACATCATCTTTTTGACCGATGGCGAGCCGGTATCGTCGGCCACGACTTACAGTTCCTATGGCACGGAACAAACCGAACGCCGCATTACTGGCAGCACCGGCATTGCCGCTGCCACGCTCCACGCTCGCCGTTTCCAGGCGCTGTGCGATGCGGAACGCGGGCGCGTTGCCATCTGGGCCATCGCCTTTGGCACATCCGTAACCGGCAACATGCAGACCTGCGCGGATTCCGGGCGCGCCATGCAGGCCAACAACACGACCGAATTGCGGCAGGCCTTCGCCCGCATCGCCAACGAAGTGGCCGATCTGAGGCTGGTGCAGTGAGCGCGGCACCAACTCCACCCGCGCCCGCACCAAAAGCACCGGCGCGCCGCCGCAGTCTTTTGCGGCGCGTGCTGCACAACAATCGCGGCGTTTCGGTCGTTGAATTCGCGCTGATCGCCCCGGTCTTCGTCGGCATGCTGCTGGTGGTGTTCGAATTTGGCTTTGCCTTTTACGCCAAGGCCGTGCTGCAGGGTGCGGTGGAGGAAGCGGCGCGCACCGCCACAATGGAAAATACCAGCTGGAATGCGCTGTCCAACCGCGTCAACCGGCAGGTGCGCAATGTCATCCCCGCCAGCGATGCCGAGACGGAGATCTCCTTCAGCCTCGATCCGGTCTATTACGCCAACTATGTCGATATTAATCTTCCAGAGGACTTCGAGGACAACAACAACAACAATATGTGGGACAGCGACGAGTGCTTCGTCGACCGCAACGGCAACAGCACCTATGACACCGATGTCGGCCTGTCGGGCCGCGGCGGCGCACAGGATGTGGTGACGATCACCGCCACGCTCACCTATGTGCGGCCCTTCCCGCTGTGGAGGCTGTTCCAGCTCGATTCCACCCAGACAATTCGCGTCAGCACCTATCTGCGCAACCAGCCGTTCTCGGCGCAGGCGGCTGTCAACAATGTGCGGATTTGCCCCGCGCCATGACCGCAGCTATGCGCCCATCCTTCCTCCAGCGCAGCCACCAATGCCTGCGCCGCCTGCTTGTCAATGACGAGTCCGGCGTGGTGATCCTGGAATTCGCCTTCACCATCCCCGTCTTCGTGCTGCTCTCGATCACCTCGTTCGAGCTTATCAATCTGGCGCTGGCGCATATGCGCGCCAGCCAGATCGCCATGACTGTGGCCGATAACCTTTCGCGCGCCAAGACCACGGTTCCCCTTGGCCTGCCACGCCTGCGCGAAGTGGATGTAAACGATACGCTGCTGGGCGCGCAGATCCAGGGCGGCGACAGTTTCGGCCTGCTGGAAAACGGACGAATAATCGTCTCCAGCCTGCAGCAGAACTCCTCCGGCCGCCAATGGATCGCCTGGCAACGCTGCAAGGGGGTGCTCAATGTCGCCTCGGCCTATGGCGTGCAGGGATCGACGCAGCCTTCTTCGGGCACGGGCGGATTCCAGGGCATGGGACGCGCGAGCCAACGGGTTGTCGCGCCGCCCAACAGCGCGATCATTTTCACCGAAGTCGTTTACGATTATCAGCCGATCATCGGGGAATTCGTGCTGGGCACGCTGCGCATACGCAAGGAAGCCGCCTATTTCGTGCGCGACGACCGTGATCTGGTGGGCGGGCCAAGCGGCAACGGAATGTACAATCCGGCACCGGCCGCCAGCGTTTCCTCCTGCAACCTGTTCGACAGCACCTTCTAGACGGCATTAAACCACGCCAAATGCCAGCATCGCATCGGCCACCTTCTTGAAGCCGGCGATATTCGCGCCCTTTACATAATCGACATAGCCATCGCCCTGATCGCCATAGGCGATGCAGCGGCCATGAATGCCGTCCATGATGTCCTTCAGCATGGCCTGCAGCTCGTCTTCCTTCCAGCTGCGCCGGGCGGAATTCTGGCTCATTTCGAGGCCCGACACGGCAACACCGCCCGCATTGGCCGCCTTGCCCGGTGCGAACATGATCTTGGCCGCCTTGAAGTGGTGCACGGCATCCAGATCGCTCGGCATATTCGCCCCTTCGGACACAGCGATGCAGCCGTTTTCCACCAACATGCGCGCATCCGCGCCCAACAATTCGTTCTGCGTGGCGCAGGGCAGCGCGACATCGCAGGGCACGCCCCACGGGGTCTTGCCCGCATGAAAAGTGGCGGCGGGATAAGCCTCCACATATTCCTCGATCCGGCCGCGCCGGTGCGTCTTGTGCGCCTTTACCCAGTCGATCTTTTCCTGGCTGATGCCATCGGGATCGTGGATGAAACCGCCGCTGTCGGACAGCGTCAGCACCTTGCCGCCCAGCTGCACGATCTTCTCCGCCGCATGGGTAGCCACGTTGCCGCTGCCCGAAATCACCGCCTTCTTGCCGTGCAGATCCATGCCGCGATGCTTCAGCATATTCTCCAGGAAGTAGACCGCGCCATAACCCGTCGCCTCGGTGCGGATCAGCGAGCCGCCATATTCCAGCCCCTTGCCCGTCAGCACGCCGTTGAAGTGGTTGGTAATCCGCTTGTACTGGCCGAACATGAAGCCGATCTCGCGCCCGCCCACACCGATATCGCCCGCCGGCACATCCACATCCGGCCCGATATGCCGGAACAGTTCGGTCATGAAGGACTGGCAGAAGCGCATGATCTCGCGCACGCTTTTGCCCTTGGGATTGAAGTTTGATCCGCCCTTGCCGCCGCCCATCGGCAGGCCGGTCAGCGCGTTCTTGAACGTCTGTTCGAACGCCAGGAACTTGAGCACGCTCTCGTTCACGCTGGGGTGGAAGCGGATGCCGCCCTTGTAGGGGCCGATGGCGTTGTTGTTCTGCACCCGCCAGCCGCGCTGAACCCGGATATTGCCGTTGTCGTCTTCCCAGCACACGCGGAAAGACACCACCCTGTCCGGCTCGGCAATGCGGCGCAGGATCTGCTGCGAATGGTATTCTTCCTTGTCCGCAATGAAATCGAAGATGTCCTCGGCCACTTCCTGCACCGCTTGCACGAATTCGGGCTGATGCGGGTTGCGGCGGTTCACGCCCTCCATGAATGTCGCAAAATCGACATGATCGGATGCCGCCATAATTCCCTCCCCAAGAATCAAAGGCAATTTGCAGGCTGGACAGGCTGTTGCCCGACTCAGCTCAACATTTCCCCAGACTCATAAATCACTTGTGGACGTCAAAATAAAGGCCGCTTTCCTCTTGCCATGCCCGTACGGTTGCCGCACCTTTGCCCAGGGATGAAGCAGCGGGGGCTCGCATGACCGGCCCGAACTTTGGCGCGATATTCGCCGCCGGCTGGCGCAATGTGCGCGAAGCAGGGCCGCAGCGGCTCGCACTGACCGGCATCCTGCTGGTTGCAGCGCTGCTGCTCGCCCGGTTTTCCTGGGTCATCTATTTCACCGACGAGGCGGAACGCGCGCTGTTTGATTTCCGCAGCTTCACGCTGGCGCAATCGGTGGAGCAGGACCGCCGCGTGGTGCTGGTCGTGTATGACGACCAGACACTGATCAATCTGGGCAAACGCTCGCCACTTGATCGCGGGATGCTGGCGCGCGCGCTCCAGACGATCGACACCATGGGCGCCAAGGCTATCGGCATCGACATCCTGTTCGATCAGCCGCAGGCCGAGGACGAGGATCTTATCGCCACCCTCAACGCCATGCAGACGCCGGTATCGGTCGCCTATGCCTCTACCGATACCAACGCGCAGGACATCGTTTACGATCAGCAGCGCTTCCTCGATGATTTTCTGGCCCGGCTGACCAACCCGAACGTCCAGCCTGCAAGTATCCGCCTGACCGCCGAAACGGGCGGGGTCACGCGCACCTGGCCCGAAATTATCCCCGGTCTGCCGCCCCTGCTGGGCCGCGCCATGCTGGCCTCCGCAGGAGAAGCGCAGGAACGCACCTTTGCAGGCTATGAAGGCGCGATCCGCTACCGCAAGCCGCTGCTGCTGCAGCAGCCGGTCTTTGCCAGCCTGCAGATTGATCTCTTCGCCAATCCTGACCTGATGGCGATCCCGAATCTGCGCGATCCGCTCGCCGCGCAACTGCGCGGCGCCTATGTCCTCATCGGCGGCGACATTATCGATTACGACCGCACGCTGACGCCCTTTTCCCCCTTCAGCCCCGACACGCTGGAATCGGGTGCCTTTGACCCGCGCCCGCCGGGCATTGAAATCCACGCTGCCACCATTGCCCAGATGCTCGATGGCAAACGGCTGGCGCAGCCATCGAGCGCGCTCTTGTGGCTCTATGCCGCGCTGACAGTGCTGGCCGCGGCATTGACCGCGCTGCTGGAGCTCCGCAGTTGGCAGGTCATTCCGGTCATGCTGGCGCAACTGGCGATCCTGATCGGTCTGCCCTTTGTTCTTCATTGGCAGGAGGTGGACACTTACGGATTTCCCTCGGTCGGGCCGGTGCTGGGCTGGGTTCTGGCCTTTGTCGCCGTCACCTCGGCCGCGCGCGCGGCGGGCGCGGTGCAGCGCCGCTTTGCGCAGGGCGCGCTGGGCAAATATCTGCCCGCCAGCATTGCCGAGGAAATCATCGCCCATCCCGAACTGCTGCAACTGGGCGGCTCCAAGCGCGAAATCTTCGTGGTCTTTTCGGACCTTGAAGGTTTCACCAAGATGAGCCACGCGATTCCGCCGGAAATGGTTGCCCGCCTGCTCAACCGTTACCTCGACATGCTCAGCCAGGTGGTGCTCGATCATGGCGGGATACTTGACAAGTTCGTTGGCGATGCCGTGGTCGCCTTCTGGGGCGCGCCGATTGCCAAGCCGGACGACGCCGACAACGCCGCGCGCGCCGGATACGCGCTCTGGCTGGCGGGCGAAGCCTTCCGCGCCGAAGTGGCCGCGATGGATCCGGCTCTGCCCAAAGTCGGCAAGACCCGCGTAGGGATGCATTGGGGCGAAGCGGTGGTGGGCAATTTCGGCGGCGAGAACCGTATCCAATACACCGCACTGGGCGATTCGATGAACACGGCCGCGCGGCTCGAAGCGGCCAACAAGGCGCTTGGCAGCGCGGTGATGGCGAGCGCCGAATTCGCCAGCCGCACCACATTGAACTGGTGGCGCCCGATGGGCCGGGTGGTGCTGCGCGGCCGCGCCCGTCCGGTGGATCTGTTCGAACCCGCACCCGATTTCCCGCCCGAAGCGCGCAAGGAGCTTGCGCAGGCGATCGAATGGCTTGAGCACTGCGCGCCGGAACGGCGAGCGCAGGCGCTTGCCGTGCTGGAAAGGCTCTGCGCGAGCAATCCGGCTGACATTGCGCTGAAAAATCTGCTAATGCGGTCGCGGGAACTGAACGAGGGTGGAGCTTATGTCCTGGACTAGCAGGAATCTTTCCGCATCGGCGGCAGCCATCGCTTTGATCGGCGTTGCACCTTCAGCCGCGCTGGCGGGGGTGGTGGTGTCATCCAGCGGGCCTTCGGCGGCCCAATTTCCCGTGGGCCGCCAGATCGGGCCGGGTCAGACCTTCACCCTGCGCGAAGGGGACATTGTCACTATTCTGGAAAACGGGGGGACCCGCATCTTTCGCGGCGCAGGCAACCATTCGCTGGGCACCGCCAGCGCTGCCAGCCGCAACCGCGCCTTTGCCGCGCTCACCACACAGCGCGCCGCCGTGCGCGCCCGCACCGGGGCAGTGCGGTCCACCGCATCGGGCGAAGTGCGCAATCCCAGCCTGTGGTATGTCGATGTCGCCAAGGCAGGCACGATCTGCCTGCCGCAGGGCAGCGCCGTGCGGCTGTGGCGCGCCGATACGCAGGCGGAAAGCACCTATGCCATCAGCCCGGCACAAGGTGACAATGCCTGGCGCGTGACTTTCCCGGCCGGAGAAATGCTGGCGGGCTGGAACGCGGCCACGCCGCCTTCGCCCGGCACCGCCTACCGCATCGGCCATGGCACAAGCAGCGGCCCGGTAGAAGTGCGTTTTGCCTTTCTCGACACGGTACCCGGCACACCGGAAGATTTGGCCAGAGTGCTGATTGCCAATGGCTGCACCGTGCAATTGGATCAGATGGCAGCTGCGATGGCGCAGGGGTGAGTGCGGGGCACGAGGGGCTTTCGGCGCGGGGGGCGTGCCGGGGCAAGAGCGGGACGGGCGGTTAGCCATTCCCGCGCTGATGCTGGACGTTGGGGGGGGCGGCAGGTGGCAGGTGACGGCAGCGATCAGGGCCAGAGCGGGCGCAGGGCGCGCGCGCGTGGTGGCGCACAATCCGCTGCGCGCGGCGCGCTGCTTGCGCTTCTGCCAGCCGCAGCCGCCTGTCTGTTTGCCGCCTTGCCTCTTGGCAACAGCGCGGAAGCGCAGGGTTCCTATGCCTATGCCGGTGTTGCCTCCTGCGCCGGGTCCACCTGCCACGGGCGCAGCGAAGGCAATGGCGCGGTCGTGCGGCAGGACGAGATTGCGACCTGGCAATCGCCCTTCAATGTCAGCGGGGCGCACAGCCGCGCCTATGCCGTGCTGGGCGGGCGGCGCGGACAACAGATCGCGCAATCGCTGGGCTGGGCCAATGCCACATCGCGCAGCGAATGCCTGGGCTGCCACGCCACCTTCGTGCCCGCCAGCGACCGTGGCCCACGCTTTCAGATCACCGACGGGGTAGGCTGCGAAAGCTGCCATGGCCCGGCGGCGGGCTGGCTGGCAAGCCATTACGAGGTCGGCGCCAGCCACGCCGCCAATCTGGCGCGGGGCATGATCGCGCTCGACCAGCCGCAAGTGCGTGCCCGCGTCTGCCTCGATTGCCATTACGGCAGCGCCAAGCAGGGCCAGTTCGTCACCCACGCCATGATGGCGGCGGGCCATCCGCGCATCAGTTTCGAGCTCGATCTGTTTTCCAGCTTCCAGCAGCATCACGATGCCGATGCCGATTACATCGCGCGCAAGGGCCGCACCGACAATGTGCAATTGTGGGCCGTAGGGCAGGCCGAGGCGGTGGCCCGCGCCACCGATCTGTTCACCCGCACCAATCTGGCGAGCGAGGGGCTGTTCCCGCAATTCTCCTTCTTCGATTGCCATTCGTGCCACCGCGCCATCACCGACGGGGCGGAACGGCGGCTGACATTCGAGGTCAATCCGGGCCGTCCGCTCACTTTCGGCCAGCCGCCCTTCAACGACGAGAATATCATCATGCTCGATGCGGTGGCTTCCGCGCTGGCCCCCGCGCGGGCCGACAGCTTCCGCAGCGCCAGCCGCACCTTTCATTCGGCAATGAACCGGGGGCGTGAACCTGCCGTTGCCGCCGCCGCTACCTTGCGGGCCGAGGCGCAGCGCCTCTCCGATGCGCTGGCCGCGCGCTCTTTTGGCGGGAATGATGCTTTCGAAGTGGTCGCGATCATCGGCGGAGAGGCCACCCGGCCGCGCTTTACCGATTATGCCGGGTCCGTGCAGGCGGTGATGGCGGTCGATACGCTGCTCAATGCGCTGGTGGCGCAGGGGCGCATTACCGTGGGGGCAGCGGCCAGCATCCGCGCGGACATCAACCGCGCCTATGATGCCGTGCGCAGCCCGGAGAGTTACAATCCCGCCGCATTCCGCACCGCGCTGAGCGGCGCGGTGGGTGCAATTGGAAGGCTGCGCTGATGGCCGGACGCAGGGCCACCGCCATGTTGGCCAGCGCCGCGCTGGTGCTGGCGGGCTGCGGCGGTGGCGGTAGTTCAGGCAGCGGTGGAGGGGGAGGAGGAGGGCCCACGCCCGCGCCTTCGCCTATTCCTACCCCGCCACCCACAGGCGGCCTGTTCACCCCGCCCGCGCCCGAAGCACTTACCGTAGCGGAGGTGCAGCGCATCGTGGCGCAGGCGGCGGGCGAAGCAGCGGCGCGCAACCTGCCCAGCTGGATCGTGGTGACCGATCGGGTGGGCAATGTGCTGGCTTCCTTCCGCATGACCGGCGCGCCCGATCTGGCGCGCGTGTCCACCCGCACCATTGCGGGCAATGCCGCGCCCGGCAGCGAGATCGGGCTGCAAGGGGCCACCATTCCCGCCAGCGCCGCCGCGCTCGCCAAGGCGATTACGGGCGCTTACCTGTCCAGCAGCGGCAACGCCTTTTCCACGCGCACCGCCAGCCAGATCGTGCAGCAGCATTTTCCGCCCGCCCCCACCACGCCGGGGCTGGAAAGCGGCCCGCTGTTCGGGGTGCAGTTCAGCCAGCTGCCCTGTTCCGACCTCAGCACGCGCTTTTCGGGCGGCATGGGTGCATCGGCGATGATCGGCCCCAAGCGCAGCCCGTTGGGCCTCGCGGCCGATCCGGGCGGCTTCCCGCTCTACAAGAACGGCGTCGTGGTAGGCGGCATCGGCGTGATGGGCGATGGCGATTACGGCTTTGATCCCAATATCCTCGATGTCGATCTGGATGCCGAGGAGCTGATCGCGCTGGCCGGAGCCCAGGGCTTCCTGCCGCCCGATGATATCCGCGCCGAACGCATCTTCGTGGACGGCACCGCCTTGCGCTATGCCGATGCGGCGGCGGGGCAGCTGGCTCCCTTGCAGACCAGCTTTGCCGCCGCGCCGGGCGCGCTGGCGCCCATTGCGGGCTACAGCGACGGGGTGCTGCGCGCCGGCGCCGCCTATGGCACCGAAGCATCGGGCATCCGCGCTGCCACGCTCGCCGAGTTCTCCAACCGCGATGCCTTCGTGCTGACCGATGGCAGTGGCAATCCGCGTTTCCCCATCCGCGCCGGAACCGATGGTGCCAGTGTAACCCAGCCGCTGACCGCTGCCGAAGCGCGCGCCATCCTTGAGGAGGCCTTTGCCGTCCTGTCGCGTGCCCGTGCGCAGATCCGCCGCCCGCTTGACAGCCGGATGCAGGCAAGCATCAGCCTGGTCGACACGCACGGCGCGGTGCTGGGCATCGTGCGTTCGCCTGATGCGCCGATGTTCGGCGTGGATGTAAGCCTGCAAAAGGCGCGCAGTGCCGCCTTCTTCGCCAATCCGCTGGCCGCTGCGCAATTGCAGGCGGCAGGCGGCGGCGTGGCGGCTTATGTTCAGCGGCTGCGCGCCTTTTTGGGTAACAGTGCCGCGCTCACGGGCACCACAGCCTATGGCAACCGTTCGATCGGCAATCTGGCGCGGCCTTACTTCCCCGATGGCGAAGTGGCGCAGTCTCCCGGCCCGCTGTCGGTAATGCAGGCAGGGCAGTTCAGCCCCTTTGCCGTGGGTCTGCAATCCGATCTGATCGCGGCAAATGTGGTGACAGCGGCAGTGCATGTCGCCACCGGCGGCGCATCACCCGATGCGGGCGTGGGCTGCACCGCGCTGCCCGATGCCGCGCCGGGGCAGAAACGGTTGGCGAACGGCTTGCAAATCTTTCCCGGCAGCGTTCCGATTTACCGCGGCAACCAGCTTGTCGGCGCAATCGGCGTGTCGGGCGACGGGATCGACCAGGACGACATGGTCAGCTTCCTTGGCCTGCACAATGCGGGTCTGCGCGTGGGCGGCATCGGCAATGCGGCGCCTGCTATCCGTGCCGATCAGATCGTGGTGAATGTGGGCGGGCGCGGGGTGCGGCTGCGCTATATCTCGTGCCCTTTTGCGCCCTTCCTCGGCAGCGCCGCGCAGAATGTGTGTCAGGGCCTGTGAGCGCGGGCCTGCTTATCCTGCCGTTGATGGCCTTGGCAGCGCAGCCCGATGATGCGCCGCCCGCGCCGGAAACCGTGCCCGAAGCGGCGCAGGAGCGCCCCGCGGGCGGGCTAGGCACCGCGGTCGAACCGCCGCCCGGCCCGGTCGATCCGGCCATTCTGGAGGGGCGCACCCGGCCCGGCTTTGTCGCGCCGCTGCCCGAAAGGATAGAACAGGTGAACCCCGGCGCGGTGCGCGCGCCGCCGCCTTCGGCCTTCCCCACCGATCAGATCGCCATTCCCGATCGCTGGCGGCTGATCGAAAATCTGGGCCTGGTAGTGGAAAACCCGCTCGATCCCTATCACCAGAACACCTACAAGGGCGACCGCCCGATCTGCACCAATTCGGACGAGGAACGCGCGCACCGGCAAGCGCTGCGCGATGCGGCCGCTGCGGTGGGCGAGGAACCGCCATATGGCAGCGCGCGCTGCCTTACCCCGCGCTTTCTGGGCCTGAAGCCGGACAGCTGGTTCTTCATCGCCAACGCCGTGTCCGATACGGTGGTGGAACCGCGCACCTTCCCCATCCCCGTGGGCGTGCAGACGACCGAACGGCCCGGCAGCCTCGACGTGTTCGGGCGGCCCTTTTCCACTGTCCTATCGCAAACTTTCATCGCGGGCTTCGCGCTGCTCAAAGGGTCGACCGCCTATGCCCCGCCTTCGGTCGAGTACCGCCTGACGCTGGCCTACAACATCAACCATGTCGACGTGCCGGAGCGGCGCGTGCTGTTTGTCGAACCCAGCAAGCCCAGCCACCGCACCGACCATTTCCTCGGCGTGCAGGAAGCATTCGTCGATTACCACTTCTCCCAGTTCGATACCGAGAGGTTCGATTTCATCTCGATCCGCGCGGGCATCCAGCCGTTTCAGGCCGATTTCCGCGGCTTCCTGTTCAACGACAACCAGCTGGGCGTGCGCCTGTTCGGCAACCGCGACAACAACCGCTTCCAATTCAACCTGGCGGGCTTTGTGCGGCTGGAAAAGGACACCAATTCGGGCCTCAATTCCATCGTTCAGCGCCCGCGCGATGATCTGGTGCTGTTTGCCAATGTCTACCGGCAGGATTTCCTGATCCCCGCGCTCACCAGCCAGATCACGATCGCCTACAACCGCAACCGCGAGGGCGACAATGTGGAGGTGGACGACAACGGCTTTCCCGTGCGCCCCGCTTTGCTGGGCAGCTTGCGCGGGCGCGATTACGATGTGGTTTACCTCGGCTACAATGCCGATGGGCGCATTGGCCGCGTCAATCTGACTGCCAGCGCCTATGCCGCCTTGGGCGAGGACCGGAACAGCTTCTTCACCGATCGCCCCGCAGATATTCGCGCCTTCTTTGCTGCGGCTGAACTCAGTTACGACAAGGACTGGATGCGCTTTCGCCTGTCGGGCGCATGGGCCAGCGGCGATGGCGATCCGTTTGACGACACCGAAACCGGCTATGACGCGATTTTCGAAAACCCTGTCTTTGCAGGCGCCGACACATCCTACTGGATCCGGCAGACCATCCCCTTTGCCGGTGGCGGGCGCGCGGTCAGCCTGAACGGGCGCAACGGCATCCTCAATTCGCTGCGTTCCTCCAAAGAACAGGGGCAATCGAACTTCAACAATCCGGGCCTGATCCTGCTGGGGCTCGGCGCGGATTTCGACCTCACGCCCGAACTGCGCCTGTCTACCAATGCCAACCATTTGTGGTTTGAAAACACCGCCACGCTGCAGGCCTTGCGGGTGGAAGGCAGTATCCCGCGCGACATTGGTTATGACCTGTCCGCGGCAGCCATATGGCGGCCGCGCGCCAACCAGAACATCGTGGGCCGGTTAAGCGCCGCTGCGCTGGTGGCGGGGAACGGCTTTCGCGACCTGTTCGACACGACCGACAATTCCCGCGCCTATCTCTCGGTGCTGGCCAATGTGACGCTGACCTACTGATGCCTATGTCTGCTCGCCATATCGCCCCCCGCCAGCTTGCCTTGGCCGCCAGCCTCGCTCTGGCGGCGGTCGCGTTTGTGGCAGGCCCGCAAAGCCGCGCCGCGGGCCCCAGCGAAACGCCGATCCCGCGCGATTACTCGCTCGTGCGCGCTGCACCCGCACCGCAGAACCAGACCATGCTGGAAGCGATGGCCAAGTCTGATGGCTGCTATTCCTGCCATGTCCAGACCGATGCCCCATCGATGCACACCAGCGATGCGGTGGTGCTGGGCTGCGTCGACTGCCACGGCGGCAATGCCAGCGTGCGCGGCAATCCGAACCTATCCTTTGACCATCCCGATTATATCGTCGCGCGCGATGCGGCCCATGTGCTGCCGACCCTGCCGGAAAGCTGGCACTTCCCTTCCTCCGCCAATCCGGAGCGGTCCTATTCGCTGCTCAACCGGGAAAGCCCGGAATTCCTGCGCTTCGTGAACCCCAGCGATTACCGCGTGGCGCGCGAGGCGTGCGGGGCGTGCCATATGCCGGTGATCGAGGCGGCCGAACGCAGCCTGATGGCGAGCGGGGCCATGCTGTGGGGCGGGGCGAGCTACAACAACGGCATCCTGCCGTTCAAGAATTACGTGCTGGGCGAAGCCTATACGCGCGAGGGGCAGGCGGCGCAGGTGCTCTCGCCCGGTGACCCTCCCGGCACGGTGACGCCCGAACAGGCGGCGCGCGGCGCGCTGGCGGCGCTCTATCCGCTGCCTACCTGGCACGTGGTCCCGCCGGGCGACGTGTTCCGCGTGTTCGAACGCGGCGGGCGCAACATTGCCAGCCAGTTTCCCGAAATCGGCCTGCCCAACCCCACCGGCCTGATCCAGCGACTGGAGGAGCCGGGCAGGCCCGACCTTAAACAGAGCAACCGCGGTCCCGGAACAGGCTTGCGGGCGGCGATACCCGTGCTCAACATCCACAAGACGCGCCTCAACGATCCCTTCACCTGGTTCATGGGCACGAACGACCAGCCGGGTGATTACCGTCATTCGGGCTGCGCGAGCTGCCACGTGGTCTATGCCAATGACCGCGAGCCGCGCCATTCGCTGGTCTATGCGCAATATGGGCGCGACGGGCAGACGGTGACAGTCGACCCCACGATCAACCGGCAGATGCGCGAAAATCACGGCGACGGCCACGGCGCGCTGATCCAGCCGGGCGGCAGCCATCTCGGCGAGGATGACGGCAAGGGCCACGAAGTTGCCACCGGAGAGCGGGAGCGCGGCCACCCGCTGCGCCATGTCTTTACCCGCGCCATTCCCACCGCGCAGTGCATGAATTGCCACATGCACCAGCCCAATATCTTCCTCAATTCCTATCTCGGCTACACGATGTGGGATTACGAGGCGGATGCCCCCTTCATGTGGCCCGGCCCGGAAAACCGCACGCCGCGCCCCGAAGGAATGAGCGATGCCGATTACGCCGCGCGTTACCTGACGCAGCGCTATCCCACTGCGGCCGAAGTGCGCGCCATCAATGATCGCAACCCCGAAGGCGCCGCGCCGCGCGGGCTGTGGGGCGACATTGATTTCCTGCGCAATGTCTATGACCTCAACCCGCTTCTCGAACACACCCAGTTTGGCGATTACCACGGCCACGGCTGGAACTTCCGCGCGATCTTTAAACGCGACCGCGAAGGGCACCTGCTCGATGCCGATGGCAACCGCGTGGCGCCCGACGATCCCGAACGCTGGCGGCGCGAAGGCGAGGGGCAGTTCGTGCCCGCCGGGGTCAATCCGGGCAGGACCGTGCACCTGATGGACATCCACGCGGAAAATGGGATGCAATGCGCCGATTGCCATTTCGCGCAGGACAGCCACGGCAACGGCCTGATCTATGGCGAAGTCGCCAATGCGATAGAGATCGGCTGCAAGGATTGCCACGGCACCGCCGATGCCTATCCCACCCTGCGCACCAGCGGCCCTGCTGCCCCGCCCGGCGGGCATGACCTGTCGTTGCTGCGCAACCCCGATGGCCGCCGCCGCTTTGAATGGGTGAACGGGCCGAACGGGCGGCAAATGCTGATCCAGCGCTCGCTGGTCGACCCTTCGCTTGAATGGCAGGTGAGCCTGGTGCGCGATAGCGTCGATCCGGAAAGCCCTTCCTTCAACGGCAAGTCGGCCCGCGCCAAGCTGATGAGCCGCAGCGGCGCGGATACCGGGCGCTTCGAATTCGGCCCTGGCGTGCCCCGCGAAGACCGTGCGCATGGCGAGGAGGAAATGGCGTGCTTCACCTGCCACCTGTCGTGGACCACCAGTTGCGGCGGCTGCCACCTGCCCATTGAAGCCAACTGGTCCACCCCGCTGCACCGCTATGAAGGGGAAACCACGCGCAATTTTGCCACCTACAACCCGCAGGTCGCGCGCGATGAGATGTTCCAGCTGGGCATTCACCAGACCACCAAGGGCAACCAGATTGCGCCCGTGCGCTCGTCATCCGCGCTGGTGCTGTCTTCCACCAATATCAACCGCGAGCGGATTTATATCCAGCAGCCGCCGATCAGCTCGATCGGCTTTTCGAGCCAAGCCTTTGCCCCGCACTTTCCGCACACCGTGCGGCTGACCGAGACCAAGACCTGCACCGATTGCCACCTGTCCGAGGAAGAGGACAACAACGCGATCATGGCGCAGCTCCTGCTGCTGGGCACCAATTACGTGAACTTTGTGGGCCTTAACGCCTGGACCGGGCTGGAGCGCGGTTTTCAGGCCACCCGCGTGACCGAATGGGACGAACCGCAGGCGGTGATCGGCTCCTACCTCCACCGCTACGCCTATCCCGATTACTGGCGCATGCATGTGGAAGGCAACGGGCGCGAGCTGAAGAACTGGGTGCGCGGCCCGACCTTCAGCGACGGGCTTTCCGGCGAAACGCGCCCGATGGAGGAATTCTTCAACGTGCACGAAGGCACGCGCGATGCCGTGCGCTGTTTGCAGATGCGCGGCGAATACATGTTCGTGGCCGAAGGGCGCGGGGGATTGCGTGTTTACGACATCGCTTCTGTCGCCAACAAGGGCGTATCCGAAAGGGTGCTGACCGCCCCCTTCAGCAGCCTGGGCCAAGATGCCCATGTCGCCAGCCGCAACGCCACCTGCATGGCGCTGCCCACGATGCAGGCCATCGCCCCCACCCGCAACACGCCGCAGATGCGCGAGATGAACCAGGAACAGCCGTTCCTGCCGATCTATTCCTATGCCGTGGTGACCGATGCGGTGGAGGGGCTCATCCTCGTCAATGTCGATACCTTTGCCGATGGCGAGTTCCGCAACAACCATATCACCCGCCACCGCTTTGCCAATGGCAGCCGCGCGTGGAACCCCGATGGCGTGCTGACGGGCGCGCGGCACATCACTCTGGCGGGCGAGATTGCCTATATCACCGCCGATGCCGGGCTGGTGGTAGTGGACCTTGCCAATCCCGATGCCCCGCGCCTTGCCGCCGTGCGCCCCTTGCGCGATGCGCGGGCGAGCGCGATCCAATTCCGGTACCTGTGGGTGAGCGATGCCGACGGCGTGAAGCTGTTCGATGTCACCAATCTGCGCGATCCGGTGGAGCGCCCCGAAGGCTTCGTGCCGCTGCAGGACGCGCGGCGCATCTATCTGGCGCGCACTTACGCCTATGTCGCGGCGAAGCATCAGGGGCTGGCGATCATCAACATCACCCGCCCGCTGGCGCCCGCGATCTACCGCATGGAAACGCTGGGCGGCACGATGAACGATGTCGAGGATGTGATCGTGGCCAGCACCAATGCCAGCCTGTTCGCCTATGTCGCGGACGGGGTGAACGGGATGAAAGTGCTCCAATTGACCAGCCCCGACAGCCAGCCCAATTTCTACGGCTTCTCCCCCGCCCCCGTGCCCGAACTGGTGGCATGGGCGCGCACGCCCAGCCCCGCGCTCGCCATGTCCAAGGGGCTGGACCGCGACCGCGCAGTGGACGAGACTGGCGGCCAGATCGCAGTATTCGGGCGGCTGGGTTCACGCCCCTTCACGCGGGCTGAGATGGAGGACTTCTTCCTCAATTCCGCCGGCATACCGTGGCGCGTGAGCGACGAGGTGGACATGACCGCCTGGGTGCCGGGCGCGGGGCCGAGATTGGCGGGGCGGTAAGTTCCCGGCCGTGGGATGCGGCCGCCCTGCCTCCACCCCTGTCCCCTACCCCCGCTCCCGCTCCATCTCCCGGATCATCGGTTGCAAATGCGGGCCGTAATAGGCGAGCACCTGCCAGTCGCCCACCGTCTCGTAATGCGTCACCAGCCGCGTGCCATCCCAGTGGTGCAGAGCGTAAGCAGGCGGTTCGGTGGTGATCAGCGCACGGGCATCGGGGACTGCGGATGAAATGGGGCGCAGGTCGAGCGACACCAGCGGCGCGACCGATGGCGTCACGCTGACCGGAATACCGCAGAAGCTCGCTGCCAATTGCCGGTGCAGATGGCCGCAATGGATCGCCTGCACCTGATCCATGCCGTCCAGAGCGGCGGCGAGGTTCACAATCCACGCCTCGTCCGGCCGGGGGTCCATCCACTCTATGCCGGAGACGACCGGCGGATGATGCATGAAGATTACCGTGGGCGTGGCGCGGTTGGCCTCCAGCACGCCGCGCAGCCAATCGCGCCGCGCGGCGCAAAACGCCCCGCCATGCCGCCCCGGCTCCAACGTGTCGAGCAGCACCACCAGCAGGCCGTCTTGCACGAAAGCGGTGTGAAGGAAGCCGTCCTCCCCCCGCAGCGTGTGCGGAAATGCCGCCAGCAGCCCATCGCGGCTGTCGTGATTGCCCACCATCACATGCACCGGAAAGGGCAGATCGTTCAGCAATTCGGCCGTGCGGGCAAAGCTCTCGGCATCCCCCCGGTCGGTTATGTCGCCGCTCAGCACCAGCATGTCGGGCGTGTTGGGCTGCTTGACCAGCCGCGCAAGCACGGCGCGGCATCGCTGCCGGTTGAGTTCCTCCGGCCGAGCCTCCCGGTCAAAGCCAATATGGATGTCGGTCATCTGCGCGATGATCATGGGCGCTTTCTCCCGCTAAGGGCCGCAATCCGGCCTCTGGGGCAAAAGGGGCACATCAGCGGCGCGACCCGGCCAGCGCGCTGGCAAGCGAAGGCGCGGGCGGGCGCGACATTCCGGCGGCCAAGCGGCTGGGCGGCCGACTGGTGGCGGACGGCGCGTGATAGGAATGGCACATCGCGCAGCTCGACGGCACCTCAGCCACGCGCGAGGCCTCGCCGCCGTGGCATTCCTGGCACGAGGCGAGATCGGGCAACAGCAGATCGGTGGCCTGTGACGAGGCGTCCGCCGCGTGGCAGGTGGTGCAATCCTCCTGCACATGCGCGCGGTGGTTGAACCAGCCGTGCAGCATATAGCGATCGCGCTGGGTGACGGGCATGACCGAGACTGTGCCAGCAGCGCCATTGCCGGGCAGATGGCATTCGCCGCACAGCCCGTCCTCGCTCATCACATTGGCGCGCAGGATGGAAGGCATGACGCGGCTGAAATTGTTGTAGTATATGCCTCCTTCGGCAAATTCGCCGGGGCGGCGGCGACCCGTTGTGACCGGTCGGCGCGGGCTGCGGTCGGCGGCCATCAGATCGGCCTGGGTCTGTTCGATATTGCCGTGGCGCAACGTGCGGAAAGTGGTGCCCACCCGGTCATAGACGAGGCTGTGGCAGGCCTCGCAATTCTCCTCCATCTTCACCGGCAGGAAGCGCACCCCGTCTGCCGTGGGCGTGTGGCAGGTCGCGCATTGCAACGCCTCGCCATAGCCCGCATCGCGGCCCAGCCGACGCGCCATCTGCGTCACCCCGCTGGTGGGGTCGAGGTGAACATCGTGCGGAAAGCGCAGACCGTTGTGATCGGTCGGATTGCTGGCGAGCGAGACGCGCACCGGCCGCGGCGCATCGGGCGCGGGCAGCACTGCCACCTTGAATTGCGGATGCAGCGCGGTGAAATCGCGCGCATTGCCAAGCCGCGTATCGGTCAACCGGGTGTCGAGCGTGGTGTGGCAATCGGCGCAGAAGGCCTGGGGTGTCGGCTCCATCCGGCCAGCGCCCTCATGCTCGGTATGGCAATCGGTGCAAGCGCCGGGGCCGGGCTTGCCGAAAGCATGGGCAATGTCCCACAAAATCGCCTCGCTGCCGGCAAAGGGCGGGCGGCCCCGCGCCATGCGGTCAGCCGCGGCGTGATCGCCCAGCCCTTCATGACAGCTGAGGCAGGCGGCATCCTGCACCGCCTGAAACGGTTCGACATGGCAGGATTCGCAATTGTCGGTCAGCCCGTGGTGGACAGATGACAGGGCACCGGTGATCCATGCCGCATCCATGCGCACCGTGCCCGGCACATTGACCTGCGGTTCCACCCGCTCGCGCGTCAGATGCGAGTTGATGGGGATGGCAAGGAACACCGCGAGCACCGCCAGCAGTCCGGCCCAGGACAGAACGCGCTTTCCCGGCAGGACGGAGGCCAGCGCAAAACCGCGCAGGCGATCCTTGCCCTCCCCGTCATCATCGGCCTGTTGGCGCACGGTGATGACCAGCCGTGCGCCCTCTAGCCCGATTTGCAGCCGGTACGAACCAACCCCCAGTTCGCCCCCGCGCGCGGGATCGATGCTGGCCGCATCGACCTGCCGACCATCCAGCGTGAAGCCCAGCGTGCCCACCGCCTCGACCGTCAGCGCACCGGAAGCTGTTGCGGTGATGCGCAGATGGTGCTGCTCCACGGCAAGGTCGGGCAGGTGGATTGTGTTGTCAGCATGACGGCCCACGGTAATTGTATCGCTGGACAGTTCGCGCGTGCGCACAATCTCGCGGCCCGCGGCGGTGAAGGCGATGCTGCGTAGCGTCAGTTCCACGGCGCGCCCCTTCCCCTTACCAGTAATAGAACACGGAAACGATATGCGCAGTCAGCGCGCCGAGCAGCGCGATGGTGAGCGGCACATGGAAATAGAGCCAGATTTCCAGCATCGCGCGCAGCCGCAGATGCCGGCGAATCTGCTGCAATTGCGCCTCGCGCCGGCGCAGCAGGCTCAGCACCTTTGCGATGTCCTGCCCATCGCCCACAATCGCCAGGCCTTCGAGCGCGGCACGGGTGCGGCAGCGACGATAGCGGCCTGTCAGGCGTGCGGCGATGCCCCCGGCGAAGGGATCCTGTGCCAGCGCGGCGATGACGAGATCGGCCTGCGCGCGCCCCAGCGGCTGCGCGGCGCTTTCCAGTTGCCGGTCCAGAGCATCCAGCGCGTCCAGCATCTGCCCCTTGGTCATCTCGCGCCGGTTGCCCGCCAGCTTGGCCGGCAGCGTGGCATAGACCGAAATGCCCCATATGCCGGACGCAATCACCAGCATCATCAGCGCATAGGCGAGCGTGTGGACGTTCCAGCCGAACTGGAACCCGGTGTGCAAGGTGGCGATCACCACGAGCGACAGCCCCAGATAGACATGCGCCGATGTCCACGCCTTCAGCGACCATCGCCCCGCGCTCATCCGCCGCTTGCGGATGCCCAGCAGCGCCAGCCAGACGATCAGCACCGCGCCGATTGTGCCCAGCGTGTAGCCCAGCCAGGACCCGCCGTTGTGGCGCGGTGTCACATCCACCAGCGCATAGGCAATGATCGCCACCAGCGAAAGCACGACCGCCACCTTGAGCCAGCGCATGCGCTTGTGCGCCAGGAACCCTTCGTGATCGCTTTCGCGCAGTCCCCGCCGGTCGGCCGGACGGCTTTTGTCCTGCGCCGCGCTCGCCATCAGTCCAGCCCCCCTTCCTGCGTCACCGACAGGAAGCCTTCGGGCGACACGCGGATCGCCGCGCCGGTGGGGCAGGCGCGCACGCAGGCAGGGCCGCCATCTATCCCTGCACACATGTCGCATTTCACCGCCAGTTTGGTCTGTTCCAGCCCTTGTTTCGCAGCCTTTTTCTTGCGCCAGGAATAGCTTGCCTCGCCCGGCCCCGGCCCCAGCCCCAGCAGCATCCACGCCAGCAGACCCGGCTTCTTTGGTGGCACCGGATCCATGCGGATCACGCCATAGGGGCAGTTGCGCTGGCAATTGCCGCAGCCGATGCAGGTATCAGCTATGAAAACTTCGCCATCGGGCCCGCGCTGGATGGCGTTGGGCGGGCAATCGGCCATGCAGTGCGGATGTTCGCAGTGCCGGCAGGATGTGGGCACGTGGAGGTGGGCATAGGAACGCCCTGCCTCGCGGTCGAGCCGGCTCAGCCCCTCGTGGCTGTCGGCGCAGGCCTTCTCGCAATTGTCGCATCCCACGCACAGCGTTTCGTCGATAAGAAGCACATCGGTCGCCTCGCCAATGCCGTTATCGACGAGGAATTGCGCGGTTTCGGCATAGAGATCGGCAGCCGAACCGAAGCTTTCCTTGCGCGCCTCGACAAAGGCGTTGAGTTCGCGCCGGTGTGCCATCTCCGCCAATGCACGCTGGCGCAGGGCGGGCCTTGCATCGAGCAGCGCAGTGAACAGGTCGCCGGGGATGCGCACCACTTCGCTCTTGATCGCGGCTTTCACCGTGGCAGTGCGGCGCGATCCGTCGATCACCGCCATTTCCCCGAAATAGCTGCCTGCCGGCAGATAGGAGAGGAAGATCGGTTTGCCGCCGATATCCTTCTCCACCACCATCGAACCGCGCCGGATGACATAGATGTCGCGGTCGTCCCCGCCTTCGGAGATCACCTTTTGCCCCGCGCGCACTTCCATCACTTCGGCCGCCTCCACCAGCGGGGCGACATCGTTGGGGGTGAGGCCCGAACCGAACATCTGCAGCAATTGCCGTTCCAGCGCGATGCGGTTCACCGCGCGCGCAGCAGAAGGCACCGTGGCAATCAGCTTGAGCGCGGCGGTGCGCGACAGTTCCACCACCACCAGAGGCTCTGCCGCGCGCACGGTGGACCCACGCGGGCGGCCCGAAATCAGACCAACTTCGCCAAAGATCGAGCCTTGCCCGATCGGCACTGTTAAAGAGGGGTCGGCCGGGTTCACCTCCACCACCACCGAACCTTCGACGATGGCAAACATGGAGGAACCCGGCTCGTTCCGGGTGAACACCACCTCGCCCGCGGCAAAGGCGCGCGGTTGCGAATCGAGCAGCAATTCGCGCAATTGCAGCGGCGACATATCCTGAAAGATCGCAACATTGCTGCCGATGACGTCCAACCATTCCTCGACCGAACGGCGCCCCGGTAATGGAGCGAACTTTTCTTCGAGGATCGGCTGGTCGGCGGGCTTGAGGCCGGTATTGCCGTTCAGGAACTCGATCACGTCAAATCCCTGGTTCATGCAATGCTTGATGAGCGGATAGCCCGCCAGCGCGCCAATCACGAAAATGCCTGGCTTGGTGGTTTCGAAAGTGGGGCTGAGAACCGGGAAGGCGCCGGGGTCGGCGCTGCCGAACTCCACGCCGATCTTCTCGACAAAGTCGCGCGGCGGGCGCGATCCGGTGCGCGCGATGATGCGGTCGCAAGCGATGACCTGCTGCCCGTCACGCGTTTCGAGCACCAGTTCTCCCCCGTTCTCGCCAAGCCTCACTTCGGCGGGCGAAGTCTCGCGCATCACGATCACGCGGCCCTCGTTCTCGGCCTCTTGCAGTAATTTGACATTGGCGCCCTTGGCACGGGCGAAATCGGTGCCACGGTTGAGGATGGTGACGACATTGCGCTGCGCCGGATCGGCGGCAAGGCCCAGTGCGTTTTCGATCCCGGCATCGCCCGATCCCACCACGGTGATATGCTCGTCGAAATATTCGCCCGGATCGTCGAGCTGATATTGGACAAGTGGCAAGTCACCACCGGGAATGCGCAGCAAATTGGGATTGCCCTGCGTACCGATTGCGAGCACCACGTTCTGCGCACGGATGGCGTCCCCACCCTTGAGCAGGATCGTGAAATCGCCCTTTTCGCCCGTAATTGCGGTAACTTCAGCGTTGTAGCGGACATTTACTGCACCATCCGCAATCTGACGGTCCCATGTGGCCAGAATCGCCTCGCGGCTGCCCGCATCGAAATCGAGGTCGGAACGAAGGACAAGGTTGGATGGCGTTGCCATCACGTGTTTGCCCTTCTGGTATTTGTAGATCGTATCCGAAAGGTGATCGGTCTTTTCGATCAGCACATGGGCAAGGCCCAGCTGCGCCGCATGCGCAGCCGCGCTCAACCCGGCCGGCCCCGATCCCACGATTGCCACCACAAAACGGTCTGGACCTGATACCATTACCGCCCCCCTGTCGGTCACTATGCCTCAAACAAAGCGCATTGAAAACCTTGGCCGGACAGGCATTGTGGCGCTGCAGCGGCCCTTGCGCGGGCAGGCCGGGCGGAGATGGGCACAGATGGCAAAGGGTGCGGACACACACGGCACACAGACAAGCTGGCGCAAGGGTGCGCTGCTGGCGCTGGCGGCAACAGCGCTGCTGGCCGGGGCGGTTAGCTGGCGTCTGATCGAGCAGACCAATTCCGCACCACCGCCTGCGGCTGGCCAGCCCGCCGATCAGCCGCAATCGCTCGATGAACTGCGGCGACAGGCCCAAACATCCGCCAACGACCCGGTTGCCTGGCAGCGGCTGGCCTTTGCCAGTTTCAACCAGAACCTGTTTGCCGAGGCAGCAGCGGCCTATGAAAAGGCAGTGGCGCTGGAGCCCGAAAGTGCCGTGCTGTGGTCGGCCTTGGGCGAGGCGCGGGTGATGGCGAGCACACGCGACCCCATGCCACCGGCCGCGCTTGAAGCATTTCGCCGCGCCGTGGCGATCGACCCCGGCGATGCGCGGGCGCGCTATTTCCTCGCCACGGCCAAGGATCTGGCAGGCGACAACACGGGCGCGATTGCCGACTGGCTGGCGCTGTTGGCCGATACGCCGCCCGGCGCGCCTTGGGAGACCGATCTGGTGCGCACCATCAACCAGGTGGCGCAGCGGGACGGGATCGATCTGGGCAACCGGGTGGAACGGGCGCTCGCCGCGCGCGGCTCGCTGCCGCTGCCTGTGTCGCCCGCCGGCATACCCGGCCCCACGCAGGAACAGCTAGCCGCCGCTTCCGCGATTCCCCCGTCAGAGCAGCAAGACATGGCCGAAGGCATGGTCGCCCGTCTTGCCGCACGGCTGGAACGGGAGCCAGCCAACGTCGATGGCTGGATCATGCTGATGCGCAGTTATCGCACGCTGGGCCGCGATGCCGAAGCGCGGCAGGCCTATGAGCGGGCCGTGGCCGCCAATCCGGCTGCCGCGTCCCAATTGCGCGAAGCGGCAAGCGCGCTCGGCGTGCGGGTTTCGGGATAGGGCATGATTCCGGGATAGGGCATTGCCTCCCGGCGGCGTTGCGCGCATAATCCCGCGCGGCGGGGTGGTGATAAGGTGATGAAAAGTGGGGTCGTCGTAAAGTAATAAAAAGTGGCGGGTGCCACGGCGTATGGCTCGGCGTCAGGCGCGTGTGCTCACCCGCACGGATGTAGCTGCACCTGCAGTAAACAGGTGCCGTCTGGGGCCGATCTTTCGACCCCTGGGGAAGGACGGACAGGTTACAGTGAGCATTTCTGGGAACTTTTCTCGGTTGCCGTCCGCGGATTGCGCGGTGCGGCTCAAACAGCGCGCGGCAGGCGCATCACTGCTGGTGCTGGCGGCTTTGTCCGGCGCGCCTGCCGCGGCGCAGATCACGCCCGATCCGACCCGGATAGCGCCACCGACACGCGATGAACTCGTGCCTTCCGCGCCTATCACCGACACGCGGGGTCGCGCGATGCTGAGCGTCGATGGCGGATTTGAACGCAGCCCCTGCGCGCTCGACAATCCGGAATTTGCCGATCTGCGCGTCACTCTCTCGCAGGTGAGTTTCGCCGGGGCCGAGGGTGCCACGGATGTGGATCTTGCCGCCGCCGCCGCGCCTTATCTGGGCCGCGACCTGCCCATCGCGGTGCTGTGCGATATCCGCGCCCGCGCCAGCACATTACTGGCCGATGCCGGCTATCTGGCGGCGGTGGAGATACCCGAACAGCGCCTGTCGGGCGGCGCAGCACAATTCCGCGTGGTGCTGGGACGGCTCACTGCGCTGCGCGTGCGCGGCGAGGCGGGCCCGTCCGAACGGCTGCTGGCGGGTTATCTGCAAAAGCTGGTGGGCCAGCCGGTATTCAACACCCGTGCCGCCGAACGCTATCTGCTGCTGGCCGACGACATACCGGGCCTTGACGTGCGCCTCGCGTTGCGCCCGGCGGCAAGCGGCCAGCCGGGGGACCTGATCGGCGAAGTGGCCGTGCTGCGCCGGGGCAATACGGTCGATATCAATGTGCAGAATTACGGCGCGCGCGCGCTGGGCCGGTTTGGCGGAATGGTGCACGCCGAATTCTTTGGCATCACCGGCCTTGGCGACCGCACAAGCGTCTCGGCCTATTCCTCGCACGATTTTTCCGAGCAGCAGACGCTGCAACTGGCGCATGATATCCTGATCGGCGCCGAAGGCTTCTCGCTGGGCGGGCAGGTGACCTTGGGCTGGACCAATCCGGGCACCAACCTGCCCGGCTTTGATGTGAAGTCGGAAACTTTTTTCACCGGTGTCCATGCCAGCTTTCCCTTTATCCGCCGCCAGGCGCGAACGCTTGGCGGATCGGCCGGTCTGGATTTGGTGGATCAGGATGTGCGGCTGAACGGTTTTGAGCTGACGCGCGACCGGGTGCGCACCGCCTGGGCGCGGCTGGACTGGCTGGAAACCGATACCGCCTCGATCGGGCGGCGGCTGGGCTATTCGGCGTTCGAACCGCGCGCGCGCCTCGCGCTGGGGCTCGAAGTGCGCCAGGGTCTGGGCCTTCTGGGCGCCAGCCGCGATTGCCGCACCGCGCCGGCTGCCTGCCTCGCCGCAAATCAGGTGCCCACCCGCATCGAACAGGACCCCACGCCGCTGCTGGCGCGCGCCAGCCTGCGCGCCGAATACCGCCCCGTGCCGCTGGTCACGCTTGCGATGGATCTGACCGGGCAATTCACGCGCGACCCCCTCCCTGCTTTCGAGGAGCTGACCGGGGGCAGTTTTTCGGCGGGGCGCGGGTATGACCCGGCCTCGGTCACCGGCGATACCGGCATCACCGCACGGATGGAAATGCGGTACGGCACCTTGATGCCCGACAGCGTGAACAGCGTCTCGGTGCAGCCTTTTGTGTTTCTTGACGCGGCCAGCCTGCGTGACCGCGACCCCAGCCAGCGCGCCGCCAACCCGGATAGCCTGGCCTCGGCGGGGGCAGGTCTGCGCTTTGCCTATGGCCGCGGCATTCAGGGCGATGTGGCATTGGCCGTTCCGCTCAGGCGCACCGACACACAGCGCCTCGGCAATCTGCCGCGCGGCGATGCCCGCCTGCTGATTTCGATCACCAGCCGCCTTACCCCCTGGAGGTTCTGACATGGGACGCACATTCTCCCGGAAATCCGGCCTGCTGGCAACAAGTTGCGCCCTGGCGCTGGCGGCCGCGAGTCTTTCCCACCCTTCCCCCGCAGCCGCGCAGGCGATTCAGGCTACGCCAACGGTCGTGCAGGGCAATGTGACGATCGACCGCACTGTCCCCGATTTCGATTTCCTGTCGATCGACGGTTTCGACGCGGTGGTGGACTGGACGCCCGACACCGACAATTTCGGTAATGCGCTGCCTTTCCTGCCCGTGGGCGGCACAGCGATCTTCCAGAACAATCTTCCGGCCGACAGTTTCGCCATCATCAACCGCATTCTGCCCAGCCCCGGCGGTAATGTGGCCGAGATCAACGGCACTGTTGTTTCGCGCATTCAGGATGCGACCGGCGCATCCTCTCCGGGCGGGCACGTGATGTTCTATTCGCCCACCGGCCTGCTGATCGGCGGGTCGGCGGTGTTCGATGTGCAGGGCCTGGTGCTGACCAGCCTTGCACCCGACATTTCGGCCTTCAGCGGCTTTGTCACTGCGGGCGATGCGATGGTGTTGACCCTGCCCGGCGCCGATCCGACATCGGTTACCATTGCCAATGGCGCGCAAATCACCGCTGCACCCGAAGCCAGCTATCTGGTTGTCGCCGCGCCGCGCGTGGAAACCTTTGGCAGCGCCAGCATCAACGGATCGGCCGCCTATGTGGCGGGAAACGAAGTGCGCCTGGCGCACAGTTCGGGCCTGTTCGATATCGCCGTGCAGGTAGGCACCGAGGTCGGTGATGCGATTGCGCATTTCGGCAGCACTACCGGCCCCGCTTCCTCGGCCGTGGGCGACAACCACATCATCTATGTCGTGGCGCGCGGCCTCAACGATCCGGTCAGCCTGCTGATCGGCGGCAATCTGGGGTTTGCCCCCGCCGTTATCGCCACGGCGGAGGACGGCGACATCATCCTGTCCGCCGGCTTCGATGTGGCAGGCCGGTCGCTGGCGGGCGGCACGGTGGGCAGCGATTATGAATTTGACCACAATCTCAATCTGAACGGACCATCCGCGCCGCCGATCCCCGGCGGCATTGTCCAGATCGAAGGGGTGGACGCCACCAGCCGCGTGACTGCAGCAGGGGTTACAGCGGCCAATGTGCTGGCCAGCGATGCCACGGCGCGGTTTGCAGGCGATCTCACCCTGTATGGCATTGAGAGCGCCAGCCTGATCGCATCGGACGGCGGCAATATCGAGGTAGGCGGCGATGCGCGCGTGCTGGCGCACAGCTACGGGCGGCTGGCGGTTGCCTTTCCATCGGATTCGCAGGGCGGCGACGTGCAGGCAGGCGCGCTGTCCGATGGCATCGTTGCCATAACCGGCGCCATGACGCTCGATGCCCGCGCGATTTCCGGGGCCGATACCGATAGCGGCCTGCAAGGCAATGCGCTGGGCGGCGATGTGACACTCCTGGCTAGCCAGAACGGCACCTTCACCGTGGGCGGCCTGACCCGCATTCAGGCCGATGCCACCGCTTCGGCCGGCACGACGGCAGGCTCGCCCTTCTTCGACGGCGGCACGATCAGCCTGCTGGCAACGGACAACGCCTCGCTGACTCTCAACGGAGGTATGCAGGCTTCGGCCTCGGCCATCGCGCCCGATACATCGGCACAGGACGGCACGCAGGCCTTTGGCGGTTTGGTGCAGATCGGTGCGCAGAGCGGCAGCGTGTTGAGCGTCTCTGGCGATGTGCAGATTACCGCTGTGGCGCGAGCAGGCGGCGCGCAGGACGGATCTGGCGGATCAGGCGCTGGCGGCTTTGCCGGGATTACGGCCAGCAGCAGCACGGGCCGTGTCCGCATTGACGGCGATCTGCTGGTGCAACTTGACGGGGCAGGCGGCATCTCCACTGGCAACACCCCGCCCGGCCAGCCCTATCGTGCCGATGGATCGGGCGGGCGCCTGTCCATTTTCACGGCCGATCTGGGAAGTGTGGACGTAACCGGCGATGTCGATCTGCAAGCCACCGGCACCGGCGGCAACGGCTTTTCCGGTGGTTTCGGCACGGGCGGCGGCCTGGTGATGACTGCCGAAAGTGGCCGCATTTCGCTGGACGGAAATGTGGTCGTGACCGCGCTGGGGCTGGGCGGCGCTGCCAATCTGGGCCTGGGCGGCGAAGGCGGGATCGGGCGCGGCGGTGAAGTGCGGCTTGACGCATTGCGCACGGCAGGCGGATCGGGGACAATCGCGATCAATGGCGCGCTGAACGCACAGCTCAGCGGCACAGGCGGGCTCGGCGGGCGTGGCCTTGAAAGCGTGGCGGATGCCGGCGCGGGCGGCGCGGGCTTCGGAGGCGGCGCACCGCTTACCCCGCTCGAATTCCTAGACAGCCCCGGAGGCTTTTACGCGATGGCGGAAGCGGATGGCGCCTCCATCACGCTCGGATCGGTCGCCATCACCGCGAACGGCACCGGCGGTGCGGGCGGCTTTGGCGAAGGGAATATTGCTGGCGGCGTCGGCGGTGTGGGGCGCGGCGGGCTTGTCAGCATCTCGGCGATTCAGGGCTTTGGTGGGCCGCCCGCGACGCAGGGCAGCATCGATCTGGGCAGCGAACTGCTTGCAACGCTCAGCGGCACGGGCGGACAAGGCGGCACCAGCGACCCGTCGCTGCGCGGCGCAGGCGGCGAAGGCATTAGCGGCCGCAGCGATTTTCTGGCGCAGTTCGGCACGATAGCTGGCGGACTTGTGGACATTACATCGATCGCAGCCGGGGGCGATGGCATCACCGGCGGCGGGGCAAATGGCACGGCGAGCCGGATCGAGGTGGGCACGCAGGGCACGATAGAGCTTGGCCAGCTTGCGCTTACCAGCCTTGCCGAGGGTGGCACGGGCCTTGGCGGCGCGGGCGGGCTGGCGCGCGGCGGCGCGGCAGTAATCGATGCGAGCGATGGCGGCGAACTCAACATCGCTGGCGATCTCACGCTGCGTTCCACCGGGCAAGGCGGCACAGGCCTGGGCGGCAATGGCGGGGCCGGGATCGGCGGGGCGCTGAACCTGCTGGTCGACAGCGCCACGCTCACCGTGCTGACCGGCACGACCACGCTGGAAACAAGCGGCCTTGGCGGCGACGCCGGGCTTCCCGGCTTCAGCGGCGGGCAGGGGCTGGGGGGCGCGGTTGATCTGATCGCCACCACCAGCGGCACCATCACCTTGTCGGCGCTGGATCTGCGCGGCAGCGGCAGCGGCGGAAGCGGCAACAGCGCCACGGGTGGCGCGGCCACGGGCAGCGTGGTGCGGCTGAACGCCGAAGGTCCCGGATCGCAGCTCAGCATCGCCAACCGGGCAAGCGTCCTGTCCAGCGCCAATGGCGGCACTACTACTGGCGGCACGGGCATTGGCGGCGCGGCAACGGGTGGCCGGATCAGCATCTTTGCGATTGATGAAGGCGCGATCAGCCTGCCCTCGCAAGGCTTTATCAGCGGCGGGCCCGCGCGCATTGGCGTGCAGATATCTGGCGGCGGGTCCAGCGTGGCAGGAGGCAGCGGCGGGGCGACCGCGTTCAATTCCGGCGGCACCGCGCAAATCGTGGCGGAGAATGGCGGCACCGTCACCGGGCAGAATATCGAGCTGTTCGAACAGGCCGTGGGCGGATCCAGCCTCAATCCCAATGCCAATATTTCCGGCGGCAACGCGCTGTCGGGCACGGTGCGGCTGGCGGCGCTGACCGGCGGCACGCTCGATCTGCAGATCCGCGCCTTTTCCCAGGCGACCGGCGGCGATGGCAGCGGCACGGGCACCGGCGGCAACGCACTCAGCGGCCCGGCACGGCTGGAAGGCAATGACGGCACGGCCATTTTTCGCGGGGCCAGCTCGCTTTCCAGCGAAGCGACCGGCGGAAGCGCGGTTGGCGGCGCGGGCGGCAATGCGGCGAATGAACCCGTGCTCGCCAGCTTTGTTGGCGCATCGCAACTGCAGATCGGCGATGCGAACGATCCGGGCAGCCTGACCATTTCCAGCAAGGCGAACGGCGGAAACAGCGTGAGCCTTGCCGGAAACGCCACGGCGGCGCCGGTCAACATCACCTTCAGCGGCGGGACGCAGGTGTCGGGCGGTCTCCTCCATGCGGAATCGGATGCGGCGGCCGGGGTCAACCCCAGTGCCACGCCCGGCGGCACCGCCACGGCAGGCAATGTCCTCGTGACGCTGTCCGAAAGCGCTTCGGCCGATCTTGAACAATTGCGGATCACCTCTACCGCATCAGGGGCGCCCGGCAATTTCACCGTTGCCGGCCTTGCCGCGCTGCGCCTGACGGGCGGCGATCCGGCGCTGCAGGCGGGTTCGATTGACCTTGGCACCACGGCCATTGGCGGCATCGAGGGGAGCAGCGGCGCGTTCCAGATCGATGTGCTGGCAGGCAGCCTCGATACCGATACGCTGATCGCCCGATCCGGCGTGGTCGACACCGCCCTGCTCACCGCACCCGCATCACGCATGCAGGCAGACGGCGGCACCGTTACCGTGACGACCACTCTGGAACTCGATACGCCGGGCGATCTGCTGGTGAATACGGGGCAAGGCAATGTCGTGCGCGGCGGGACTGATCCGTTGAACGGCAATGCCAGCTTCCTGTTCTCTTCCGGCCAGTTGCTGACCTTTACCGGCTCGCCGCTGGTCGCAGGCGCAGCAGGCGTCATCGCCAGCGAGATCACGCTGATCGCGGACAATCTCGACATCGCGGCAGGCGCGGGCCTGCAGGCAAACCAGGTGTTCATCACGTCGCTCAACCAGAGCGCCACCGCCATACTGGGCGGCACGGCCGCAGGCGGCGGTTTCAGCCTGTTGCAGGACGAATTCGACCGGATCGACACGGCCGAACTCTATTTCTACGGCGCGCAGATCAATTCGACCGGCGACGATGTGGAAATCCGCGACCTCACCCTGTCGGGCACCGAGGCGACACGGCTGGGCCTCGTCTATATTGAAGGGCCGCAAAGCCTGAATGTCACCGGCGCCCTGCGCTATACCAATGCCGGGGCGGATGACCGGCTGACCCTGTTCAGCGATGGCACGGTGGCGCTCACCCTGCCCACCGGCTCGGTCGCGGTCACCAACGCCAACGGAGGTTTGGCCGGCAACCTCGGCATTACGGGTGACGCGATCCTTGCAGGCGATGACAGCCTGCTCGCCCTACTGCGGGCCGACCCGGCCGACCCGACCATTCCCGGCCTTCTTGCCGCGGCCGAAACCGCGGCGAGCACCTATCTTTCCGCCGGCCAGATGCAGCTGACGGGCGAAACGGCGATCCTTCTGAAGAACACGGGCGCCGGCAGCACATTTGACGGCATTGCCACGAATACGGGCGGCCTGCGCATCATCCGCAATCCCGATGCCACCACGCCGGGGCCGATGCTGGCCATCGCCTTTGGCCGCGCGGTGGATGCCAATGGCGGACCGATCATCAATGACGATGCCTTTTTCGATACCGATTTCGGCACCAATCTGGCAGCCAATTTCACCGCCGATTCCACCTATAACGACTGCATTATCGTGACCGGGCAATGCGGTGCGCCCCCACCGCCCCCTCCGCCTCCGCCACCACCACCACCACCGCCGCCGCCACCACCGCCGCCGCCGCCGCCGCCGCCGCCGCCGCCGCCGCCGCGGGAACAACCGGATCTGCCGGTGACAACCGAAGATTATACCAAGCTGCCGCCTCTCCCCACCGATGTTGGCGGGCTGACCGACGGCGATGAAGGGTTCGGCGTCGAATTCCCGGATCGTATAACCCCGCCGCCCGTGTCCGATCGCGGGCTGGTGTATGATCCGGTTACCAGCGGCGGGGACAATGCCGCGCTCGGCGGATCGGATGGCGCGGATGAGGATGAGGAGGACTGACATGGCCCATACCGCCGCAAGGCTGGCGCGCCTTGCCCTCGCCCTTGGTGCGTCGTTCGGACTGCTGCTGCCCGCGCCGCCTTCCGCCGCGCAATCGCTGGCGCCATCGGTCAGCCTGCGCGATTCCGTTCCGATCGGATCGGACGGGTTGTGCGAGGCGCAGATCCAGTCGCCCCGTCCCAGCGAGGGCATGTTCGACCGGCGTTACCGCATTGTCTGCCGCGACGCCGCAGCTTCGGTGGGCGAGATGGAGGTTGTGGGCGGTGAAACGCCGCCAGCGGCGCTTGCCCGACTGGCGGGCGCCGACGCCACCTGCCGTGCTGCCCCTGTGGGGCAAATCGGCGGCGGGCTGAACAATGTGACCGCACAGCTCTGCTCCTCGCCGGGCAAGGCGGTCGAGCGGTTGATCCTCGCCGGAACGCGCGGCGGGCGCACCTTTGCCGCTGCTGGCCTCGCGGTTTATGCCGATGCGCTGCGGCTGGGGCTGGCTACACTCGCGGGCGATCGGCTGGTTGACGGCGCTGTCAATGTGCCGCTGACGCAGGCCGGCGACGCACAGGCCTTTGCCCGCGCGCAGGCCGAGGCGATTTCGTCCGAGATTGCACTGAGCGAAGCCTATCGCCGTTCCAATGCCGGGCTGTTTGCCGAGGCGGCGGAGTTCTTCGGCGTATCGGCCACCAACCTGCCGGGACAGAACGCGACAGAAGCGCTGCTGAACGCCGCCTTGCAGCAATCGAACCTTGGCAATTTTGCCGAAGCGCGCAACCTGTTCGCCAAGGCCGCCGATGATGCCGCGGGCAACCCGCTGTTGGCGCGGCTGGCGCGCAATTTCCGCAGCCTTGACGCGCTCAACCGCGCCGAGCCCGCCGAAGCGCTGGCGGTGCTGGACGCGCCTTTGCCGCAGCTTGTCGACAGCATGGAAGCCACGCTGCAATTGCAGATCGACACCGTTATGGCCCAGCGACTCTCCTCCGAAGGCGGCAATCCGGTTGCTGGGGCCGGCGCGGTGCTGACGCTGGCCGAACGGCTCCAACTGCTTGACGGGCAAGCGACCTATCTGCGCGGAACGGCGCAGCGCTTGCTGGGCCGGCCTGGCGAGGCCGACGATCTGCTGCGCCGAGCCTATGCCGATATCACCGCGGTGCGCGAAGCTCGCGTGGTGACCGTGCTGTGGCTGCGCGCACAGATCCTGGGCGATCTGGGCACGCTGGCCGAGGCACGCGGCGAAACCGGTCAGGCCGAAAGTCTGCACCGGCAGGCCATCGCCTTGTTGGCCACCACCTACCCCGGCTCGCCCGCGCTGGCGAGCGCCACGGCGCAACTTGCAGGCCTGTATGCGCGCAGCGGGCGGCGCTCCGAGGCAGTTGCCCTGTTCCGTCAACTGGTGGCTGACGCCGGGGACGATGCCCACACCCCCGCTCTGCGTCGCCACCTCGCGCCCTGGTTCGCCCTGCTGGCCGAACCGCAAGCCAACCCGCTCGAAGCAGCCGAGGATATGTTCGCCGCCAGCCAATTGATGCTGCGCCCCGGCCTTGCCCAGACGCAGGCGGTGCTGGCGCGGGAATTGTCGGGCGGCAGCGACGAGGCCGCGCAATTGTTCCGCCAATCGATCAACCTTGGCCGCGCGATTGAAATGAAGCGGATCGAGGTGTTGAGAGCCGAAAGCCAGGCCGAGCAGGACGCATCGCTCGCCGCCGCGCTGCTGCCCATGCGGGAGGAACTCGACCTGCTGCGCCTGCGGCAACTCGAAGTGCAACAGCAGCTGGCCGCCTATCCCCGCTATCGCGCGGTCAGCAGCGGGCGGATTGCGCTGGGCGAATTGCAGGCAACGCTGCGGGACGGCGAAGCCTATCTCAAGCTGGTGATGCTCGATGACGCGGCCTATGCCGTCTATGCCGACCGCATCAGCGCCACGGCCTATCGCCTCGATGCCTCACCCGCCCGGATCGCGGAGATGGTGGACATCTTGCGCGATTCGATTGCGATCGAAGAAGGCGGGCAGACGATCACCTATCCGTTTGAACTGGGCGTGGCGCGGCAATTGGCGACCGTGTTGCTTGGCCCGGTGCAGGGCCAGCTATCAGGGGTGGAGCACCTGATTTTCGAGCCCGATGGCGCCCTGCTGCGCCTGCCCATCAACCTGCTGGTGATGGATGATGCGAGCGTGGACCGCTATGCCGCGCGCACCGCCGATCCCGATGCCGATCCCTATGATTACCGCGGCACCGCCTGGCTTGGCCGCGCCATGCAGGTGACCACGTCCGTCTCTCCCGCATCATTCCGCGATCTGCGCGCCGCGCGCCGGTCTGAGGCGCGGGGCGAATATCTGGGCCTGGGGCAGAATGTGCCGCTGCCCGAATATGCAGTGTTTTCGCCCCGCACGCGCAGCGGGATCGCCGATGAACGCTGCGTCTGGTCGCCGCTGACCTGGAGCAATCCGGTGAAGGCCGACGAATTGCGCGCGGCCAGCGCCATTCTGGGATCAGGCGGCGCGGGCGTGGTATTGCTGACCGATGGCGATTTCACCGATACGCGGCTCAAGGGGATGGACGACCTCAACCAGTACCGCATCCTGCATTTCGCCACGCACGGCCTTGTCACATCGCCTGAGCCCGAATGTCCGCCGCGCCCTGCCCTGCTTACCAGCTTTGGCGATGCGGAGTCGGATGGGCTGCTGTCCTTTGCGGAGATATTCGATCTCTCGCTCGATGCCGATCTGGTCATCCTGTCGGCCTGCAACACCGCCAGCGTGGGCGGGCTTGCCGCCAGCCGCGAGGCCGGCGTGACGACCGGTGGCGACTTTGCGCTGGACGGCCTGGTGCGCGCATTTGTGGGGGCTGGCGGGCGCAATGTGGTGGCGAGCCACTGGCCCGTGCCCGACGATTACGACGCAACCGGGCGGCTGATTAGCGGCTTCTTTCAAGCAGACCGGGGCCAGTCGATTGGCGAAGCGTTGCGTCAGGCGCAACTTGCCCTGATGGACGATGCCGACACCTCGCACCCCTTCTACTGGTCGGCCTTTGCCGTGGTGGGCGACGGGGCGATCGCGCTGCGCCGGTAAGGACCGTTCAGCGGCCCCAATCCTCGTTGGCGCGTGCGATCAGGTAGCCGTGGATGGCTTCGGCGTCCTCACGGCTCAGGATATCGGCAAAACTCGCCATGCCGCGATCGAGCAGCAGCCCTTCCAGCACGATGCGGGTGAAGGCGGCGTGCGTTTCGGCGGTCATATGCCGCAGATCCTTGACCCCGCCGATCGCATTCTGCCCATGGCACACCGCGCAGGTCTGCTGAAACAGCAGCGCGCCGCGCGCCACCGTCGCTTCGCTTGCGCGAAGCGGCGGCGGTTCGGGCGGAGCGGAGGCATTGGCGGGGAGCGGCGGCAGTTGCGCCGTGCCGCCGAGGCGGAACACCAGCAGCCGCGCGGGCGCGCGCGGCATTTCAATGCCAGCCCCGCGCTCGATCTGCGCTGCACCGCCGCCCCATCCGGCATTGATCGCGATATATTGCACGCCGTCCAGTTCGTAGGAGATCGCACCCGCCACCGGCGCGCTTTGCGTGGGATATTCCCACAATTGTCGCCCGCTGCGCGCGTCGAACGCGGTGAAGGTCTGCCGCGTGGTGCCTGCAAAGACAATGTCGCTCGCCGTCACCATTGCGCCGCCATTGCCGTGACGCGGCAATTCCACCTGCCAGGCGATGCGGTTTGCCACCGGATCCCACGCGGTGAGCCATGCCTTTTCCAGCGCGTTCGCCTGCTGCGTCAACCGCGCACGAGTGGCCGCCGCCTCGCCGGTAGAGACAAATCCCCAGCCTGAATTGGAGCGCATGGGCTGCGGCGTCCAGCCCGGCTGCCGGGCCAGCACGAACGCGCTTTGATAGGCCGGGAAATAGGCGAGGCCCGTGCGCGGGGAAAAGGCCATCGGGAACCAGTTATGCGCGCCGCCAGGGCCGGGGGCGACCAGATGCGGCTCCTCGGTATAGCGCACCGCTTCGGACGTGATCGGGCGGCCATGTGCGTCAAAGCCCTCGTTCCAGTTCTGGAACACATGCGCGCCCGCCTGAATGAACTCCCCCGTCGCCCGGTCGAGCACATAGAAGAAGCCGTTCTTGGGTGCCTGCATCAGCACCTGCCGGGTGCGCCCGCCAATCTCCAGATCAGCGGCGATCATGCTTTGCGTGCAGGTCCAGTCCCACTCCTCGCCGGGATTCATCTGGTAATGCCAACGGTAAGCCCCCGTGGCGGCATCCAGCGCCACGATCGAGCAGACGAACAGATTGTCGCCTTCGTCGTTTGACCGGTAATAGCGGGAATGCGGCACCGCGTTGCCGGTGCCGACATAGACGAGGTTGAGCGCTGGATCATAGGCGATGGCGTCCCACGGATTGGCCCCGCCGCCCAGTTGCCGCCACAGGCCTTCGTCGCTCCAGGTGGCGCGCATCATCGCGTTGACGGGATCGGACGCGGCGCCATCGGGCGTATCGGTGGGGCTGGGGGTGAGGTAGAATTTCCACACCTCCGCGCCCGTCTCCACATCGTAAGCGGACACGAAGCCGCGCACACCCAGATCGCCGCCCGACTGGCCCACCACCACCTTGTCACCGAACACGCGCGGCGCGCCGGTGATCGAATAAGCATAGCCCGAATGGAGCGGGAAGGTGCGCGTGGTCCAGATCGGCCGGCCGGTCGTCCGGTCAAGCGCGATCAGCCGCCCGTCGAGCGTGGCGATGATCACCTTGTCGCCATGCAAGGCCAGCCCGCGGCTGACCGGCTCGCAACAGGCAAGGCGGCCAAATTCACGTGGCACCTGCGGGTCGTAGGTCCACAGCACCGCGCCGGTGCGCGCGTCGTAGGCGGTGGTGATGTTCCACGCGAGCGTGTTGTAAAGCACCCCGTCAGCGTACAGCGGCGTTGCCTCCACCCCGCGATAGGTGTCGAGATCGGCGTACCAGGCGAGGCCCAGCTCCCCGATATTGCCCGCATTGATCTGGGTGAGCGGTGAGTAGCGCTGCGCGGTGTAATCGCGCCCGTCGCTTGTCCATTCGCCGGGGGCGGGATGGGCCAGCGGGTCGTTGCTGGCGATCGGCGAGGCGGCGAGTGGCGCGGGCGCGGCGGCCATCTGGCACCCGGCCAGCATCGGGGCCAGCGTGATGGCGAACCCGGCCAGCAAGGCCGAACGAAGTGTCCTTTGCATCTATCTATTCCCTCGGCGGCAGCGCAATAGGCTGCGTCCCGTCCACCTGCCGCCCCACGCCCAGCGCCTCCATCTGCGCCGCGGTGCCGGGCGGACGATGGTATGCGCCCACCGTGCCCACATCGGGCACGAAGGCCTCCCCCGTTACCGGGTTGGGATAGTGGAACGGGGCGATGTAATAGGCAGGATAGGTGAGATAGACCGTGCTGGGCGGCAGATCGGGGGGCGGATTGAACTTGTCCGGCCAGGTGTTGTTGAGCGCATTTTCGCCCCAGCCCTGCCAATTGGTGTACATGGTGAATGGCCCGGTCAGGCGGCTGATGCGCCAGATGCCGTCCTCGCCTTTCTCAAACTCGTCCTCATACAGCGGCAGGCCCCAACCCGAACTTGCCATCACGAAGGCCCGCCCGCGCAGCCAGCCGGTGCGCCCGTCGGGGCTGGTATTGGTTACCGTCTGGAACTGCATGTGGTTGGTAATCATGCCCATCGGCGCGCCATCGGGACCAAAGGCGACCTGCATGTATTCGAGAACACGATCGCGGCCCACGAAGATGCCCTTGCCGCCGATTTCCAGCGTCGCATCTTCCGCAAACAGGTTGGACAGATGCGTCCACTGCCCCTTGTCCACGAAATAGCCGTAAGTGCGCTGCAACCGCTCGATCGCGTTGATGTCCTCCAGCCGCGTTATGCGTGCGTCGAGCTGGTCAAGCAGGGCATCGACGCTCTCCGCCTGCTCCTGCGCGGCGGCGGGAAAGGCGGCCAACAGGGCGGCACCAAGAAGCAACAGGCGCATCGTCACGGCCTCCCCGCAATGTCGTCGCGCGGCTGCACCAGCTCGATCACCTCACCGGTGACGGGGTGGGGATAGCTGAAGGGCGGGATGTAGTTGGACGGATAAGCGCGGTAGACCACTGTCGGCGGCTCGTCGGGCGGGAACAGCGCGCTGGGCCCGTCCATCGGGATGGCGCTGCGCGTCCAGCCCAGGTCGTAATCGGTGATGCCGGTCGGGTAGAAATGCAAGGACGCGATCTTCCACACGCCGCCTTCCTTCACATAAGTGTTCTCGTAAATGCCCACGCCCCATTGGCCGTTGGCGCCCGGCTCGGCCAGCATCACCATGCCCTGAAACCGCCCGGTGGCGCTGCGGCCGTCGGGCGCGACCGTGACCACCGCCTGCAACTGCATATGGTTGTTGAGATATCCACGCCCCAGACGCTCCGGCCCGAACAGCAGCAGCGCGCGCTCGATCCGCTGCGGGCCGATATAGACGCCGCTCTGCCCGTATTCGAAGCGCCCGTTGTGCGCGAACAATTGCGCGACCTCGCGCCACATCCCCTTGTCGAAATAATAACCGTAGGTCGCCTGCAACAGCTCGATGGCGTTCGCATCCTCCAGCCGCTCCACCCGTTCGCGCATGGCGGCAAGGCGCTGTTCGGGCGAAGTCTGCGCGGCGGCAGGTGCGGCAATCAGAGCGGCCAAGGCGGCAAGGATGGAAAGCTTGCTCATTGCACCGCCCTCCCCGTTACCGGATGCGGCGCGCTGAACGGCGGGATCTGCGTTGCCGGGAAGGGCTGGTAGCTCGCCGTGGGCGGCCGGTCGGGCGGGAAATCCCGCGATGCCTGGCTGCGCGCCAGCCCCTCCCCATCCTGCAACCGCGCCCAGCCGCGCGCATAGGGGGCGACGAAGTTCACATAGAGATGCAGCGACTTGATCTTCCACACGCCGCCTTCGCGGACATAAGTGTTCTCATAGATCCCGTCGCGCCATTCGGCATGTTGGCGGTATTGCCCCAGCATCCCCAGATCGCGCCAGCGCGCGGTGGCACTCAACCCATCGGGTGCAACCACAATGGCGGGTTGCAGCGTGACCCATTCGTTCAATTGGCCGTAGATCAGCCCCTCCTGCCCGCCATGCAAACGCCGCAGATATTCCTCGATCCGCGCGGGGCCTTGATAGACGCCGTCGATCCCGATCTCGATCGTGCCGTCATCGGCAAACAGAGCCGCCGCCTGATCCCACAGCCCCCGATCGACATAGAAGCCGAAGGCGCGTTGCAGGTTGAGGATGGCGCGCGTGCCTTCAAGCACTTCGACGCGCCGCGTGAGTTCTGCGGCTTCGGCCCGGATACGCGCATCGCCTTGCTGCGCAGCCACAGGCAGCGGCGCGGCGAGCAGCAGGGCGGCAAGAACCGCGCGCATCATTCGGCTCCCGGCACAGCCACGCTGCGCACCACGAATGGGCCGGGATCCTCGCCCGCCTGCGGCCCGAACAGGAAGCGCAACTTACCTTCGGGAAACCACGCGCGGCCCTGTGCCAGTGTAACCGAACTGGCGTAATCAATTCCGTCGGCCAGCACCTCGATCTCCGCCCGGTCACCTGCAACAGTGACCAGCGTAATCAGGCCCGAATTGCCTTCCGATTGCAGGAAGCGGTTGCCCGCAATCAGGCGCAGACCATCCGGCCCCGCCATGGGGCGCGTCGGGGTAAGCACGGTGGCATGGGTAAAACGCCCCTGCCCGTCCACATTCACGCGCACCAGATTATTCCGCTGGATGGCATTCATGTAGAGCGTGCCATCAGCGGCAAAGGCAATACCATCGGCGCTGGCAAACTCCGGATCGGCGGCGAAAAGGTCGAACGCCGCACCCCCATTGGCCAATTTCAGTATGCGCCCGCCCAGCGTTTCGGTGGCATAAACATCGCCGTTCCCCGCCACCGTCATGTCGTTGCACATGGCTGGGCCTTCGACATTCAGCGGGTAGCTTACCACCAGCGCGCCATCACGCAGCCGAAAGGTCTTGATTGCAGGCACGCCGCCCGCCTGCCCCATCGCCGGATTGCTGCACACCCACAACAGGCCGCGCGCCTCGTCCGCCAGCACGCCGAACACGCTGGCAAGGCCGTTGGCTTCATCCGGCACGATCCACGGCTCCGCCGTATCGCTTCCGGGCGCGGCGCGGAAAATGATCCCCGGATTGCTGCCGATATAGAGCGTGCCGTCCGCGGTGGAGGTAATGCTTTCAGGGAACAATCTTTCCCCCTGCATCACGATATCCGGCGGGGTCGCTGGCTGCGCCTCGGCCCCGTGCGCACAGGCCGACAGCAACGCCGCCGCGCTCAGCATGGCCATGCGCCACCCCAGCCTGATTGCTCTCCCCACCTCGCGCGCCCTCCCAAACGCAAGGTCCTCATCATAAGCCGCTGGCCCGCGCTGAAAAGCCCCGGCTTGCGCCAAATTGTCGCAGGGGCTTTTGCGCTTGCGGCGCCGGGGCCGAAGCGGCAATGGTTGCGCTACCAAATGGCAAGCGAGGATCGGGCAATGGACAAGGCGGACAAGACGGGCACCAACCTCTCGCGGCGCGAATTGCTGGCGGGCGGAGCGGCGGCGGCATCGCTGGCTGCGCTTTCAGCAAGTGCTTCGGCGCAGGAGGCGATCGGCCAGCCGCTGCTGGGCAATCCGCAACTGCCCGATATGCCAAGCGACCGGATGCGCTGGGCCATCGTGGGCCTCGGCACCTTTGCCGTTGGGCAGGTGATCCCCGGCTTTGCCGAGGCACGCCACAGCCGCATCACCGCCTTTGTTTCGGGCAATGCGGAGAAGGCACGCAGGCTGGGCGACGCATACGGCGTATCGCGCTTTTACGATTACGCGGGCTATGATGAAATCGCCAACGATCCGGAGATCGATTGCGTCTTCATCGCCCTGCCGGTGGGCCTCCATGCCGAATACACGATCCGCGCGCTTCAGGCGGGCAAGCACGTTCTGTGCGAGAAGCCAATGTGCTCCACCGTTGCCGAAGCTGAGGCTATGGTGGAAGCCGCGCGCGCCGCAAACCGTCAGCTGGGCGTCGCCTACCGGGTGCATTTCGAGCCGAACAACCGGGAGACTTTACGTCGGATCACGGCGGGCGAACTGGGCGCGCTGCGCCATATCAGCGCCGATCACGGCTTTTCGGCCAATCCACAATATCCGCCGCATAAATGGCGGCTGGAAAAGCAGCTTTCGGGCGGCGGATCGCTGTTCGACATTGGCGTATATGGCATCAACACCTCGCTGATGATGCTGCCGGGCGACCGGGTGGTGGGGGTGAGTGCGCATTATTCGACGCCGGCCGGCGATGCGCGCTTTGCCGAGGTGGAAGGCGGGGTGGATTACCGCCTGCGCATGGCCAGCGGCATCAATGTGCAAGGCTCCTCCTCCTATTGCTGGAGCCCCTATGTCAGCCGCCAGCGCTATTTCGGGGCGGATGCCAGTATCGAAATGCAGCCCGCCACCACTTATGACGACAACCGCATATTGCTGGAAGGCGGCGGGCAGCCACCGCGCGAGTTCCGGGCGGGCAATCCGATGCAGCAATTTGCCGCGCAGGTGGACGGCTTTTCGGCCGCCGCGCGCGCCAATGTGCCGCATCTGACGCCGGGCGAAATGGGCCTGCGCGATATGCGGATCATGGAAGCGATCTATGCCAGCGCCGATAATGACGGCGCGGTGGTGGCGGTGAATATTCCGGTCTAGCGCTGAATGTCGCTGCCCGCGGCATAAATGTCGTCAGGCGTGAAATCGGGCAGATCGCCGGGCATGGCGTGTTTGAGCGCCATCAGCGCCACGCCCGTGCGCGCCGCGCCGCCCAGATCGCTGGGGTCTTGCAGCCAGCGGTGCAGCACGCCCGTGGCAAAGGCATCGCCGGTGCCAATGCGTTCGACGATATGGGGCAGCGCCACCTCGTCCGCCTCGGCAAAATCGTCGCGCGCATCGATCCGTGCGCCGACAAATTGCGCCCCGCCCTGCTCGACCTCGCGCCGGGTGGAAGCGACGAGGCTGCATTGCGGAAAGGCTTCGAACAGGGCAAGCGCGACCGCGCGCGGGCTTTCGCCCGAAAGATCGCGGCCGAGCAGCAATGCGGCATCGCGGTGATTGCCGAAGATCAGGTCTGCCTGCTCAACCAGCGGCAGCAACACCTCGCGCGGATCGCGCGGCGATGCCGCCCACAGGCTGGCGCGGAAATTGCCATCAAAGCTGACTGTGCAGCCGCCTGCGCGCGCGGCGGCAACCATGGCGAGCGTCGCCTCTGCGCCTGCCTCGCTCACCGCCGGGGAAATGCCCGATATGTGCAGGTGCGTCGCCCCCGCGAGCGCCGCCTCCGGATCGTAGGCCTGCGCCCCGGCCAGCGCAAAGGCGCTGCCGACCCGATCATAAATTACGCCACCGCCGCGCGGGCCAGCAGCGGGTTCGTGAAAATAGAGGCCCATGCGGCCCGGCCCCGTGCCTGTATGCGTCAGGTCGATCGCCTCTGCCGCCAGCCGCCGCCGGGCAATGTCGCCCAGCGCGCTAGCCGGAAGGGTCGAGATAACGCGCGCCGCATGGCCCAGTTGCGCAAGGCCCGCCGCCACATTCGCCTCCGCGCCGCCTACATGGATGTCAAAACCGCTTGCGCGCCGCAGCGACACGCCAGCCTGAGGGGCCAGCCGCAGCAGGATCTCCCCGAACACTGCTACTGTGGCCATTGTCTCAATCCTCCGGCATCCGGGCAGGCTCCATGCGCGGCACCAATAGCTGTATGATTACGAAGGCAATGACATAGGCCATGCCGGCATAAATCACTATCGGCACATAGGATCCGGTTAATTCCAGCGTCCAGCCGGTCGCCTGCGCGATCAGCATGCCGCCCACCGCGCCAGCCGCGCCACCCATTCCCGCAATCGTGGCGACTGCGCGGCGCGGATAGAGGTCGGAGATCATTGCGAAGATGTTGGAGCTGAACGCCTGATGCGCGGCAGTGCCCATGCCGATCAGCAGCACAGCCACCAGTGGGCTGGGCGCATTCGCAACCGTCACCAGCGGCACCGCCAGCAAAGCGGCGATGAACAGCGTGGTCTTGCGTGCGCGGTTTATCGACCAGCCGCGCGAAATGAAGTGCGAAGACAGCCAACCGCCCGCCACCGCGCCCACATCGGCCAGCAGATAGACCCCGATCAGCGCCGGGCCAATCGTGGCAAGGATGCCCGACTCACCTTTGGGAAACAGTTCCATGCCTTGTGTCTTGGCGAGGAAATCGGGCAGCCAGAACAGGAACAGATACCAGACGGGATCGGTGAAGAACTTGCCGCAGATGAAATACCAGGCCTGCCGCTGCTTCAGCGCGTCCTTCCAGCCCAGCGGGCGGCCCGCCGCATCCTCGCCATCCTGCGTGATCCAGGCGCGTTCCTCGGCGGTCACCTTTTCATGCGTGGCGGGTGTGCGGAAGAAGCGGAGCCACGCCCACAGCACGACAAAGCCGATCGCGCCCGTTACCAGAAAGGCCATTTCCCAGCCGTAAAATCCGGCAATGCCGATGGCGATGATCGGCGTCATCAGCACGCCGACATTTGCGCCCGCGTTCAATATGCCCACACCCAGTGCCCGTTCGCGCTTGGGGAACCATTCGGCCACCGATTTGACCGCGCCGGGATAGGCGGCGCTCTCCGCGACGCCCAGCACTATGCGCGCGACCATGAAGGACAGCACGCTGCGTGCCGCGGCGTGGAAACAGGCGGCGATGCTCCACACCGCGATGGCAATCGCCACGCCCTTGCGCGTGCCCACCTTGTCGAGCCAGCGGCCCACGAACAGCAGGCCCAGCCCGTAACTGGCCTGAAACGCGGTGACGATATTGCCGTAATCGACCTCGCTCCAGCCCAGGTCCTGTTCGATCACGGGTTTCAGAACGCCCAGTATCTGCCGGTCGATGTAATTGATGGTGATGACGAAGAACAGGATCGCGCAGATCGCCCAGCGATAGCGCCCCTGCGGCTTGGCCATGCCGATAGGCGAAGCGTTGCCAGATGCAAGCGTGGTCATGCACGCCGTTCCCGGCGCGGATACATCATGCGGGACATATTTGTTCCCCTCCCCTTGATAGCGCTACCATATGGCGCGCAGGCGAGAGGTCAATAGCCGTCGGCAATATTGGCGGTGCGGATGCGATCGCGCAAAATGCGCCCGCCTTCAGTCAGATGCTCCTCGCGCCAGCCTGCCACGGGCGCGCCGGGAACAAGCGCGGCGCTGGTTTCGTCGCGGTCGCCGATCGACCACGCCATCCACGACACGCCATTGGCCTCGGCCCAGTCCCACCACGCATCAGAGGATTCGCGGTCGATCGGGCCGTTGCCGGTCGCCTCGACAATGCCGAATTCGGTCACCATCAGCGCCAGCCCCGCGGCCAGCGCCGCATCCCCCTTGGCGCGCAGGCCGTCCTTGTGCGTGGCGGCATAGTAATGCAGCGTGTAACCGATATTCTCGCCTGCCAGCGGATCGGCGGCGGCAATGTCGACATCCTGGCTCCAACTGGGGGAGCCGACAATGATGAGATTGTCGGGATCATGCGCGCGGATCGCGGCGATCATCCGCTCGTGATAAGGCTTTACGTCGCGGCTCCAGTCCACCCCCTCGCGCAAGGGTTCGTTGAACGGCTCGTAAATCAGATTGGGCAGATGGCCATAACGCCGGGCGATCTCGGACAGGAAATACTCGGCGTGTTCGGGGTGGTTGCGGTGCGCGTGCCAATCGACCACCACATAGATGCCGTTCGCCACCGCCGCCTCGATCACCACCGATGCCTTGGCCAGTTCGCGCTCCATATGGAACAGCGCACTGTCATTCCCCTCGGCCGCGATGGCGGCGCGCACCACGGTGACTTTCCAGTCCTGCGCCAGCCAGTCGACCGTTTGGGCGGTGTAATATTGCGGGGCCCACTGGCTCCAGAACAGGCTCATCCCGCGAAGCGTTACCGGCTGGCCGCTGGCGTCGACCACGCGGTTGCCAGCAATGGATAGTGCGCCATGGCGAGCGACCGGGCTACCCACAGGTGCGGCAGCGACGGGCGCGGCTGCGCCCGGATCGGGAAGGGTGCTGGCACAACCGCTCAGCCCCAAGCTCATCACAGCCAGCGCGGCTGCGGCCCATATCGCTTTCATGCTGTCTGCTCCTCGAATGCAGCTTCGATCATGGCGATATCCTCCGATGACGGAATCCATTCGGATCGCAGCAGACCGCCTGGGCCGAACAACGCCGTTACCTGTCCGTCAAGGCGGCGCGCGGCCACCTCCTGCCACAGCCAGTCGGCCAACGGATCGTCCAGCCAGCGCCCGTCCTTCACATGCCACAGGAAGGCGGCAATGCCCGACAGGATGGCAGGGCACGGCCCCTCCGCCGCCGCCAACGTAGCGAGCCAGCGTTGCGGCAGTTTCTGGCTGCCATCCATTGCGATTTGCGCGAGCCGATGCTGCAGCGCCGGGTTGTCGAAACGGTGCAGCAATTGTGCAGCATAGCTGCTGAGATCCTGCCCCGGCGCGGGGCGCAATGTGGGCGCGGCCTCCTCGCGCATCAGCCGTTCGACAGCGGCGCGAATTGCGGGATCGGCCATCGCCTGATGCACATATTCATGCCCCGCCTGCAGCCCGCGATAGGCGAGCAGTGAATGCGCGCCATTCAGCATGCGCAGCTTGGCCGTCTCAAAGGGTGCGACATCGGCCACAATCTGCGCGCCGTAACGGTCAAAGGCTGGACGCGGCCCGGCAAAATTGTCCTCGATCACGAACTGGCTGAACGTTTCGGTAAAGACGCCCGCCTTGTCCGCCATGCCCAGCCGCTGTTCCAGCGCGGCCAGATCGCCCGGCGTGCTGGCGGGCACGATGCGGTCGACCATGGTGCAAGGGGTGGTGCAATTGGCCGCAAACCATTCCGCCACATCGGGTGCTTCGTGTTGCAGCCAACCGGCCAGAAGCTCCCCCAGCAAGCGGCCATTGGAAGGCAAATTGTCGCACGACAGCAGCGTCAGCCCCGGCAACCCGTCGTCCATCCGCCTCCGAAGCGCCGCCGCCAGCAAGGGGTAGAAACTCGCCCCCGCTGCATTGGCATCAACCGAACCGTCGGCGGCGCGGCAATAGCCCTTCTCGGTCACGGTAAAGCTGACGATATGGCATGTCGGCGCCGCAATGCGCTCGACAATCGCCTCGCTCTGGCGTCCGGCCACCAGCACTTCGCGCAGCGCCCCCACGACATAGGTGGCGGGCCCATCGCTGCTGCGTTCGGTCAGCGTATAGAGGCCGCCTTGCGGGTTGACCTGCTCGCTCACCTTGCGCGAACGCAACGAGACGCCGGTGATCGCCCAGCCGCTTTCGCCCGACGCCATTGCCGCGTCGCAATAGGCCGCCAGATGCGCGCGGGCAAAGGCGCCCAGGCCAAAATGCACGACACCGATCGCCTGCGCGGCGGGATCATAAGGCGGGCGCGCGACATGGGCAGGAAGGTGCCGCAATGTGTCGGGCCCCAGCCTCACAGCCGGTAAGCCTTCTTCGCCAGATTATAGGCCAGGTCCTGCGCCAGCTCGAACGCCTCATCCTCATCCAGCCGGTGCTCCATCACCAGTTCGGCCAGGAAGCCGCAATCAATCCGCCGCGCCACATCGTGCCGTGCGGGGATCGAGAGGAAGGCGCGCGTATCGTCGTTGAACCCGACCGTGTTGTAGAAGCCCGCCGTCTCGGTCACCATGCGGCGGAAGCGGCGCATACCTTCGGGGCTGTCGTGGAACCACCAGGCTGGGCCCAACTTGAGGCACGGATAATGCCCCGCCAGCGGTGCCAGTTCGCGGGCATAGGTGCTTTCATCCAGCGTGAAGAGGATCAGCGAAAACTCGGCCGCATTTCCGAACCGGTCGAGCAGGGGTTTGAGCGCATGGACATAATCGGTGCGCAGCGGAATATCCGCCCCCACATCGCGGCCAAACCGGGCAAACAGCGCGGCGTTGTGGTTGCGGAAGGAGCCGGGATGCAATTGCATCACCAGCCCGTCCTCCACGCTCATGCGTGCCATTTCGGTCAGCATCTGGGCGCGGAAAATTTCGGCGTCCTGCGGCGATGCATTGCCGTCTTTCACGCGGTCGAACAGGCTCTCCGCCTCGTGCGCAGCAAGGTCGGCGGATTGCGCAGTGGGGTGGCCATGATCGGTGCTGGTCGCGCCCATGCCTTTGAAGAAGGCGCGGCGTTTCCGGTGCGCGGCGAGGTAGCCTTGCCAGCTGCCGCAGTCCTCCCCTGTCAATTCCACCAGCAGCCGGAGGTTGTCGGCAAAGCCTTCAAACTCCGGATCAACCACCGGATCGGGGCGATAGGCGGTGATGACGCGCCCCTGCCAGCCCGACTGGCGGATCGCGGCGTGATGGTCCAGCGTGTCGAGCGGGCTTTCGGTGGTGGCGATCACCTCGATATTGAAGCGTTCGAACAGCGCGCGCGGGGCAAATGCAGGCGTGGCCAGCGCCTCGGTGATGCGGTCATAGGCGGCGTCCGCCGTCTCGGCATCCAGCCGCACATCGATGCCGAAGACTTCGGCCAGCACCCAGTCCATCCACATCCGGCTGGGGGTGCCGCGAAACAGGGGATAATGCTGCGCAAAGATCCGCCACGCCTCGCGCGGATCGGCGGGCGTGCCTTTCACGCCCAACGCTTCCAGCGGGACGCCTTGCGAATAGAGCATCCGCGTGAGGTAATGATCGGGTTGCAGCAGCAATTCGGCGGCATTGCCGAACGGCTGGTTCTGCGCAAACCACGCGGGATCGGTGTGGCCGTGCGGGCTGATGATCGGCAGCTTTGCCACCGTGCCATACAGTTCGCGTGCAAGCGCCCTTGCCGACGGTTCCAGCGGGAACAACCGGTCTTCGTTCAGCACCAGCGGGCGCGCCACGGCTTTCTCCTCTCGCTTTTTTTGCGCAACATGGCTAGCGCGATGGTAGCGCTAACGGGAAAGGCTATCGCGCATGAAAATCACCGCTGCAAGGGTTATCGTCTGTTCGCCGGGGCGTAATTTCGTCACTCTGCTGATCGAAACGGATCAAGGCGTTACCGGCATTGGCGATGCCACGCTGAACGGGCGCGAATTGTCGGTGGCGTCCTATCTTGCCGATCACGTGATACCCAATCTGATCGGCCGCGATCCGCGCAACAGCGAAGATATGTGGCAGTTCCTCTATCGCGGGGCCTATTGGCGGCGCGGCCCGGTGACGATGAGCGCGATTTCTGCGGTCGATACCGCCTTGTGGGACATCAAGGCGAAGCTGGCAGGAATGCCGCTTTATCAATTGCTGGGCGGGAAAAGCCGCGAGCGGGTGCTGGTCTATGGCCACGCCAATGGCAACACGCTGGAAGAAACCGTCGATGCGGTGGGCCAGTATATCGACATGGGATACAAGGCGATCCGCGCGCAGAGCGGCATTCCCGGCATTGCCAAGGCTTACGGGGTCGCGCGCGGCACGCTGTATTACGAGCCCGCCGATGCGGCGCTTCCCACCGAAACCGTGTGGGACACGCCCAAATACTTGCGCTTTGTGCCCAAGCTGTTCGAAAGACTGCGCGAAACATATGGGGACGAGCCGGAATTGCTGCACGATGTGCATCACCGCCTGACCCCGAACGAAGCGGCGCAACTGGGCAAATCGCTCGAACCCTACCGCCTGTTCTGGATGGAGGATGCGACGCCTGCGGAAAACCAGCAGGCGTTCCGCCTGATCCGCGAACGCACCACCACGCCATTAGCCGTGGGGGAGATTTTCAACACGATCTGGGATTGCAAGGAACTGATCGAGAACCAGCTGATCGATTACATCCGCACCACCGTGCTTCGCGCGGGCGGGATCACGCATCTGCGCCGCATTGCCGATTTTGCGGCGCTCTACCAGGTGCGCACGGGCAGCCACGGCGCGACTGACCTGTCGCCCGTGACCATGGGCGCGGCGCTGCATTTCGATACCTGGGTGCCCAATTTCGGCATTCAGGAATATATGCGCCATTCGGAGGAAACCGACGCGGTGTTCCCGCATGATTACCGTTTCGAGGCGGGGCACCTTTATTGCGGCGAAAGCCCCGGCCATGGCGTGACCATCGATGAAAAGCTGGCGGCGAAATATCCCTACAAACCCGCGCAGCTTCCCATCGCCCGGCTCGAAGACGGGACGCTGTGGAACTGGTGATCCGCTAGGGGATTGGCTCCCCGTGGTAAAGCAGGCCGCCCGGTTCCTCCGCTTCGAACACCGGGCCGCTTTCGCTGCCATCGTGCACTATCACGGCAATCTCGCGCAGGTTCGCCATGCCGGGAAAGCTGCCTTGCCGCGCACCCAGCGTGAAGGTGCGTGACTGGTCGAACCAGCGCATCGGGATGCGGCTGAACTCACCCCGTTCATGGCCCATATCCTCGCCCTCGTCCTCATACAGGCTGAAGGCGCCATCGGCCCCGGCAAAGACATGCACCACCAGCGGACCTTGCGGGTTTTCGTTCGCGTGCTGCACCGCCGGCCCCGTGGGGATGATCGCGCCTGCCCGAATGAACAAAGGCACGCGTTCGCGCGGGGCGTCGACCGTGATCGTCTGCCCGCCTGCATGGCGGGTGCCGGTTTGCGCATCGTACCAATCCGTGCCGGCCGGCAGATAGACCTGCCGCTCGCGCGCGCCGAACACCGTCACCGGGGCAACCATGATGGACGAGCCAAACAGATACTGGTCGTCAATTTCCCACACGCGCCGGTCGGCTTCAAAATCCATCACCAGCGGACGCAGGATCGTGCCATCGTCAAAATGCGTGTCCGCCGCCAGCGTGTAGATATAGGGCAGCAGGCGGTAACGCAGGCGGTGGTAATAGGTCAGCCCTTCGAGCATCGCCGGATCCTCTGACGCGATAACCGGCGTTTCGCGCAAGGGGAACTCCCCGTGGCTGCGGAACAGCGGGCTGAAGGCGCCGAACTGGAACCAGCGCAGATAGAGCTCGCGCCATTCGGGCAGATGTTCGGGCAATTGGTAAGTGTAGCGGCTTTCCACCGAGAAGCCACCAATGTCGTGCGTCCAGTTGGGCACGCCCGCGACCGACAGATTGGTGCCCGCGCTGATCTGGTCGCGCAGATCGTCCCACCGTGCCGCCACATCGCCCGACCACAGCGCCGCACTGGCGCGCTGCACCCCGCCAAAGCCGCTGCGGGTGAGAATAAAGGGCCGCCGGTTCGGCTGCGCGGCGCGCAGGGCATCGGCCACGCCTTCGGCATGAACCAGCGGATAGGAATTGAATATCGCCAGCCCCGGCGTGCCGGTGACGGGTGATCTCATCTGAAAAGCGCGCTCCTCCACCGACAGGTTGGAATGCCAATCGGGCTCGGTCGCGTCCATCCACCAGGCATCAAAGCCCAGCGGGGCCAGCGCATCGATCATCTGGCGGGCATAGATCGCGCGCGCTTCGCCCGAATAGGGATCGTAGAAGGTATTGGCATAGCCCGGCCCCACCCAATCGCGCTGCCCGGCTTCGAGCGGGCGCGGATACAGAAATCCGCCTGCCGCCAATTCCTGCGCATTCGCCGTGTTCGGATAGAACTTGGGCCAGACCGAAATCATGATCCGCGCATTGTTGGCGTGCACATTGCGCACCATCGCGGCAGGATCGGGAAAGCGCGCCGGGTCAAAGCAATGGCAGCCCCATTGATCTTCTGGCCAGTAGAACCAGTCCTGCACAATCGCGTCGATGGGAATGTCGAGCGCACGATACCAGCTCAGCGCCTGTGTGAGTTCCTCCTGCGTCTGATAGCGCTGGCGCGATTGCCAGAAGCCGTAGGCCCAGCGCGGCATCATCGGCGCCTTGCCGGTGAGGCGGCGGTATCCGGCAATGCCATCGTCCATCGTGGGTGCGGGCACGACATAGTAATCGATCGCGGTGCCCGCATCGCTGGCAAAGCTGACCGAATGGCGATCCGCTGCGGGCAAAGGCTCGGCATGTTCGAGCGCGATATAGCCTGCGTTCGGCTCCCACTCGACGCGCAGATCGACCCGCTCGCCCGCGCGCAGATCCAGCTCGAAATGGTGATACCAGGGGTTCCAGTTCTGCCGCCAGCGATTGAGCACTTCACGGCCATTCGCCAGCACGCGGACATAGCTGGAGGAATAGAGGCGGAACTTGTGCGTGCCTGCCCTGTCGGCGCGGAAACGCCCGCTCCAGATCACCGCCTGCGACTGCACCGCATTGCCCGCGGTGTTCTGCCCGCTGGTCGCCGCCTCGGTGCGCGCCAAGGCCTCGGTCGGCCAGCGCGCCTGATCGCGGATATATTGGTAGTTGATCGTGGCCTCACGCCGCGACAGGGCAAAGCGACGGTCGAGATAGTAGTCCGCGCGCCAGTCGAGTTCGAGAGGGCGGTAGGGCGCCGGATCGCCCACGCGGGTGATCGAATTGTTGTCCCACAAGATGCCGTAGCCGCGCGTGGAGACCATATAGGGCACGGCAATCGCCATGTTGTGCTGCGCGAGCTCAACATCCTCGCCGTTGTAATTCATCTGCCGGTTCTGGTGCTGGCCAAGGCCGTACAGCCCCTCGTCCGTCCCGCGGTTGAACTGCACGCGGGTGGCGAGCCAGCGCTGCCCCTCCACATTGACCGGCTGCATCCGCCGCGCTGGCGCATATTCGTCGAGCAGCACCTGCCCTGCCACATCGTAAACGGTCAGCCGCCCGTCTGCCAGCTGCACCATGGCGTGCCCCATATGCGTGGTCAGGCTGGCATAGGTGCCATTGGTATGGAAAACAGGCGCGCCATCGGCTTCGCGGTTGACCATCAGGCTTGGCGATACCGCCGCCAGATCTTCCGCCACGGTCACGCGGATCGTGCCATCGGCAAAAGCAAGCAGGCGCACCTTCTCGCCCGCATCGGTGGTGACGACAAGGCCGTGCGGCACCTGCTCCACTTCGCCCGCAAAGGCAGGAGCGGCAAGGACGGCGGCGAACGCAGCGGCGGCGATAAGCGCCCTCATTGCACCGCAACCCGCGTGGGGATAGCCGCCGGGGCGATTGTGCCGGGCGCGCTGCCCATGATGGTGATTGTTCCGCGTGCGCGGATATCGTCAGATGCAGCGCCTGCCATCAGTTCGATCCTTCCCTCCTCGACCAGCCACTCGCCGCCAAGGCTCCACAATGCAAATTGCGCAGGATTGAGCGTGAAGGCCACCGTTTTCGTCTCCCCCGGCTGCAAGGCCACGCGGGCATAGCCGCGCAATTGCATCACAGGGCGCGACACGCTGGCCACGGGGTCGCGCATGTAAAGCTGCACCACCTCGTCGCCCGCCCGCGTCCCGCTATTGGTGACGGGCACGCGCACCGTCACCTCGCCCCCGCTGGCAGGGATTTCGGCCCGGTCCAGCTCCATCGCGCCATAGGTGAAGCTGGTGTAGGACAGGCCGTGGCCAAAGGCGTAAAGCGGGGTGATCGGCAGATCCATATACCGCACCGTGTCGCGCGTGGGATCGGGATCGGCCGGGCGGCCGCTCGGCATCTGGTCATAGGTGAAGGGCACCTGCCCCGTGGCGCGCGGGAAGGTCACCGGCAGCCGGCCCGCCGGGTTCACTTCGCCCAGCAGCACACGGGTGATGGCAGGCCCGCTTTCAATGCCCAGCAGCCATGTGGCGAGCACCGCATCGGCGGCTTCGTCCACTTCGGGTATGGCAAGCGGCCGCCCGCCCATCAGCACCACGACCAACGGCTTGCCGGTGGCCGCGACCGCCGCGAGCAGTTCCTTCTGCCGCCCCGGCAGTTCGAGGCTGGACCGGCTGCGCGCCTCGCCCGACCAGTCGAAATCTTCGCCCAGCGCCAGCACCACGACATCGGCGGCCTGCGCGGCGGCAACGGCGGCGGCAATGCCCGATGCGTCCGCGCTGCGGCTGTCTGCGCCGGGAGTGTAAGTGACCGCCGGGCGCGCGGCCTGCAATGCGCTGCGCAAGGTCACCACATCGGCTTCCAGCCCCTGCGCCTTCCAGCTGCCCAGCGCGGATCGCGCATCATCGGCCAGCGCCCCGATCAGCGCCACGCGCCCCGCGCCCCGTGCCAGAGGCAGGACATTGCCTTCGTTCTTGAGCAGAACGATCGACCGTTCCGCCACCTCGCGCGCGGCGGCGCGGTGTTCGGTGGAAACCATCACCGCCGCCTCGCGCACCGTGTCGTGATAGCGGTAGGGGTCATCGAAGAGGCCCAGCGCTTCCTTGACGCGCAGGATGCGCAAGACCGCCTCGTCCAGCAGCGGCAGCAGAGCGGGGTCCGCCGCAACCGCGCGCGCCAGATGATCGGCATAGACATCGGCTACCATGTCCATGTCCACACTGGCGCGCAGGGCCAAAGCTGCCGCCTCGTCGCGCGTTTCGGCAATGCCGTGGGCGAGCAATTCCTCCACCGCGCGCCAATCGGACAGCATCAGCCCCTGCCAGCCCCAATCGTCGCGCAGCAGCCCGCGCAAAAGCGCCTCGTTCGCGGTGGTGGGCACGCCGCCAATCGTATTGAATGCGGTCATGTAGCTGGCGGTGCCCTCCTCTGCCGCCGCGCGGAAGGGTGCAAGGTAGACTTCCTGCAACACACGGTCGGAAATATCGGCATCGGCGTAATCGCGCCCGCCTTGCGCCGCGCCATATGCCCCCAGATGCTTTGTGCCCGCCATCAGCGTGTCGGCGGCGGAGAGGTCTTCCCCCTGAAAGCCGCGCACCTGCGCCGCGGTCATCCGCGCGGTCAGGAACGGGTCTTCGCCCGCGCCTTCGACGATGCGGCCCCAACGGCCATCGCGTGCCACATCAGCCATGGGGGCAAAGGTCCAGTGCAGGCCCGCCGCGCTCGCCTCCACCGCCGCGATTCGCGCGTGGCGCTGCATCGCGGCGTCATCGAATGTGGCCGCCATGGCGAGCGGCACGGGGAAGATCGTGCGGTAGCCATGCACCACGTCCATCGAAAACAGCAGTGGGATGCGTAAGCGGCTTTCCTCCACCGCCACGCGCTGCAATTCGCGCAAGGGTTCGGCGCCCGCCACATGCAGGTATGAGCCGACCTGACCCGCACGCACGCGCTCCAGCTCGTCCGGCCCCAGCCGCGAATTCAGCGCCCGCTGCCGCCCGCCCATGCGCTGCACCAGCTGGCCGATCTTCTCCTCCAGCGTCATCTGCGCCAGCAGGCGATGAGGCAGGGATTGGTTCGCCACGGCCACCGACGCCTCGCCGCCCTGTGCCGCCGCGCCGGGGGCGGCAAAAAGGCCCGACAGCCCCAGTGCCGATGCCATCAGCGCCGCACGCGCAAACGGGTAAAGCCTTGCAGTCATTATTCTCTCCCCACCCCGCCGGAGCAGCCGCCCCGCCACGCCTTGTCGTGCATTATGCCTTTGACAAGTGGCCCCGGAATTTGGATGGTAGCGCTCACATAGTCAAGATTCCCGCGCAGACGGGATGTGAAGGGAGAACACGATGCCGCGTTTCGGGAAGGTTGCTTCGACAGGTCTGGCCACTGTCCTGCTGATGGCCTGCGCCAGCACCGGCGCGAGCCAGACACCGATCGCCAGCAACACGCCTGCCGATTCGCAGCAGACCGACATGCGCGGCGTTGCCAACCCAGAAATCTGGCCGGCCTACACCTATCCCGTGCAAACTCCGCCTGAAGCGCAAGCGCGCGTTGCGGGCATCGTGGCGCGCATGACGCTGGAGGAAAAAATCGGCCAGTTGGTGCAGGCCGATCTGTGCTGCGTCACGCCGGAGGAAGTGCGCGAATACAATCTCGGCTCGGTGCTCAACGGCGGCAATTCCGGCCCCTATGGCAATGATCTGGCCCCGGCCGAAGATTGGCTGCGGCTGGCGGACGAATTTTGGGAAGCTTCCACCGATACCAGCGATGGCGGCGTGGGCGTGCCGATCGTGTGGGGCACCGATGCGGTGCACGGCCATTCGAACATCATCGGCGCCACGATCTTTCCGCACAATATCGGCCTTGGCGCGGCGCGCGATGTCGATCTGATCGAGCGGATTGGCCGCGCCACCGCGGTGGAAATCCGGGTGACCGGGCAGGAATGGACTTTCGCCCCCACCGTGGCGGTGCCGCAGGATTTCCGCTGGGGCCGCGCGTATGAAGGCTATTCGTCCGACCCCGCGATCGTCTCCTCCTATGTCGGCGCGATGGTGCGCGGGCTGGAAGGCGGCCCCGGCGTGCGCAACATGCTGGACGGCCCTTACGTTTTGGCCTCGACCAAGCATTTCCTGGCCGATGGCGGCACCGATAACGGCACCGATCAGGGCGACAGCTCTGTCTCTGAGGAGGAACTGCGCGACATTCACGGCGCGCCCTATGGCCCCGCAATTGCCGAAGGCGTCTCCACCGTGATGGCCAGCTTTTCCAGCTGGCAGGGCGTGAAGATGACGGGCAACCATTCGCTGCTCACCGGCGTTTTGAAAGAGCGGATGGATTTCGGCGGCTTTACCGTGTCCGACTGGAACGCGCATGGGCAGGTCGCGGGCTGCACCAATGAAAGCTGCCCGCAGGCGCTTATGGCGGGGATCGACATGTATATGGCACCCGATACCTGGCGGCCGATCTATAACGACCTGCTCGCCCGCGCGCGCAGCGGCGAAATCCCCATGTCGCGCGTGGACGAGGCGGTGACGCGCATCCTGACGGTGAAGGAACGCCTCGGCCTGCTCGACGCGCCGCGCCCGTCTGAACGCTTCCTGTCGGGCCGCTACGATCTGCTTGGCGCGCCCGAACACCGCGAACTGGCGCGCGAGGCGGTGCGCAAATCGCTGGTGCTGCTGCGCAATGATGGCGTGCTGCCACTGGCACCGGGCGGGCGCCTGCTGGTGGCGGGCGACGGGGCGGACGATATTGCCCGCCAATCGGGCGGCTGGACGCTGAGCTGGCAGGGCACGGGCCTGACCAATGATCTGTTCCCCGGCGCGACCTCGATCTTTGCGGGCCTGCACGAAGCCGTGACTGCGGCGGGTGGCAGCGCGGAACTTTCGCCCGATGGCAGCTTCACCCAGCGGCCCGATGCCGCCGTGGTGGTGTTTGGCGAGGAACCCTATGCCGAATTCCAGGGCGACCGCGCGACGCTGGCGCTCGATACCGCGCTGACCGGCCCCTATGCCACCATGCGCAGCTTGCGCGAACAGGGCATCCCGGTGGTGGCGGTGATGATCACCGGCCGTCCGCTCTATGTGAACGAGGCGCTGAACAATGCCGATGCCTTTGTCGTTGCCTGGCTTCCGGGCAGCGAAGGGGGCGGGATTGCCGATGTGCTGGTGGGCGATGCAAACCGCGCGCCGCGTTACGATTTCACCGGCACGCTGCCCGCCGCATGGCCGATCACTCCGGACATGGATGACGGCACTTTGTTCCCGCTGGGCTACGGCCTCACCTATGCCAGCGCGCCTGCCGCATGGTCGGAACTGCCGCTGGCGCAAGTGGCCGAGGCGGGCGACAGCCGCGTATGGTTTGACGCCGGTGTTCCCGCAGCGGCCTGGTCGCTCACTATCGCCGATCCCGGCCAATCGGGCAGCCAAACGCGCATCACCACCATGCCTGCAGACGCGTTGGAAGGCCGCGCGCGCATTACCGCGGTGAACCATATGGTACAGGAAGGTGCGCGCCGCTTTGAAATCGCGGGCGGTTCGGCCGCGGTTTCGGTCAGCAATCTGAACCCGGTCGACATCACGCGCGAAACCAATGCCGATATCCTGCTGCTGTTCACGGTGAAGGTCGATACCGCGCCGCAGGCACTGGGCGTGGCGATGCGCGGGGCCGATGGCACGCTGGGCGTCAACCCGGTGGTGCTGCCCGCCAATGGCCGTTTCGTGCGTTACGGCCTGCCGCTCAAATGTCTACGCGACAAGGGGATCGACATGGCAAGCGTGGCCGCGCCGTTCATCCTGGCTAGCGAAGGCAGGGCGGACTGGTCTTTGGCCGAAGTGCGGCTGGGCATGGATGCGGAGCAGGTTTTGCCCTGTTCGTGATGAGGATTTGGCGCGACCGGTACGAGCCGGCGCGTGTGATGTTGGGAGAAACGCAAGATGACCCTCGCAATTCGCAAGGCAGGGGTGGGCCTGGCTGCCCTTGCTCTCGCACTGTTTCCTTCGGCGCCCACGCTAGCGCAGGATGCGGACACCGCCGCACAGCTGGCCGAGATCGATGCCAGCCTGCCCGGCACGCTGATCAACGATCCCACCTCGCTCGAATGGCGCACCGCCGGGGCACGACTGCGCACAGCGGCGATCGTCGACCCAAATATTCCTGGCGGCGGGGCGGCAACGCAGTATGAAGTGCGCCGCGCAGGCGCCAATCCGTGGGATATGCAGGCCTATGCTCCGCTGACGGCCGATATCGCATCGGGCACGCAGGTCACATACGGCTTCTGGGCGCGCACCACCGAAAGCCGCGCCGCGGATGGCAACGGCCGCGTCACCGTGCGCGTGCAGCGCGATGCCGATCCGTGGCCCGGCTTTGGCGACACGACCTTTGTCATCGGGCGCGAATGGCGCTGGTATGAAGGCACCGCCACCGCCAACATCTCGATCCCCCGGCGCGAGGCGTTTCTGGTGTTCCAGATGGGGGCCGAACAGCAAACGGTGGAAATCGGCCAGACCTTCGTGGTGGCAGGTGCAGATCGAATCCTGGGCAACAATGCCCGCCCCACGCCCACTTTGCCGCCGCAACTGGAAGGGCGCGGCACGCTGATCAGCAATCCGTTCGTGTCGGATTACAGCTACCTTGCCAATGCCGGCACCTATGCTGTGCGCGAGGAAGGGACGATCTGGCTGGGCAGCGCGGTGCAGTTCACATCCCCCGCCGTGGCTCCGCAGGCCTGGGATCTGCAAGCCGCCGTGCCGCTGACCGAAGCGATTGCCGAGGGAGACCAGCTCGAAATCGCGGTTGCCGCCCGCACCGTGTCGGCCGCTACGGAAGACGGGCGCGCGCGGATCGGCGTGCGCGTGCAGCAGAACGTGCCGCCCTTTGGCGGGTTTGGCGACAACACCTTCAGCGTGGGGCCGAACTGGCAGCTTGTCCGTGTCCGCACCACCGCCACCGCGGCAATGGCCGGCGGCAGCGCGGTGGTCGCGCTGCATCTGGGCGGCGCACAGCAGGTGGTCGATATCGGCCCGGTCTATGTGGTGAAGCTGACAGCGGGGCAATAACCTCGCCGCCAGAACCCGCGCATGTCAGTGAGCGGACATTGCCTCTGCCGCACGCAGGGGCGGTGTCCGGCTCGCCTTCACCGCGAACAGCACCAGCAGCGCGTAACACGCCGCAGGCAGCAGCATGGCGGTGACATATCCGGTTGCGCCCGACACCAGCCCCACCAGCGGCGGCAACGCCGCGCCGCCAACGATGGAGGTGCACAGGAACCCGCTCGTCGCCTGCTCGCTGGCGGTGGATCGTTCCAGCGTCAGCGTGAAGATCACCGGGAACATGATCGAATTGAACAGCCCGATCGCCAGCGCGACATAGCCTGCCGAAACGCCGCCTACTGCCACCACATAAAGACACATGGCGCAGGCAATCGCGGTGAAGATCGCCAGCAGGCGCGCGGCATCGAACCGGGCCAGCAGCAGCGAACCGATCGCCCGGCCCACCATCGCCCCGCCCCAGTAAAAGCTGACGAACTTGCCCGCATCCTGCAGCGTAATGCCCCACACGCCATCATCGTTGAGGAACAGCGCCATCTGCGTGCCGATGGCGACTTCCGCCCCGACATAAAGGAAGATCGCCGCCCCGCCGAGCAGGCACCAGCGGCTCGACACCGCGTCGGCAATCATCGCGCCGATCCCCTTGGCAGGCGCGGGTTCGGGCGCGGCGGCCGCCACCGTGCGGCGCGAGAGGAAGAAAAACGCGAACAACAGCAGCAAGAGTCCGCAGATCCAGAAATAGGCCATGTCGATGCCCAGCAGCGCGTTCTGCCGCGCTTGATCGGTCACCAATGTGCCTTCCTTGACTTCGAGCCCTTCCAGGAACAGCACCGCTCCGACATAGGGGCCGATGAAGGTGCCGAAACTGTTGAAGGTCTGCGCCAGTGTCAGGCGAAAATGGCTCTTTTCCGGCGCGCCAAGCGCCGCCGCCAGTGGGTTGGCCGCCACCTGCAGCACGGTGATCCCGCTTGCCAGCACGAACAGGCCCAGCAGCACCAGCGAATATTGCGCGATATTGGCCGCCCCCAGCATGATCAGACACGCCGCTACCATGATCGCCAGCGCCAGCAATATCGCCGGAACCGCCCGTATCCGCGCAATCAGCACGGCGGCGGGGAAGGATATCAGCGCATAGGCGATAAAGAAGGCGGAAGCAGACAGCTGCGCTTCCATATCGGTCAGGGTGAAGATGCCCTTTACCGCCGCGACCAGCGGATCGATCAGCGATGTGATCAGCCCCCAGGCAAAGAACAGCGTGGTGACGGCAATGAACGCCGCCCGCACGGTAGCCTTGTTTTGCATTGTGATCCCTCCGCGAAAAGGGGCGCTCCGTACTCCCGTCAGGAGCGCCCCATTCGCAAATTACTCCCCGGCTACTGCATAGGGGCCGATCACCACTCCCGTAAAGAGGCCAGCATGGATGGAGGACAGCGGTTCCACATTCACCGTGGTGCCCAGATTCTGCCAGTTGCGCGAACCTGCGGCGCGGAAAGCGAGATTGGCCTGCCCGCCATCGAGGTTCAGGCGCAGGTCAACCGCGCCATTGCCCGGCAGCGGCGCGCGCGCAACCACTTGGCCGCGTTCGCCATGCTCAGGCTCATAACGCAGGCGAGCGACCATTTCGCGGCCCTGCCCGGTGCCTTCGACGCCAAAGGCCAGGAAGTGCCCTTCATCCATGAAGGCCAGCAATCCGGCAAAATCACCCTGCGCGGCGGGGGCAAAGCTGACGCGCGTGCTCACTTCCGCCTGGTGGTGGCGCAGGCGGCGCCCGGTAAAGGACGGACGACCCAGGCTCCCCGCTGCATCCGGGCCTGCGGTGACCCATAATTGCCCGGCAGAGGCATCAAGCCCCCATTGCTGCGTTGCCACCGGGGTGCGCAGCGCGATCCATTCGCCCGACAAGGGCGCGGTGAAATCGTCGCGGTAACGGCTCCAGTCGGTGCCGTTGAAACGCGGCAGATTGGGCCGCTTCACCACGGCGGGCACATATTCGCCCGGATCGAGGAATCGCGGCCAGCCATCTTCCCACGTCATCGGCAGCAGGAAGGTTTCGCGCCCCATCAGCGTCGATTGCCCGGCGAAGGGACGGGTGGCGAGGAACACGCCCCACCATGTGCCATCGTCCAGTTCCACCGCATCGGCATGGCCGGTCGCCTCCACCCGGTCGGGACGATTCGGGTCCATGTTGCGCTGGGTCAGGATGGGGTTGATGGGGCCCGGCGTATAGGGGCCGGTGAGTTCGCGCGAGCGGTAGATCGTCTGCGAATGCTGGTCGGCCGTGCCACCCTCTGCTGTCAGCAGGTAATACCAGTCGCCCACCTTGTAGATATGCGGCCCTTCGGCCCAGATCGGGTTTTCCGCCGGGTTCACCCCGCCATCGACCAGCAGTGTGCGCTCCTCGGCCATAGACATGGTTTCGGGGAAAAACTGCTGGATCCAGATCGCGCGGTGGCCTTCGTAACGCGGCTCCACCGCAGGGGCATCATTATAGGTGATCCAGGTGGTGCCATCCTCGGCGAAATAGAGCGAGGGGTCGATTCCGCCGAAAGGCAGCCACACCGGATCGCTCCACGGACCTTCGGGCCGGTCAGCGGTGATAACGAAATTGTTGCCGCATTCGATGCAGGTGTTCACGATCCAGAATTTGCCGTGTCCATAGGTGATCGCGGGCGCGAACAGCGCGCGATTCGTGCCAAGGCCGCTGAAATCGACCATACCCGGCCGGTCGATCGCATGGCCGATCAGGTTCCAGTTCACCAGATCGCGGCTGTGATAGATCGGCAGGCCGGGAAACCAGCTGAAGGTGGAATTGGTGAGGTAGAAATCATCCCCTACCCGCACGATCGAGGGATCAGGCTGAAAACCCGGCAGCACCGGATTGCGGAACGAATCAGCAGGCGTTGCCGGCACCTCGCCCGTGGCGCGGTATTCCATGTAATCGAACGTGGCCGTCGGCCCCACCCGCGCCGCCGCCCCGGTTTGCGCGATTGCCGGGGAAGCCAGCACCAATGTCAGCGCCGCAATCGATAAACCTGTCAGCCTTTTACGCATTCAACTTCTCCCTTTGGCACAAACCTTGGGTGTTTGCCCTTGCCGGAACCTTTTAGGCATCTTATGGTAGCGCTATCAAGGGGGAGGAATTCACGGCAATGGTAGCCGAAGTGACCCAATATTTGCCCGCTGACTATGCGGAAGGACAGTTTATTGGACGTGCGCAGGGGCCGGATGGCCCGCATGTGCTGGCGATTCGCGGCGGCCGCCTGTTCGATCTGACCGAAACCGTGGCGACATCCGCTGGTGCGGTGGCGCGCCGCATTTTCGATGGCGGCCGGGACATCGGCGCCGTGGAAGATGGCCTGCCCGAAGGCTGGAGCCTGCTTTCCCCCATTGATCTGCAGGCAGTAAAGGCTGCTGGCGTGACCTTTGCCCTGTCCGCGATTGAACGCGTGATCGAGGAACGCGCCCGCGGCGATGCCTCGGCGGCCGAAGCGATTCGCGCCACGCTAGAAGAAAAGGTTGGCGCTGGCATCCGCTCGGTCGTCCCCGGCAGTGCGGAGGCTGCCGAACTCAAGGCCGCGCTCATTGCAGAAGGGATGTGGTCGCAATATCTCGAAGTGGCGATTGGCCCCGATGCGGAGATATTCTCCAAATCGCCCACGCTTTCGACTGTGGGCACGGGCGCGCTGATCGGGGTGCGCAGCGATTCGAGCTGGAACAACCCCGAACCCGAAGTGGTGCTGGTGTGCGATGCGCATGGCGAAATCGTGGGCGCAACGCTGGGCAATGACGTAAACCTGCGCGATTTCGAAGGGCGCAGCGCGCTGCTCCTTTCCAAGGCCAAGGACAACAACGCCAGCTGCGCGATCGGCCCGTTCATCCGCCTGTTCGATGATGGCTTTACACTCGACGATGTGCGCACCGCCAAGGTGGAATTGCAGATCGACGGGCCCGAAGGTTACCGGCTGGAAGGCACCAACGACATGGGGCAGATCAGCCGCGATCCCACCGATCTGGTGGCGCAGTGTCTGTCGGAGCATCATTATCCCGATGGATTCGTGCTGTTCTGCGGCACGCTGTTTGCCCCCACGCAGGATCGCGACACACCGGGCGCCGGTTTCACGCACAAGGTGGGTGATACCGTTACCATCAGCTCGCCGCGTATCGGCACGCTGCAAAACACCGTCACGACTTCGCGCGATGCACCGGCCTGGACCATGGGCATCAGCGAATTCGTGCGCAACCTGGCCGCACGCGGCCTGATCGACCGCATCTGAGGAGTTTCATGACCAACCGTATCCTTTCCCACTATATCGGTGGCGAGTTCACCGGCGCGAGCGACGCGCTGGAGAGCATCAACCCGTCCGATACCAGCGACATCGTCGCGCGCTTTCCCGATGGGACGGCGGCTGATGTTGGCGCGGCTGTTGCCGCGGCAAAGGCGGCGCAGCCGGCCTGGGCCAATGCCTCGCCCGAAGTGCGTTCCGATTTGCTGGAAAAGGTTGCCTCCGCCCTGTTCGCCCGCGCCGCGGAACTGGGCGAATTGCTTGCGCGCGAAGAAGGCAAGCTGCGCGCCGAAGGCATGGGCGAAGTGCTGCGCGCCGCGCGCATCTTCCGCTATTTCTCTGGCGAAGCGCTGCGCCGCCATGGGCTGACGCTCGAATCGACGCGTCCCGGCCTTGATGTGGCCACCCATCGCGAGGCATTGGGGGTTGTCGGCCTCATCACGCCGTGGAACTTCCCCATCGCCATCCCCGCATGGAAAGCCGCCCCAGCCATGGCGTTCGGCAATACGGTGGTGCTCAAGCCCGCCAATGTCACGCCCACCATGGCCTATGCCCTGGCGGAAATCATTCACGAGGCAGGCGTCCCTGCGGGCGTGTTCAACATGGTGCTGGGCCGCGGCGATGTGGGCCGCGCGATTGTGGATCACGAAGATGTGGCCGCGATCAGCTTTACCGGCAGCCAGCAGGTGGGCGGCGCGGTGGGCCTTGCCGCGATGAAGCGCGGCGCCAAGGTGCAGATGGAAATGGGCGGCAAGAACCCGCTGGTGATCCTGAACGATGCCGATCTCGACAAGGCCGTGGCAATTGCGGCCGATGGCGGCTTTTTCCAGACCGGTCAGCGCTGCACTGCGTCCAGCCGCGTAATCGTGGAAGACGGCATTCACGATGCCTTCGTGGCGGCGCTGGCGGAAAAGGCCAAGAGCCTCAAGGTCGGCCCGGCGCTCGATCCGGCAACGCAGGTCGGCCCGGCCGCCAGCGAACAGCAGTTGGAGCAGAACTTCCGGTATGTCGCGATTGCCTGTGACGAAGGCGGGCGTCTGGCGGGCGGCGGCGAGGCGGTGAAGGGCGAGACCAACGGCTATTTCATGCAGCCCACCGTGATCGCGGATACCAATCCCGACATGCGCATCAACAATGAAGAGGTTTTCGGCCCCGTCGTCTCCACCATCCGCGTGAAGAATTACGACGAGGCGCTGGAACAGGCCAATCGCGGCAATTTTGGCCTTTCATCCGGTATTGTCACCAGCAGCCTTGCCAAGGCGCGGCATTTCCGTCGCAATGTCAAGGCGGGCATGGTGATGATCAATCTGCCCACTGCCGGTGTCGATTACCACGTGCCTTTCGGCGGCACGCGCGGATCGAGCTATGGCGCGCGCGAGCAGGGCTTTGCCGCAGTGGAGTTCTACACGACCGTGAAAACGGTCTACACAGGAGACTGAGCCAGATGGCTGAGGGGATGTTGCGGCCAGTGGCTCAGGGGGCGATTTACCCCAGCCTGGCCGGTAAGAAAGTACTGGTAAGCGGTGGCGGTTCGGGCATCGGGGAAGGCATTGTGGAAGCCTTCGCCCGTCAGGGCGCGGCCGTTGCCTTTGTCGACATTCAGGAAGCGCCCAGCGCCGCCCTGGTCGCGCGCCTCGCCGACGCATCGGTTCCGCCGATCTTCATGCCGTGCGACATTACCGATTGCACCGATTACGGCGCCAAGATCGGCCAGCTGATCGAGCGCCTCGGCGGCTGTGACGTGCTAATCAACAATGCCGCCAGCGATGACCGGCACAATTTCGCCGATGTGACGCCCGAATATTGGGACGAGCGCATGGCCGTGAACCTCAAGCACCAGTTCTTTGCCGCCAAGGCGGCCGTTCCGGCTCTGCGCGCGGCGGGCGGCGGGTCGATTGTCAATCTGGGATCGATCAGCTGGCATCTGGGGCTGAAGGATCTGGTGGTTTACCAGACAGCGAAGGCCGCGATCGAGGGGCTGACGCGCAGCCTGGCGCGCGAGCTGGGTCGTGACAACATCCGCGTTAACGCCATCATACCCGGCAATGTGCAGACCCCGCGGCAAATGAAGTGGTACACACCCGAAGGCGAGGCCGAAATCGTTGCCGCGCAATGCCTCGATGGACGCATCCAGCCCGCCGACATCGCCGCCATGGCGCTGTTTCTGGCAAGCGACGATGCCCGCTTCTGCACCGCGCATAATTACTGGGTGGATGCCGGATGGCGGTGAACCTGACCTCTTCGGCGCGGCCACGCCGGCTGATCGATGTCGGCAGCAAGTTGGGCGAAGGCGCGTTCTGGGATGCCGAACGCGCCATCGTCTGGTTCGTCGATATCAAGCAGCACCGGCTGTGGCATTACGATCCGGCCACGGGCAGCAATGCCATGGCCGAGGCGCCGGAGCAGATCGGCTGGGCCCTGCCCGCCGATAACGGCCTGCTTTTGTGCGGGCTGAAGGACGGGCTATACACTTTCGATCCCGCGCATCAGCGTTTTGAAAAGCTGATGGATGTGCCGGGTGAACCTGTGGGGAACCGCCTCAACGATGCCTGCACCGATCCTTGGGGCCGCGTATGGTTCGGCTCGATGGACGACAGCGAAAGCCAGGCATCGGGCCGCTTCTATGTGTTCGAGCGCGGCGAAATCCGTCCCGCCGGCCCTTCCGGCATTTCGATTACCAATGGCCCTGCTGTCAGCGCCGCAGGTGATCGCATCTATTTTACCGACACGCTGGGCCAGAAAATCATGGTGGCCCCGCTTACCGTATCGGGTGTTGGCGAGGCTCGCCTCTTTGCCGATACCGGTGCGCTTCATCCCAATGCCTATCCCGATGGTCCGGTAGTCGATGCCGAAGACCATGTCTGGACCGGACTCTACCTCGGCAGCCGCGTCGCCCGATTCTCTCCCGACGGTGATGTGGTGGCCGAGGTGGAGTTCGAAGCGAGGGATATAACCAAGATGTGCCTGGGCGGCGCGGATTTCCGCACCGCCTTTGTCACCACCGCGACCAAGAATCTGGAAGAGGGGGAGTTCCCGCAATTCCCCCATGCCGGCAGCCTGCTGGCCTTCGATTCCCCCGTCGCCGGTTTTGCGCAGGCACGGGCAAAGCTGGGTTAAGCCTATCAACCGCGCCACCGGACGTGAAGAACCGGGGCGTTTGCGGGACAGGAGTGAAAATGGCCGCAGGCACCAAACCGCTTTTCCGCGCATCCGTTCTTGCCGCTCTGCTGACAGCGGCGTCATCGCTGGCAGTGCAGGCCGCCCCGCAGCCCGGCGCCGCTTATGGCGATCACATGGTGCTCCAGCGGGGACAGCCCATCGTCATCGAAGGTCGCGCAGAGCCGGGCGCGGAAGTTACCGGCACGCTTGGCACAGAACGCAGCACCACCCGCACCGATGCGCAAGGCCGCTTCCGCCTGACCTTCGCCGCGCGCGATGCTGCGGCAGAACCGCTGACGCTGCGCCTTGCCGATTCCACCGGCGAAACGGTGCTGCACGACCTTTTGATCGGCGATGTCTGGCTGTGTTCGGGTCAGTCGAACATGGAACTGCCCGTTGCGCGCGCGCTTAACACCGGAAGCGAGCTGCGCCGCGCCGCCGACCCCTTGATGCGCTTGCTCAAGGTGCCGCAATTCACCGCCGCGACCGAACAGGACGCCTTTGGCGCGCCCGTCGAATGGCAGGCTGCCACGGCCGAGACGGTGGAGCCGTTTTCCGCCGCGTGTTTCTTCATGGGCAAGCAGTTGCGCGCGGATCTTGGCGTGCCGGTGGGCCTGATCCATTCCAACTGGGGCGGGTCGGCCTCCAGCGCCTGGCTGAGCCCGGCGGCGGTGCGCGACCTGTATGGCGAACAGGCGGCCGAGCTGTTGCAGCTCTATTCGCGCGATCCTCTGGCTGCCGCGCAGGCTTTTGTGCCGCAATGGTATGACTGGTGGCGCGCAGGCGACAACGGGAACGAGCCGTGGACCAATCCCGATAGCCTTGCGTGGAAGCCGATCCCGCAATTTTCCTTCTGGAACAGCTGGACGGGCACCGGCCTTGACACGCAGCCTGCGGCAAATGTGTGGCTGCGCCAGACCTTCACCCTCACGGCCGAGCAGGCGGCGGCGGGCGATGCCATGCTGGCAATTGGCGCGATTGACGATCTCGACCTCACCTGGGTGAACGGCAATCCGGTCGGCTACACCTTCGGCTGGGGCGTCGAACGCAATTACCGGGTGCCGCGCGAATATCTGCGGGAAGGGGAAAACACCGTCCTGATTGCCGCCAGCAACAATTGGGATACCGGTGGCTTCTTCGGCGGGCCGGAGCGGCTGCATATTACCCCGGCGGGTGGCGCCCCGATTCCGCTGGGCGCGGACTGGGAATATGCGGTAGGTGCCATCAGCCAGATGCCGCCGCGCGCACCCTGGGATGCAATTGCCGGCTTTGGCGTGATGCACAACGCCATGATTGCCCCGCTGGGCGGTATGCGATTGGCAGGCGTGGCCTGGTATCAGGGTGAAAGCGATGTGGGGCAGGCCGGCTACGCAACACGCCTCACCCATCTGTTTGCCGGATGGCGCGCGCAATTTGGTGAACAGGCACGGATGCTGGTAGTGCAACTGGCCGATTACGGCCGCCGGGTAAGCGTGCCGGTGGCCTCAGGCTGGGGCGAATTGCGCGAGGAGCAGCGCCAGGGCGTGGTGGCCGATGCCAATGCCGCGCTGGTCACCGCCATCGACATTGGCGAGCCGAGCGACATCCACCCCGCCAACAAGAATGTTCTGGGCCTCCGCCTTGCCATGGCGGCGCAGGGCGTGGCTCTGCCCCAACCCGTCAGCGCATCGCGCGAAGGCGACACGATCACGGTCACCTTCAGCGGCGTGGAAGGCGGGCTGACCGCTTATGGCGGCCCCTATGCGCTGGGCGTGGAATTGTGCGGCGATACGCAGGACAGCTGCCGCTTTTTGTTGCCTGCGCTGTGGGGCGACAAAATGCTCATCGCAGCGGATGGGCGACCGGCGACACGCGTGCGCCACGGCTGGGCGGATGCGCCCGTGATCAATCTGTATGACGGGCGCGATTTGCCCGTGCCGGGTTTCGAGCTGGAAATCGCACAATGAGGATCGATCGCCGCAGCTTGATGGCAGGAAGCGCTGCCGGCCTTGCCTCGATCTGGCTCGGCGGATGCGCGACTGGGGCGGCGGAAGGAGCTGCGCCTGCCTTCATCACCCGCCGAGGCCAGCAATTGCTGCGCGGGGGCGCGCCTTTCCGGGTGGTGGGCGCGAATATGTGGTATGCGGCATGGCTGGGCGCGGATGCCGAATACGGCAACCGCCCGCGCCTGCTGCGCGAGCTGGACCGGCTGGCCAAGCTTGGCCTCAACAACCTGCGTATTATGGCCGCAGCCGAGGAAGGCCCGCTCAAGAACGCGATCAAGCCGGGCATGACGCGGGCCGATGGCAGCACGAATACCCCCCTGCTCGAAGGGCTGGATTTCGCCATGGCTGAAATTGCCCGGCGCGGAATGACGGCGGTGCTGGTGCTGTCCAATTTCTGGGAATGGTCGGGCGGGCTGCAAACCTTGCTGGCGCGGGTCACGGGCAGCCACATGGACATGGGCGATCCGGCGCATCCCTGGCCCGCCTTTGCCGATTCCACGGCGCAGTTCTATGCCAACCGCGAGGCGGTGGAGCTGTATCATGCGCATTTGACCAGTCTGGTGTCGCGCACCAACACCGTCACCGGCTTGCCCTATGCCGACGATCCCGCGATCATGAGCTGGCAATTGGCCAATGAACCGCGCCCCGGCGGCAGCGACGCCGCCATTGCCGCCAACCGCGAGTCCTATCTGCGCTGGATTTCCGAAAGCGCGGCGCTGATCCGGTCGCTGGACGCCAACCATCTGGTCAGCCTGGGGCAGGAAGGCACGCAGGCGACCAATGGCGATGCCGTGTTGGTGGCCGATGCGCATAACGAAGTCGATTACCTCACCGCACATATCTGGCCGCTCAACTGGGGCTGGGTAAAAGGGGACGATCTGCCCGGCACCTGGCCCGATGGGCGCGCGAAAGTGGTCGATTACCTGACCACGCACGCCGACATCGCGCGCACGCTGGACAAACCATTGGTGATCGAGGAATTCGGCTTCCCGCGCGACCGGGAATCATACGATCCTGCCGCCAGCACCGATTTTCGCCAGCTCTATTACCAGACCATCTATGACGCGGTGGAGGAAAGCTGGGCGAATGACGGCCCCGTTCAGGGCAGTAATTTCTGGGCGTGGAACGGGGAAGCGCGCGCCGCGCATCCCGACTATGCTTTCCGCGATGGTGATCTTGCCTATATGGGCGATCCGCCGCACGAACCGCAGGGCTGGTATGGCCTGTTCGATACCGATGCGGCCATGTTGCAGGCGGTGCGCGCCCATGCCGCCAAGGCGAAAGGCTGAATGTGACTGCTGATATGGTGGAACTGACCACGGATGGATGGGAAGCCGGTGTGCTTCCGCAAGCGGGGGGACTGATCGCCTTCCTGCGCCGCGCTGGCGTGGATGTGCTGCGCCCGCTGCCCGAAGGTTCCGCCAATCCGCTGGAAAGCGGATGTTTCCCGCTCGTGCCTTTCGCCAACCGCATTGCCGGTGCACGCTTCAGGCATGACGGAGCGAAGGTGCAGTTGCCGCGCAATTTCCCGCCAGAGGAATGTGCGCTGCACGGCATAGGCTGGGAGCAGCCGTGGCAGGTGACGGCGCAGGCCGCGTTCAAATGCACGCTGGAGCACAGCCACGATGGCAGGGCGGGATGGCCCTTTGCCTATCACGCGCGCCAGCGTATCCGCCTGGGGCCGCGCGGCATGGCAATCTCGCTTGATCTGACCAATCTGTCGGACCGGGTGATGCCATGCGGGCTGGGCCTGCACCCCTATTTCCGTCGGCGGCCGGAAAGTTTGGTGCGTTTTGCCTCTGCCGGCGTGGTGCTGGTGGGTGACGACCTGATCCCCTCGGGCGAGATTGCCGACGCTGCGCGCTTTTCCGATTTCGCCGCCGGATCAACCTTGCCCGATAGCCTGATCGACCATTGCTACACCGGCTGGGATGCCGCCGCGACCATCACCGATAATCTGGGCACCATCACCCTCACCGCTCGCGGCGCGCCCTGCCTGCATGTCTTCAATGGCGGCGGACAATTGTGTCTGGAGCCGGTCAGCCATGTACCCGATGCGTTGAATCAGAACCCGGCCCAGATGACGCATCTGCCGCCCGGATGCAGCGCCATGCTGGAAATGACGATCAGCGCCTCCTGACTAGTCGGAAAGGGCGGGTTTCACGACCCGCCCTTTGCTTTTTCAGCCAGATGTTTACCGCACCCTAGTGATTGTGGCGCGGCAGGCCCTTTTGCGCAGTGCCGCGGTATTTCAGCGCGAATTCCATCACCCCGCCTTCGCCCAGTTGCCCGGTCTTTTCGCGGTAGAGTTCTTCCCACGGCGTGTTCGACGGCAGAATCGGCGGCGCGGGCTCCTCCGCCAGACGGCGGGCAATCTCGGCCTCGTCCACCAGCGCGTTACAAGTGCCCTCGTTCAGATCGACGCGGATGATATCGCCATCACGCAGCCAGGCCAGCCCGCCGCCCACCGCGCTTTCGGGCGAGACATTGAGGATGGAGGGGCTGTCCGAGGTGCCCGATTGCCGGCCGTCGCCAAGTGTCGGAAGCCACGAAACACCGCGCCGGATCATCGCATCGGGCGGCTGCATGTTCACCACCTCGGCGCTGCCCGGCCAGCCGATCACCCCCGAACCACGGATCACCAGGATGCAATCCTCGTCAATATTGAGCGCGGGATCGTTGATCCGGTGGTGGTAATCGTCCGACCCGTCAAACACCACGGCGCGCGCTTCGAAAATGCCTTCTGCACCGGGGCGCGAGAGATAGCGGGCGCGAAATTCGGGCGAGATGACCGACGTTTTCAGCACACCGAAATCGAACAGATTCCCCTTCAGAACCATGAAGCCCGCCTTTTCCATCAGCGGATCGGCAAAGGGGCGGATCATCTCGCGGTCGGTGCTTTCGCGCCCCTCCAGGTTTTCCGCGATCGGCCGGCCGGTGCAGGTCAGGCAATCGGCGTGGAGCTTGCCCGCTTGCAACAACTCCCACATGACCGCCGGAACGCCGCCCGCGCGGTGGAAGCGCTCGCCCAGATATTTGCCAGCCGGCTGCATATTGAGCAGCAGCGGCAGATCATAGCCGTGATCTTGCCACACACTGGTCGGCAGATCGACCCCGGCATGGGCGGCCATCGCCTGGATATGCGGCTGCGCATTGCTCGACCCGCCGCAGGCGCTGACGACGGCCACCGCGTTTTCGAAAGCCTCGCGGGTCAGGATTTTCGACGGGCGCAGGTCTTCGTGCACCATTTCGACGATGCGCACACCGGTGCGATAGGCCATCTGTCCGCGCTCGCGGTAAGGCGCGGGAATTGCCGCACAGCCTGTGAGCGACAGACCCAGCGCTTCGGCCACGGCGTTCATCGTGCTGGCCGTGCCCATCGAATTGCAATGCCCGGCGGATGGTGCGCTGGAAGTGGCGCGATCGAGGAATTCCTCCTCGTCGATCTCGCCCGCCGCCAGCTTGCGGCGGCTGCGCCAGATCACCGTGCCGCTGCCCACCAGTTCGCCTTCATGCCAACCGTCGAGCATCGGCCCGCCCGACAGCACGATGGCGGGAATATCCACGGTCGATGCAGCCATGATCTGGCTGGGAGTGGTCTTGTCGCAGCCGGTGGTCAGAACCACGCCGTCGAGGGGATAGCCGTTGAGCAGTTCCACCAGCCCCAGATAGAGGAGGTTGCGATCAAGAGCGGCGGTGGGACGGCGGCAGTTCTCGAAGATCGGGTGCACCGGAAATTCGATGGGTATGCCGCCTGCATCGCGGATGCCATCGCGCGTGCGCTTGGCCAGATCGACATGGATGCGGTTGCAGGGGGACAGGTCGCTGCCGCTTTGCGCGATGCCGATGATCGGTTTGCCGCTACGCAGTTCTTCGGGCGTGACGCCGTAATTCATGAACCGCTCCAGATAGAGCGCGGTCATGTCCATGCGGGCAGGATTGTCAAACCAGTCGCGGCTGCGCAGACGGCGCCCCGCATTCCCATTTTCAGCAGGCATTAGTTGGATTTCCCTCGCGTGGGGCTTTGGCCTCGTGTGCGGCTCTGGGCGAGCGACGGCGCGGCATCGGATTCGCGCCGGATCAGCACATAGGGCAGGGTTTCCTGTTCGGGGCGCACTTTCTCCCCGTGCAGCTTGGCCCGGATCATCCGGGTAATCGCGCCCACGGCCCATGCGGTCATCTCGCGGATGGGCTGGCGGATCGTGGTGAGTTCGGGCCAGATCGAACTGGCCATGTCGGTATCGTCGAACCCGCACACGGTGATATCGTTGGGCACATCCAGATGGCGGCGATGCGCCACGGCAACCGTGGCAGCAGCCATATCATCGTTGGAGGCGAAGATGGCGGTGGGCCGCGGCTCCACCGAAAGCAGTTTCTCTGCCCCGTCCATGCCCGAACGGTAGGTAAAGCGGCCCTGAACAATCAGCTGCTCATCGACCTCAATCTTGGAGTCGCGCAAGGCGGCCAGATAGCCGTTGAGGCGGCGGTCGGCGGCGACCTGTTCCGGGTTACCGATGATGAAGCCAATGCGCCGATGGCCAAGGCCGATGATGTGCATCGTCATGTCATAGGCAGCCTGGAAATCGTCGATCAGCACCGCGCCCTGCGATCCGGCGGCGCGGCCCGGCCCAACCGCCACGGCAATCGCATCCAGTTCCGCCACAAGGTTGAGCACGTCCTGATCGTCGCACAAGGGCGGTGGCAGGATGAAACCGCGGATCCCGCCTTCGGCCAGATTGCGCACCAATTGCTTGGCGGAGGACACATCCTCGCACGATTGCACCACCAGCTGCACATCGCGGCGGCTGGCCTCTTCCAATGCACCCATCAGGAACTCGCTGAGATAGGAGGCCGAGGGGTTATCGAACAGCAGGGCAATGCGCACCTGTTCCCCGCCTGCAAGGCTGCGCGCGGCGCGGTTGGGGGAATAATTGAGCTTGGCAATCGCGGCCATCACCTGGTTGCGGGTGGCATCGCGCACATTGCCTTCGGAATTGATGACGCGGCTGACCGTCATGGGGGAGCAATTCGCCTCGCGCGCGACATCGGCAATGGTGGGCGCGCCAAGGTGGCGGCGTGCACCGCGCGTCCTGCGTTTGGTTACCGTCTGCCCCTCTTGCGTCATCACTATTGCCATAGACCTGCTATCCCCAGCCCCGCAAGCGTCTGTTCACAAGCGTAGTTGGCCGCAAACTCAATTTCCGGGTGCTTCCGGGAAAGTCAGCGAGCGGTAGTAATCCAGCGTGTGCGCCGGCGCCGGCGTTCCGGCCGGCAATTCGCGCCCGTTCACCGATTGCCAATAGGCGAGGCTGGCATCGCGCCACCAGCGGGCCTCGTTTGCCTGAATCGCCAGGTTTTCGGTCACCGCGCGGTGGCGCCGTGCATCGACAAAAGGCGCAAGGTTTGCCCAAGAGTCTGCCATGGCATCGACCGCGGCAACCCCGCTGTCATAACGGTGCACCAGTTCAGCCCACAGGCTGCGCCCGGACGGCATGGGGTGATCCCAGCTGACGCGGTGGAACCAGAGCAGCCAAATGGGATCCGTGCTGGCAGGATCGGCCCATTGCGCGGCGATAGCGGGCGCGTATTGCGCAAGGGCATTGGTGCCGCTTTCCGTGCGGTCGAACCCGATGCCGTTTGCATCGGCGCGGTGGTAATAGCACGGGTTCCATTCGGGCCGCTCCAGGTCGCAGACCCACGGCGCGGGTCCGTAATGGTGGCCCGTGCCCATCAGGTGCGCGAGGCCCAGCGGCGTCATGTAATTCACCACCGCCTCGCGGCTGCCCAGCATCATTGGCACAACCGAATCGAGAAAGGCGGGTGCGCGGCTGAAGGTCTGCGCGGCCCATTCGCGCGCGATCGTCTCGCTGGAAAGCGTGGGGTCCCAGGCCAAGCGGCCAAAAGCATACCAATTGGCCTGATCGAAATCGGAACCCGACCAGTTACGGTCCGACCCGGTATTGGCCACCCCTGCCATGCCGACAGGCGAGGTTACCTCTGCCACGGTCGCGCCATGGCCGGTATCGGCCCTCAGCACTTCCTCCCACATCGGGGCAAGGAAGGCGAGGTGGCTGGCAAAGCCCAGATATTCCTTGGTAATCTGCGCCTCCAGCATCAGCCGGGTATGGGGCATGGCGCCGAACATAGGGTGAAACGGCTCGCGCGGCTGGAAATCGATTGCGCCGTTCTTCACCTGCACGATGACATTCTCGGCAAACTGGCCATCGAGCGGCACGAACTCGGCATAGGCCTGCGCGTGGCGGTCGGTCTCGTCAAATTCGGAATAGACGAAAGCGCGCCAGATCACCGTGCCCCGCTCGCCCAGCGCCTCGGCCAGCATGTTCGCCCCGTCGGCGTGGGTGCGGCCGTAATCCTGCGGGCCGGGCTGGCCTTCGGAATTGGCCTTGACCAGAAAGCCGCCAAAATCGGGAATGGCGGCGTAAATCTCGTCCGCCTTGGCTTTCCACCACGCGCGCACGGCGGGGTCGAGCGGGTCCGCCGTGGGCAATCCGCCAATGTCGCGCGGGGCACTGAAGCGGGCCGACAGGAACACACGGATGCCGTAAGGCCGCCAGGCGTCCGCCAGCCGCGCGAGCTTCTCGATATAGCGGGCCTCCAGCATGAAGGCACGCGCATTGACATTGTTGACCGCCACCGCGTTGATGCCGATGCTGGCATTGGCGCGCGCGTAATCGATCATCCGCTCGTCCATTCGCTGCGGCAGATGCCACCAATCGAATATGGAACGCCCGGCATAGCCGCGCTCGACATGACCATCCGGGTTGTCCCAGTGGTTGAGCATACGCAGCGGCATGGCGGGAGCGGAGGCGATGTTGAGGCTGCGCGGATCAGCGCCCTGCGCCAGTTCGCGCAGCAGGGCGTAGGTGCCGTAGAGGCAACCCAGATCGGAACCCGCCAGCAGCGTCACGGCGTCTGCTGCACCGGCGAGGCGGAAACTGCCATCAGCAGGCAAGGCCGGATCAGCGCAATGAAGCGCGATCTTTCCTTGCCCATCATCTGCCAGAGGACGGGCCAGCATGGACGCAAGTCCACGTTCCAGTTCGGCAATTGCGATGTCGGTGGTTTCGCTGTCAGGCGTTGCGCTGTCGAAATGGACCACCGGATTGAACGCCTGCAACCGCTCCAGCGCTGCCCCTTCCAGCGGCGCATATCTCAGCCACAGATCATACCCATCCTCCGCCTGCGCCGTTTGCGACGGCAACAAGGCGAGAAACGCGGCAGCCACAACTGCGAATGGCGCTTTCCAGCTTTTTCCTCTCATGAGTGTTAGCGCTACCAGAAGGGGGCTTCCAGTCAAGCTGCCACGGGCACGGAACAATACCGATCAAGGAATTGCTGGTGTTCCGGCAGGCGCGCGACATGGTTATTTATACCATCGGCCAATCCCGCCAGCGACGCGGCGAGCCGCTCCTTGCCGATCATCCGGCCCAGACCATGCCGCCCCTGCGGCATCAGACCCTGCCCCAGCATCACCTGCACCCAGCTGTCCACGCGGAACAGTTCGTCATTCGCCTGATAGGCGGTGGCACTGTCGCGAAACAGCGCGATGCGCGCGGCAAGGCTTTCGGGAATATCCATCGTCCGGCAGGCATCCCAAAAGCTTTCCCCTTGGCGGTTGTTCAGGTGGTAATGCAGCACGATGAAATCGCGGATCGCCTCCAGCTCGCGCCGCGACAGATCGTTGTATCGGTCGCGCAACGCGTCGTTCACCCCGTCAAACGGGAACAATTGTGCCAGCCGCGTGACAGCGATCATGATGAGATGGATCGATGTGGATTCGAGTGGCTCGACAAATCCGCTCGACAGGCCGATCGCCACGCAATTGCGGTTCCAGCTCTTGCGGCGCGTGCCCGAAACATAGCGGATAAGGCGCGGATCGGTCAGCATCGGGCCGTCCAGCCGCCCTTTCAGCATGGCGAGCGCCTCGTCATCGGACAAATGGCTGCTGGCATAGACCAGCCCGTTGCCCACCCGGTGTTGCAGCGGGATCTGCCATTGCCAGCCCGCCCGGTGCGCCATGGCGCGGGTATAGGGGCGCGCAGGGCCGGATGCCTCGGTCTGGACCGCCAACGCCCGATCGGTGCCCAGCCAATGTGTCCAGTCCTCGTAGCCGGTATGCAGAGCCTGTTCGATCAGCAGTCCGCGAAAACCCGTGCAATCGATGAACAAATCGCCTTCGACCGATGCGCCATCTTCCATGTCGAGCGCGGCAATATCGCCGCTTTCCGCGTCCAGCCGGACGGATCGGATCTTGCCCTCGATCCGCTCCACGCCAAGCGGCTGGGCAAAACGACGCAGGAACTGGCCATAGGCGGTTGCATCCAAATGGTAGGCGTAATTGAGCACCGGCCCGCCCTTGGCATCACCGCCCGCGGCAAATTTCATCGCCAGCGCCGCCTGTGTTTCGAGGCTGTATTCGGCAATGTCGCCGGCCACGCCAAACGCGCGCGCTTCCAACCACATATGCTGGAAATCCGCCGCCCAGGTGCCCCGGCCCACCGTGCCAAAGGAATGGAAATAACTTTCCCCCTCGCGCGTCCAGTTCTCAAAGCTGATGCCCAGCTTGAAACTGGCCTGCGTCGCACGCACGAACTCCCGCTCGTCAATGCCCAGCAGATCGTGGAACCGGCGCGCGGTGGGGATCGTGCTTTCGCCCACGCCCACTGTCCCGATATCATCGGATTCCACCAGCGTGATCTGCACCAAAGGTCCCACGGCCTTCGCCAGCATGGCCGCCACGCACCAGCCCGCCGTGCCACCTCCTGCAATCACCACCCGCTTGACCGGCCTTCTTGCCATCGTCCTCTTGCCCTTCTGCTTACCGGTTCAGCCGGTGGAGCACCTGCGCGCGGAGCCGCCGCGCGGTCATCTCGGTCATCGGCCCAAGTGGCCCGCGTGCGCATTCGGGGATATGCGCCGCTGCCAAATCGCCGTCACCAAACACATAATATTCAAACAGTTCGCGCCACGCAGCCTTTTCGTGTGCGGGCCGGTCGCGCAAGGACAGGAGAGCGTGCAGCAGGGTTGTCTGCGGAGTGTCGATATGTGCGGGTACCGCGTTCCACCAGTAATTGACCATGGCATTGAACGGAGCCAGCGCATCGACCTGGTGCCACCACAGGGCCGGATAATAGAGCACATCGCCCGGTTCCAGATCTGCCACCAATGCCACCTCCATCGCGCGTGCAAAACGCGGGTAGCGGGCCAGATCGGGATTGCGGAAATCGACCATCGTCACCACTTGCCCGCCGGGTGTGGGTTCCAACGGGCCGGGATAGAGATTGGCCACCTGATCGGGTGGAAACAGCGTGAAGCGGCGCTGCCCCACCAGGCAGCACGCGATGTTGTTCGAGATGTCGTAATGCGCCGCTGCCGTGGTACGGTTGCCGATCCAGATGCTGGCCAGCACCGGCTTCACGGCAAAGTCGGGATGCGTCAGAGGCAGATCGTTTTCGGCGCGGAAGCCCGGCAGGAAGCGGTCAAGATCGGTCGAGCCGACATAGAGCGCGGGGGCGGAAGGATCGTCCAGGCCGGCGAGCAATTGCGCCAGCACGTCGCGCAGCGACGCACGGGTGGCATCGAAATTGAAGCCGTCCACTGCCGGTGTGTAATGAAAGCGCCCGCCGGTTTCGGGTGGCGCGGTGAAAAGCGTTACCGCCGCATCGCCGCTGAACCCGGCCAGATAAGCGGCAGCCTCCCGCGCTCCTGCAAGCCCTGCTTGCACAAGCGGCCAATCACGCGCCAAACCTTCGAGCACCACCGGCTGTCCTGCGGCAAACAGTTCGGCAAAGGGTATGGCATCGGGAGCAATTCCCGCCAGGCGGCGAACCGGGATGCCCCAATCGGGCATCAGGCCGGCACCTTCTCCAAAAGGGCCGCGCGGCGGGCGCTGCGCATATCGACAAGGCGCTGCAGATTGTCGAGCGAGGCAGCGATGAAGAAGGCCGAATGAAGGAAGCCGGGCCGATGCAGCGCTTCCAGTTCGGACCCTGAAAGCGCGGCCAACCGCTCCCTGTCGATCGTCACCGCGTTGGATATGGCGATCATCTCGTCCTCCGCCGTGCACAATTCGAGGTTGACCTGCCGCAGCAAGTCCGCGCGGGTCAGTGCCTCCACGAGGGGATCGAGCAGATCATGGCCGAGATAGATCGCACGCAGCACATTGCCGATGTGCTCCAGATAGCGCGTCTGCCCGCCATGCGGCAGAAACACCGCCTCGCCTTCCGAGCGAGACACGCGCGGATCGGCAAGGTCGATGCGGATCATTGGTTCCGTGCCTTCGGCTTCGGGCGCAGCTATGCTGAAAGGTCCGCGTTGCAGCGCCAGCGGCACATGGCGGGATTGCCAGCCAAGCGCGGGGTCAAGAAACAGATTCTCGCCATCCGCCAGCCCCAGAAGCGCCACCGGACGCAAGCGACCTTCGGCATCGTGGCGCAGCAGGATGGGAAATTCGCGCGCAGCGGCCTCGAATTCGGTGGGGAAGACCAGCACCTGATGCACCGCATCGCCATATTCCGCCGCGCCGCGCGTGATCACACGCAGATCGTGGTGGTCGACATTGTTGAGAAGGGCGTGGGTCATTCCAGTTGCAACTCGTCGTCAGGGTATGTCAGGCCATGCAGGAGCCTCGCTCGCACCAACCCTGAACCAATGTGCGGGAAATTGCCGCCTGCGGCAATGGCCCGGAAGGCAAAGAGAGGGGTCCTTGAACACAAGAACCCCTCCCCCGTTACGTCACTGTGGCGTCAGCCGATCAGAAGCGGTAGCGCGCACCCACCAGCACGCGCGGCTCCAGTTCCTGCGCGAACCAGAGCTGGTTCGTGTCGCGACCATAGGAACGCACCGGCTCGCTCAGGATGTTCACCGCTTCGAGCGAGAAGGTGATCTGCTCGTTGAAGTCATAGCTGACCGCCATGTCCAGCGTGCCGAAAGGCTCGAAGAACACCGGGTTGCGGCTGCCCCCGCGGTTCACACCCGCCAGGAACTTGTCGCGCCAGTTATAGGCAACGCGCGCCGAGATCGGACCAGCTTCGTAGATGCCGGTGATGTTGAAGCTGTCGGACAGACCGACCAGCGCGAAGACATCGGTGCCCGGATCGGACAGGATATCCACATCGACATCGCCATACACCTTCGTGAACGAGCCCGACACGCCGAACCCGGTATCGCCGAAGAAGTACTGGCCCTGCAGTTCGAAGCCATGAATGTTGCCTTCCCGGTTGTTGATCGGGGTGGACACCTGGAACACGAACAGCGGGTCGGAAGCGTTCGGCAGCACGTCGCGCGCGGCCAGCACCGTGTCCACGAAGGCCTGATTCAGCTGACCGTTGGGCTGGAGCTGTGCCTGGAACTGCGCGGTGGCCGCTGCCACATCGCCGTTGTTGGCGTCGATCAGCGCGGTCATCGTGAACAGGCTGACGTCGCTCAGCACCGCACCGAGATTGTTGATCACATCGCGCGCGGCGCCCGAACGCGTGCCAGGTGCACCAGTGGTGGGATCGCGCAGACCGAAGAGGTTCTGGTTGATCTGGCCCACGCCGACAAAGTTCGACACATTCTTCACGAAGAAGGCGCCCGACACGAAGCTGGTGGGAGCAAAATACCATTCCAGCGAGATGTCGAAATTGTCGGAGATCAGCGGCAGCAGGCCGGGGTTGCCCTGCGACCCGCCCGCGACACCGCCCAAGAGGGTCGGACGATCGGGGGCGTTGGCCGATTGCGAGGCGAACAGATTGCCATAGTCCGGACGGGCGATCGTCTTGGAATACGACACGCGGGCCACGACATCGTCAACCGGTTCGATGCGGAAGTCGATCGCGGGCAGCAACTTGCTGTATTCGCCGCCACGGGTGATTTCACCCACCTGCGCGCCGATCACGCGGGTAAAGTCGTTGTCCGAATCCCACTCGATAACCGAAGGGATCGCCACGCGCGAGAATGAGGTGGTCTTGGTGTTTTCCCACCGCGCACCCAGAACAAGGCCCGCTTCCCGGCCAGCCAGTTCGCCGTTCCAGTTGAACTGGGCATAGGCCGAGAAGATTTCTTCGCCAACGATGTCGAATTCGTTGCCGGTCACGTTGTTGGGATTGCCGCGCTGCGCGTAGATCGGGCTGAAAATTGCCGCCAGCTCCACCGCGTTGCCGAAATAGGCGACATCGGCATCACCGACATCGAACTTGTTGAACTTGCACGACAGACAGAACTCTTCCACGAGGTCACCCGCCTGCGCGGCAATTTCACCGACATTGTTGATGCCCCAGTCACCCAGCGTCTGCTGGGTCTGCGTGCGCGCGCTGGTCATCGACGAATCGATGTAGGTGGCACCAATGTCGAAGGTGCTGTTGCCATCCAGTTCCCAGTTCAACGCCGCGCCGAACTGATCAACCCGGTGGCGCTGCCGCGAGGCATTGGTGCGGTAGACCTGCGTGCCGAGATCGCCAATGTCGAGGCGGTTGTTATTGTTGCCACGGTCGTCGGCGGTACCGCGGATGCCGTCGGTTCCAAGGCCGCTGTCGTTCAGCGTCCAGCGCTGCACCGGCACACGGCCAGAGAAATCAACCGAGTGCGCATCGACCACCGGTGCACCCATGCTGAACAGCGTGGAGCTTGCACCGTTCGAGGCGCCCGGCGTCGACTGCGACACCGAGTGGTTGCCATCCAGTGTCAGCGTGAAACCATCGCCCAGTTCCCAGGCGAGGTTCAGGCCATAGGACTGCAATTCGGTGTCCGTCGCACGGAACTGCTGCTCAAAGCCGATGTCCTTGGTGCCATATCCCGCACCCTCGGCAATGAACACCGAAGTGGGCACCGGATCGTCGAGATCGAAGGTGATCCGGTCAAACGGGCGGTTGAACCAGTTGGTCTGGTCCATGCGCTGTTCCTGCTGTTCGTTGCGGACATACATCGCATCGGCAGTGATGGTCAGCGTCTCCACCGGACGGAACTGCATCGTGCCCGCCAGGTTGAGACGCTCACGCTCGAATTCCGAATAGTGGTAGCGGCTGTCGTTGGGGACAGCCACCAGCGTGTTCGGATTGCTCGGCGTGCCGGTCACCTGGGTCGAACCGCCACGGCCAGGGAAGCTGGCAAACGGACTGATATTCCACGCATTCGACGTGGCGCTGACCGCTTCGCTGTTACGCAGCTGGTAGGCCCCGAACAGCGACACGCCAAAGGTTTCAGCCTCGTCCGTCCAGGTCAGCACACCCGACAGTTCGGGGTCAACGCGGAAGTCGGAGTTCGACAGGTCATACAGTGCCTTGGCGCCGATCGAACCGCGCAGGCCATCGCCGCGCGCATCGAGCGGACGCTGGGTGACGACATTGATCGCCGCACCGATGCCACCCGACGGGATCGAGGCGCGGCCTGTCTTGTACACTTCAAGGCGCTGCACGCCTTCCGAAGCGAGATTGTTGAAGTCGAACGAACGGCCGGTGGCGCGGCTGAAGTCCACATCCTGGTCACCGCCGACCGAATTGACAAAGGTGGTGGCGATCTGGCGACCATTTACTGTCACCAGGTTGAAGGCCGGGCCGAAACCGCGAACGGTGACCTGCGAACCTTCGCCATTGATGCGGCTGATCGACACACCGGGAATGCGCTGCAGCGATTCGGCAAGGTTGGTATCGGGGAACTCGCCGATATCCTCGGCCGAAATCGCGTCCACCACGCCGAAGTTCTCGCGCTTGATGTCCATCGCCTGCTCAAGGCTGGCGCGTACGCCGGTGACGATGATCATATCAGACGTCGTGTCCTGCGCCATGGCTGCCGGAGCGGCAACGCCCAGCGCCAGGACGGATACGCCGGCAGCAAGCACGGCGCGGCCACCCGCGGACGAACGACGACAAACGGAATTACTGGCCGAAGCCTTCATGACTTTCCTCCCCTCAACGACGGCATTCATATGCCGTTCTGCCCACTGGCGGGCGGCCAGTCGGGAGACCGAGCCGCCTGTGTAGCGATGATAGCGCTACCACGATGCTGCATCTAACAGTCAGCCTTGCGTTGTCAATCGGTTCAATGCCAAGATTCCATAAAATTTCCCGCACCTTATGGCACGATAGCGTTATCGAAAAGCCTGTCGAAATGGCGGAATTCTGCCCATTTTCGGCACAAATCCCCTTCCATCTAGCCGGGCTGGCGCCTCAAAAGGCCGGCTTCGGTTCATCCCGATTTTCCCCCGGATCAGCGCCCCGCTTGCAGATCGCCGCCTTTGGCTGGCAGCCAGAGCATGGCACCAGAAACAGGCCGACTCGCGTCCGTGGGCAAGTCTTACGGAGCTCATGCGCGGCAACTGCTTGCCCTCACGATATTTCTGCCGCGCACCGCGAGAGGGAACCCATGTGAGCCGCCGCCGGGGCCGATCTCCCTTGAGCCCTTACACCAAATTCTGCGCAATTTCCGGCGAACGGCGGAAGGCGGTTGACATCGCCTTACCAATCCGGATGATAGCGCTACCAAGATAGGTGGTCGGTGAAGCGGCCGCAGGGAGAGAAACGATCATGCGTATCATGCTGCGGGCAAGTCTTGCCGCCAGCGCCGCATTAATGGCGCTCACCGGGCCGGTGGCAAGTCCAGCTCTTGCGCAGGGCGCGCCTGCTGGTTCCACGCCGGCAGATCTTGCAAGGCTGGCGCGGCCGCCCGCCGACGCGCCTTACCGCAACCCCGCGCTGCCCACTGCCCAGCGCGTGGCCGATTTGCTCGCGCGCATGACGCTGGAGGAGAAGGTCGCACAGATCATCACCTTGTGGGACAACAAGGTGGAAATCCAGAACGCCGATCACAGCTTCAACCCGGCGCTTGCCAGCCAGCGCATTCCGCACGGGCTGGGCATGCTGGCGCGGCCCAGCGATCTGGCGGGCCCCACCAGCCCGCGCGTGAACCCGCCGCGCAGCATTGAGGACAGCCTGGAATATGTCCGGCAGATGCAGGACTGGGCGATCAACGAAACCCGTCTTGGCATACCGGTGCTGTTTCACGAAGAATCGCTGCACGGCCTTGCCGCCCGCGATGCCACCAGCTTTCCGCAATCCATCGCGCTGGCCAGCACCTGGAACCCCGATCTGGTGCGCGAGGTGAACGATTACATTGCCTCAGAAGTGCGTGCCCGCGGGGTGCACATGGTGCTCTCGCCCGTGGTCGATATCGTGCGCGACCCGCGCTGGGGCCGGATCGAGGAGACCTTTGGCGAAGATCCGTTCCTCGTGGGCGAGATGGGCGTTGCCGCCGTGGAAGGCCTGCAGGGGCCGGGCCGCAACCACCGGCTGGGCGAAGGGCAGGTCTTTGCCACGCTCAAGCATATGACCGGCCACGGCCAACCCGAAAGCGGCACCAATATCGGCCCCGCGCCGATTTCGGAACGCACGCTGCGCGAGGCGTTTTTCCCGCCGTTCGAACAGGTCGTGCGCCGCACCGCGATTGCCGCCGTTATGGCCAGCTATAACGAGATTGACGGCGTGCCCAGCCATTCGAGCGACTGGCTGCTGAGGGATGTGCTGCGCGGCGAATGGGGTTTCGAAGGCGCGGTGGTATCCGATTACTACGCCATCGAGCAGATGGCGGAAATCCACCGGATTGTGCCCGATATCCCCTCGGCCGCGCGTTTGGCGCTGAACGCCGGGGTGGATATCGATCTGCCGGTAGGCGCGGCCTTCTCCACCCTGCCCGCGCAGGTCGCGGCAGGGGTGGTCGATCCGGCGCGCATTGACGAGGCGGTTGCGCGGATGCTGGCGATCAAGTTTGACGCGGGCCTATTTGAAAACCCCTATGGCGATCTGGCCGCGGCGCAGCGGTCGAATACCGAGGAAGGCATCGCCCTTGCCCGCCGCGCGGCCGAGGCTTCGCTGATCCTGCTCAAGAACGAAGGCGGCACGCTGCCGCTGGCGCTTCCGGAGGCCGGCGCACCGCGCCCCACCATTGCAGTCATCGGCCCCAATGCCGATGTGGCGCGGCTGGGCGGCTATTACGGCATCCCGCGCGCCACCGTCTCCCCGCTGGCGGGTATCCGCGCGGCTGTGGGCGACCGGGCGAATATCGTCCATGCCGAAGGCGTACGCATCACCGAGAATGACGATTGGTGGGAAGACGAGGTCACGCTGGCGGACCCTGCCGAAAACCGCGCCCGCATTGCCGAGGCGGTCGAGGCCGCGCGCGGGGCCGATACGATCGTGCTGTTTATCGGGGACACCGAACAGACCAGCCGCGAAGCCTGGGCGAATGAACATCTGGGCGACCGCAGCAGCCTTGATCTGGTGGGCGAACAGAACGAATTGTTCACCGCCCTGAAGGCACTGGGCAAGCCCATCGTTGCCGTGCTGGTGAACGGCCGCCCGCCCAGCTATCCGCTGATCGCCGCTGAGGCCGATGCGATCCTCGAAACATGGTATGCGGGCGAGCAGCAGGGCCATGCCATTGCCGATGCGCTGTTTGGCCGCATCAATCCGGGCGGCAAGCTGCCCGTGACGGTGGCGCGCGAAGTGGGCCAGTTGCCGGTTTTCTACAACCACAAGCCGACCGCGCGGCGCGGCTATTTGTTTTCGGAAGTCAGCCCGCTTTATCCCTTTGGCTTTGGCCTTTCCTACACCAGTTTCGCTTTCGGCGAGCCAGTCCTCTCCTCTCCCACCATCCGCGCGGGCGAAGCCGTGACGGTGCGCGTGCCGGTGACCAATACCGGCGCGCGTGCGGGCGACGAGGTCGTGCAGGTATACTTGCGCGACGAGGTGAGCAGCGTTACCCGCCCGGTCAAGGAACTGGCGGGTTTCCGGCGCGTCACCCTCCAGCCCGGCGAAACGCAAATGGTGGACATCACCATCCGCCCTGAAAGCTTTGCCCTGTGGAACCGCGAGATGCAGCGCGTGACCGAGCCGGGCACCTTCACCATCATGGTCGGGCCGAACTCGGTCGACCTTGTCTCCACCACGCTGGAGATCGTGCAATGAACGCTCCCTTTTTCCGCGCGTCCCTTGTTTCACGCCGCTCGGCGCTGAAACTCCTGGCGGGCGGCAGCATGGCCGCGATGGCGGTGGCACAGGCGCCTGCCGCCTTTGCCCAAGGATCGCAACCGCTATACAAGGATGCTGCCGCCCCCATCCCCCTGCGCGTGGCCGATCTGATGGCGCGCATGACCCTGCGCGAGAAGGTTCAGCAGATCCGCACCGCCTGGCAGGGCAAGGGTGACATGATCGACGATCTGGTCTTCAACCCGGCCAAGGCCAGCGCCGCTTTCCCCGATGGCATCGGCCATATCACCCGCCCGTCGGACAAGCGCGGCGTGCCCGGCATCACCGGCGCGGCGGGCGGCACGGCGGCCCGTTGGCGCACCCCGCGCGAGACGGTGGATTTCATCAACGCGGTGCAGCGCTGGGCGCTGGAAGACACGCGGCTGGGCATTCCCGTGTTGTTCCACGAGGAATCGCTGCACGGCTACATGGCGACAGAGGCTACCATGTTCCCGCAGGCCATCGCGCTGGCCGGCACATTCGACACCGATCTGATGTACCGCGTTCAATCGGTGATCGCGCGCGAGGCGCGGGCGCGCGGTGTGCGCTATGTGCTCTCGCCCGTGGTCGATACGGTGCGCGATCCGCGCTGGGGCCGGATCGAGGAATGCTGGGGCGAATGTCCCTATCTCTGCGCCGAGATGGGCGTGGCGGCGGTCGAAGGCCTGCAAGGGCGCGGCAAGTTCGAGAAGCTGGCGGATGACAAGGTCTTTGCCACGCTCAAGCACATGACCGGCCATGGTCAGCCCGAAGCGGGCAACAATATCAGCCCCGCGCAGCTTTCCGAACGCGATTTGCGCGAAAACTTCTTCCCGCCCTTCCGCGAAATCGTGCAGCGCACCAGCGTGGGGGCGGTGATGCCCAGCTATAACGAGATTGATGGCATACCCAGCCACGCCAATGTCTGGCTGCTCGACACCGTGCTGCGCGGCGAATGGGGCTTTGATGGCATCATCGCCAGCGATTACGGCGGAGTGCACGAACTCCACACGCTGCACCATGTGGCGCGCGATCTGGAAGATGCCGCGCACCAGGCGCTGCTTGCGGGCGTGGACAGCGAACTGCCCGAAGGCATGGCTTTTGCCACGCTGGAAGAGGCGGTCGAGGCGGGCCGGATTCCGCTGGAACTGGTGGACCGCGCCTGCGCCCGGATGCTCACCTTCAAGATGCGCTGCGGCCTCTTCGAAAATCCCTATGGCAGCTGGGAAAAGACCGAAGCGCTGACCGGCAATGCCGAGGCCCGCGCATTGGCGCTGGAAGCGGCGCGCAAATCAATGTGCCTGCTCACCAACCCCACCGGCGCCTTGCCTCTAGACGAGGCGACGATGGGCCGCGTCGCGGTGATCGGGCCGAACCACGCGATTGCCCGCCTGGGCGGCTATTCCAGCGTGCCCAAACAGGCGATCAGCCTGATCGAAGGCTTGCGCGAAATTGCCCCGCAGGCCGATTTCGTCACCGCGCAAGGGGTGTTCATCACCACCAGCGAGGACCGCTCGCAAAGCGATGTGCGCCTTGCCCCGCGTGACGAGAACCTGCGCCTGATTGCCGAGGCGGCCGAAGTGGCGCGCACCGCCAACACCGTGATCCTGGCGATTGGCGATACCGAACAGACCAGCCGCGAAGGCTTTGCCACCACGCATCTGGGCGACCGCACGGTGATCGACATCGTGGGCGAACAGAACGAACTGGTGGATGCCATTGCCGCCGTCTGCGCCGAAACGGGCGCGAAGCTGATCGTGTGCGCCATCAACGGCCGTTCGCCCAGCTGGCCCAATGTGGTGGCCAAGGCCGATGCCGTGCTCGAATGCTGGTATCCGGGGCAGGAAGGCGGCATCGCCATGGCCGAGGCTCTGCTGGGCCGCATCAATCCGGGCGCGAAACTGCCCGTCAGCGTGGTGCGCAATGAAGGGCAGATCCCGCTGTTCTACAATCACAAACCCAGCGCGCGGCGCGGCTATCTGTTTGACGATGTGACGCCGCTGTTCCCGTTTGGCCACGGCCTTTCCTACACCACGTTCGACATCTCGGCCCCGCGCGTGGGCAAATCCGCATTCGGCACGGCAGAGGATGTACCTGTCGAGGTCACCGTGACCAATACCGGCAACCGCGAAGGCGACGAGGTGGTGCAGCTCTACATCACCCGCCGCGACGTGTCGGTGACGCGCCCGGTGCTGGAGTTGAAAGGCTTTCAACGCGTGACCTTGCAGCCGGGTGAAAGCCGGACCCTGTCTTTCACCATCACGCCGGCGCAGCTGTCCTTCTGGAACCGCGACATGGTGGAAGTGAACGAGCCCGGCCCCGTTACCCTTTCGGCCGGCAACAGCAGCGCCAATCTGCGCGCAACGGAGATCGTGATCCAGTGACCTTGGGCAAAAATCCCCTCTCGCTTGACCGGCGCACCCTTCTGTCGGGCATGGCCGCCGCGCCTTTGATTGGTATGGGCGCAGGTGCGTTCAGCCCCGCGCGGGCCCAGCATGGGCGCGACGGTGCCGTGCCCGCGCCCGAAGGCAGCCTGGATGCGATTGCGCGCCGCAGCGGTCGCCGGTTCGGAAGCGCGATCAACTGGAACGCGGGCACCAATGGCGGCTCAATCCAGAACCCGCTGTATACCCGCATAATCAATGCCGAATGCAGCCTTGTGGTGCCGGAAAACGAGCTGAAGTGGCAGTGGACGCGCCCCGCGCCCGATACTTACGACTTCACCCGGATGGACGCGATTGCCGCCTGGGCACGGGCGAATGGCAAGGGTTTGCGTGGGCATACGCTGTTGTGGCACCGGCCACGCTGGTTCCCCGATTGGCTGAACAATTACGATTACGGCGCTAACCCGGTGCAAGAGGCGGAGCGGATGCTGGTCGATCACATCCGCACCGTGACCGACCGCTATCGCGGCCAGATCACCAGCTATGATGTGGTGAACGAAGCGATTGACCACGACACCAACCGCACCATCGAAACCAGCATGAGCCGCGCGATGGGCAGCCCCGAAGCGGTGATCGATCTGGCCTTCCATGTGGCGCGCGAACAGCTGCCCGATGGGGAACTGGTCTATAACGACTATATGAGCTGGGAGCCGGCACATCTTGCACACTGCAACGATGTGCTGCGCCTGCTCGAAGGGATGAAGGCGCGCGGTGTGCCGTGCGATGCGCTGGGGATCCAGTCGCATATCGAGATGTTCGCGATCGATCCCGCAACCGGTGTGGGCCCTTATCTGGAGCGCGAATGGCGCCGCTTCTGCGATGAGGTGGTGGGCATGGGCTACAAGCTGATGATCACCGAGTTTGACGTGAAGGACAAGGCGCTGCCCGGTGCCATTCCCGAACGCGACGCGAAGATCGCCGATTTCACGCGCCGCTATTTCGATGTGATGCTCGATTATTCGGAACTGACCGACATTCTCGCCTGGGGCATGGTCGACCGTTTCAGCTGGCTCCAGGGCTTTGCCCCGCGCGATGACGGGCTGGAAGTGCGCGCCTGCCCCTATTCCAGTGAGTACGCCGCAAAACCGATGCGTGAGGCCATTGCTTCATCGCTGATGTCGGCCGCACTGGCACAGGGATAAACCAACTTCACAGGGCAGTCTCCCCGATTGCCACCTCAAGGGGTCAGCCGAAAGGCTGGCCCCCTTTTTTGCCCGCCGTTCGCGCCGACAGCAGAACAGCAAAGGGCCGTCCGGCGCAATGCCGGACGGCCCTTTGTCTCTTTCGCGAAAAAGGGCCGCCGTGGGAGAGCGGCGGCCCTTTCCGTCCTGGCCAGGAGCTTAGAACTGGCCGCGGAGAATGAACGAGAAACGACGGTCGTTCATGAAGTAGGAACGCGGCGCAAGCTGGTCCGGATTGCCCGTATAGGCCTGCGTGGTGCGCGTCACTTCGTTGGTCAGGTTCACGCCCTGCACACCAATGCGGACATTGGGCAGGATGGCGTAAAAGATCGACGCATCCAGCTGTCCCGTCGGCTCGTTGAAGATCGAGAAGTACGGGAAAATCACGTCGCTTGCGGTCAGCAGGAAACGTGAACGCCAGTTATAGGCGGCACGCATCGAGAGCGGACCCGATTCATAGAACACCGTCACGTTCGCGTTGTGCTTGGACAGTTGCTCTAGCGGAAGGTTGCCCGGCGGCACCGTCGAGTTGTTCGGCAGGTTGCCACCGTTCAGGAAAGTGTTCGGCAGACCTGAGCTCTTGATGAAGGTGTAGTTCGCCGAGGTGCCGAGACCGCTGAGCAGGCCAGGCAAAAAGTCGAACGTCTGCTGATAGGCAATTTCGAAACCCTTGATCTCACCTGAGCCGTCGAAGTTGGCCGGCCCGCGCACAAACACGTTCTCGGTCACGCCGTTGTTGGTGATGGCACGCTGCGTCACGTCCTGGAAGAAGAAGTTCTTCACCCGCTTGTAGAACAGGTTACCAGTAAGCGAGCCGACCGTGTCGAAATACCATTCGGCGGTCAGGTCGAACTGCCACGCGGTCGCCGGCTTCAGGAACGGATTGCCGGCGTTCGCCGTCAGGTTGCCGCTCTGATCCAAGCCGATGGTCAGGAAGTTGCGGATGTAGGCGTTGTCGGGACGGGTCAGCACCTTGGACGCAGCAAAGCGCAAGATCACGTCATCTGCCGCTTCAAAACGAGCATTGAAGCTGGGCAGCCAGTAATCGTACTCGAACTGGGCAATGTCAGCCCGACCCTGACCGTTGGCGAACTGCTGCAGGGCTGCATATCCCGTCGGTCCGCGCAGACAGACGCCGCCCGGACGGCTCGGCTCGGTGCCCGGAGGGGCGCCATCGGGCACTTCCTCGATCGCGCAGCGCACATCATACGGATCCACAATGTTCAGCGCCTGCTGGGTCGGCACGCCAACCCGTCCGTCCGAACGAATATCGCTGCGCACGTAACGCACGCCGAAGTTACCGGCCAGACGGCTGCCCAGGAAGTTATCCGACGCAAAGTTGAACATGATGTAGCCGGCCGCATCCTGCTGGTAGACCGGCTGCTTGTCATCGGGGATATAGCCGTCAGCATCCGCAGCGTTTTCGGTACCGACGTTACGCTCGGCGAGCGGATTCCACGAGGGATTTGCACCCAGGGCACGCGCCTGTGCCTGAATCGAGCGGAAGAAATTCACACTGCCCGCATAATCTTTGATCAGATCGCCAGTGTAATAGAATCCGCCGAGCGGCCCCGGAGCGTTGCCGCGGAAGAAGTTGGGGAAGTCGTAATAAGCCGAAGCAGACTGTGGCGTATCCGCGAAATTGATCGGGCGATCACCTGTCCAGGTTTCGCTGAGCATACCCCAGTTGTAAGTCGAATAGCGGATATCCTGCTGACGATCCTGATAGCGCGCACCCACCTTGACCCTACGGATGAACGCATCGTCGCTGATGTCATACGCAAGATCTGCCTGCATCGCATATTGCGAACCCGTGCTGTCCTCGATGTGGTCCATCGCAGCACGCCAGAACTGGAAGCGTGGATCAGAGAAATACTCGGCCTCGGTCGCGTCGCGCAACACTGCGCTGGGCTGCGACCAGGTATAGCCGAGGAACTGCGGCTTGCGCGGTGTCACCACCGGATAGCGGCCGGTCAGGTCAAGCTCCTGATCTGCGAAGATCGAACCGAAGACGCTGACATCCAGATTGTCCTTCTGCGAATGTGCGTATTGCAGATCGAGCGAGGCGTGCAGACGATCGGTCAACTGGCTGCGAACATTGAAGCTCGCATCCATATTGGTGGTTTCGTCCAGCACCTGCCGACGGGCGAGCGATTGCTGCAGACCGCCCACTGGCACGAAATTGGAACGCCCGTCATGCACCGGACCGCGCCAGCCGTTCGATGCGTTGACGATATAACCCGACTGGAACAGGCCATTTGCGTCATATTCAAAGTCCGTGAAGCCACCCACCGGGCACTGCGCGCGCGGTGTGGGATCGCCCAGCGAACCATCGGCGTTGACCCGGTTCGGGCCGTTCTGGTTCTGCTGACACCCGATCGGGAAGGTCGAATATTCCGAAAGGTCCGGCGCGGTTTCGTAGGTATATTCGCCCCAGGCATTGGTGGTGTGCGAACGGATGAACTCGGCCGTCACGCGGGTGCCGCCATCAGGCGTTTCGTACTGGGCAGACACCGAGAAACCATCGCGCTGGCGATTGAATTCCTGCGTACGGAACTGGCCGCCCAGCGGCGCGTAACGCGTGCCCGCATAATCGGCAAAGCCATCCGCACCCGCCGCGCCCGCAGCGCCGCAGGCCGAACCCGGAGGCGGAAGAGTCGTCGTATCGGTGTCACCGGGAAGCGGGTTGCGGCATACCTGCGTGCCGCCGGCATTGGCCGCGTTAACAAGACGGCCATCGCGCGTCTGGAAATTGGTGATCTGCAGGCCGTCGGCGCGGCTCTTGATCTGCGAATAGGAGCCGGAGACGAGGATCCCGAAGGTGCCCGCATCGGTTTCCCAGGTGTTACTGATCAGGCCCGAAAGGGTGGGCGTCCACTCCTTCGCCATGTCACCGTAATTGGCTTCCGCGCCGAAAGCGATCTGGAAACCGCCGCGATCCAGCGGCTTGCGCGTGACAAGGTTCACTGTGCCCGCCAGACCACCTTCAATCATGTCGGCGGTGGCATTCTTGGAAATGACCACCGAACCGAGCAGTTCGGAAGGCACGTCGGCGAAATTCAGCGCCTGCCCACCCACGCCGGCAGCAAAGGCAGTGCGGCCGTTGAATTCGGAACGCACAAAGTTGAGGCCGCGGATAACCACGCCCGAACCTTCGACAGAGAAGTGGTCAGGATCGTTCGAACCGGCAAAGCGGTTGATCGCGATGCCCGGCACGCGCTGCAGAGCTTCGGTAACCGAACGGTCGGGCAGCGCGCCGATATCTTCGGCGGTGATCGCGTCGACAACCGTGTCGGAATCGCGCTTGATGTTCTGCGCATTCGCCAGCGACTGGCGGATGCCGGTCACCAGAATGACGTCGCTCGACGCTTCTGCCGCAACAGGCGCGGCATCCTGCGCCATCGCACCGCCCGAGAGCAGCATACCCCCCAGCACCGCGGCCGAGGCCCCGGCGCGCAGCAAATTACGGGTCTTGCGGATTTCATTTGCCCCGGTTGAACGGCCGACAAAAGCAACGTTGGTGTGAGCCACCTTTAGTCCCCTCCCATGTTAGCGCTACCATTATTGTTTGTAGCGAATTGGTCCTGAATTGGCATTGATGCATATCGGCCGATTCCCGCCTTGGCAAGAGGGGTTGGGCAAGTCTAGGATCACTCTCGCAAACTGTGCGAAAAAGGATACAGGTTCGTGGGCGAGGCTCGGAATGGTAACGATATCACCACCGTAGTGATTGTGGGTGGCGGCACCGCCGGGTGGATGGCGGCAGCTGCCTTGTCCCGCTATTTCGCTGATGGCCGGCGCCGCTTTGTGCTGGTCGAATCCGATGCCATCGGCACAGTCGGCGTTGGCGAGGCCACAATCCCGCCCATCCGTTCGTTCAACGGATTGCTGGGCGTTGACGAAAACGCTTTCCTGCGCGCCACAATGGGCACGATCAAGCTGGGGATCGAGTTCGTCAACTGGGGTCGGAAGGGCGATCGCTATATCCACCCCTTCGGCAGTTACGGGCAGGATCTGCACGGCATACCGTTCCACCAATTGTGGCTGCGCGAAGTTGCGCGCACTGGCGATTGCGGAACGATATCCGAATATTGCATGGCGGCCGTCGCTGCGGCCGAAGGCCGGTTTGCCCGCCCCGCCGCAGGCGCACGCAGCCTTGTCTCGCAGATGAATTACGCCTTCCACTTCGACGCGGGCCTTTATGCGGCCTTCCTGCGCAGAATGGCCGAATCGCAAGGCACTGTGCGCCGCGAAGGCAAGATCGTGGCCGTCCACCGCAACGGCGAAAGCGGCGATGTCGAATCGGTGCAACTGGAAAGCGGCGAACGGGTCGCCGGCGACCTGTTCATCGATTGCTCCGGCTTTGGCGGGCTGTTGATCGAACAGACGCTGGAAACCGGCTATGACGACTGGAGCCAGTGGCTGCCGATGAACCGCGCAATCGCCATGCCCACGGCGAAGGTGCGCAGCCCCATCCCCTATACCCGCGCCACCGCGCATTCGGCGGGATGGCAATGGACGATCCCGCTGCAACACCGCACCGGCAACGGCCATGTCTTCTGCAACGCTTTCATGGAAAGCGACGAAGCGCTGCGCATCCTGCAAGCCCATGTGGAGGGCGAGGCGATGGGCGATCCGCGTGAGATCCGCTTCCTGACCGGTTGCCGCCGCAAAACCTGGAACCACAATGTGGTGGCGCTGGGCCTTGCCTCAGGCTTTATCGAACCGCTCGAATCAACGAGTATCCACCTTATTCAGAACGGCATCCAGCGCCTGTTCGCCCTGTTCCCCGACAAGCAGATCAGCCCGCTGGAGCGCGACGAATACAACCGCGGGATGCGCGAGCTTTACGAAGATGTGCGCGATTTCGTGATCCTGCATTACAAGGCCACCCAGCGCGAGGACACACCGTTCTGGCGCCATGTGCAGGCAATGGAGGTGCCCGCCAGCCTGCAACGCAAGATGGATCTGTGGCGCCTGCATGGCCGGGTCTTTCGCGAGAACGCCGAACTGTTCGGCCTGCCCAGTTGGGTGGCCGTGATGCTGGGGCAGAACATCTGGCCCGCGCGTCACGATCCGATTGCCGATACGTTGGACCCTGACCGCGTGGCCGCCGCAATGGCGCAGATGCGCGCCGATTATCGACGCACCGCGTTAAGCTTGCCCGATCAGGAAAGCTTCCTGCGTCAGGCCGGCGCATGGGCTGATACGACCGCCGCCGCACCCGTTACCGCAGGAGCCGCCGCATGAGCGCCCCGCCCATCCGCAAGATCGTGATCGTCGGTGGCGGCACCGCCGGCTGGATGGCCGCCGCCGCGCTTTCCAAGGTGCTGGGCGCCATGCCCGGTCTTGCGATCACCCTGATCGAGAGCGAGGCGATCGGCACCGTGGGCGTGGGCGAGGCGACGATCCCGCAGATCGTGCATTTCAACAAGCTGCTGGGCATCAACGAAGCCGAATTCATGCGCGAGACCCACGCCACCTACAAACTCGGCATCGAGTTTGTCGACTGGACGCGTCTGGGGCACAGCTATGTCCACCCCTTCGGCCAATACGGCATCGATATGCTGGGGATCGAGTTTCACCATTTCTGGCTGAAAGGGCTGGCGCTGGGCGATGCAACTGCGCTCGATGCCTATTCGATCGGCGCAATGGCAGGCAAGGCGGGGCGGTTCTACTGGCCCGAAACGGGCAATCCCAATTCGCCGCTCGCGCGGCTTGCCTATGCGTTTCAGTTCGATGCGGGACGCTATGCCCGGTTCCTGCGCCGCCGGGCGGAGGAGGCTGGCGTTACCCGTGTCGAGGGGCGCGTGACGCAGATCGAGCAGCATCCCGAAACCGGCTTTGTCACGCGTGTCGCGCTGGAAAACGGCACGCAAGTGGACGGCGAATTGTTCATCGATTGCTCCGGCTTCCGCTCGCTGCTGCTGGGGCAGACGCTGGGCGTCCCCTTCCTTGACTGGAGCAAATGGCTGCCCTGCGACCGGGCGGTGGCGATCTCCTGCACCAAGCGCGAGACCGGTGCAGAGGATCAACCGCTTACCCGCTCCACCGCGCGCAAGGCCGGCTGGCAATGGCGTATTCCGCTGCAGCACCGTGTCGGCAACGGCCACGTCTATGCCAGCGCCTTCATGAGTGAGGACGAGGCAACCGAGACGCTGCTGGCACATCTGGATGGAACGCCGCTGGCCTCGCCCAACCATATCCGCTTTACCGGCGGGCACCGCACCCGCGTGTGGGAGAAGAACGTGGTGGCGCTGGGTCTTGCGGGCGGATTTCTCGAACCGCTTGAATCAACCGCCATCCATCTGGTGCAATCGGGCATTGCCCGGCTGCTCGCCTACTTCCCCAGCACCGCCTTCACGCAAGTGGAGATTGACCGTTTCAACGCGGAAACCGCGCAGGATTACCTCGATATCCGCGACTTCCTGGTGCTGCATTACAAGGCGACCGCGCGCAACGATTCCGAATTCTGGAATTATTGCCGCACGCTCGATCCGCCCGATGGCCTGAAGGCCAAGCTGGACATGTTCCGCAGTTCGGGCCGCATCGTGCGCGAACATAACGAGCTGTTCACCGAAACAAGCTGGCTTTCGGTGATGGCTTGCCAGGGGATTGTCGCGAGCGATCATCACCCGGCGGCCGCGCTGCTGCCTGATGACGAGGTGCTGCGCCGCCTTTCCCATGTGCGCGGCGTGATTGCCAGCGCGGTGTCGCAGATGCCAACGCAGGATCAGTTCCTGGCCTCAATCGGCGGGGCAATCGATCCCGCGATGCGCCTGTCGGCATGACGGCCCTGCCCCCGCCGTCCGCCCTGCCTGAGCGGGCGGGCCCGATTGATGCGGCCACGCTGGCGGAAATTCGGGCGGCAAACGCACCGGTTGTGATACGCGACGCCGTGCAGGATTGGCCGCTGGTGGCCGCTGGCAGGGCCGGCGCGGGCGCGGCCATCGCGTACCTGAAACGCGCGCCCAGCGCAAAGCCAGTGGGTGCGATCATGGCCCGGCCCGAAGAAGGCGGCCGCTTCTTCTACAACGCTGCGATGACGGGCATGAACTTCGCCAAGGCGCAGGGGCGGCTGGAGATGTTTCTGGATGACCTGCTGCACGCCGCCAGCATCGCCAATCCACCCGCCATGGCTGTGCAGTCCGAAATCATCCCCGATGTCCTCCCGCATCTGGCTGCGGAAAATCGGCTTCCCCCGCTAGGCCCCGCAATCGATCGTGTCGCGCCGCGCATCTGGATCGGCAACCGGATCACCGTGGCCCCGCATTATGATGTGATGGAAAATTTGGCGGTGTGCGTGACCGGGCGCCGCCGCTTCACCCTTTTCCCGCCAGAACAGATCGCCAATCTCTATCCCGGCCCGATCGAGCTGACGCCCGCCGGAACACCGGTGAGCGTGGTGGATACGCGCAAGCCTGATCTGCAACGTTTTCCGCGATTTGCTGCGGCGTGGGATGCCGCGCAACAGGCGACGCTCGAGCCGGGCGATGCGATCTATATCCCCTATTGCTGGTGGCACGGGGTGGAATCGCTGGAGAGCGTCAATATCCTCGTCAATTACTGGTGGACCCAAGGTGTGCCCGAAGGAACCGGTGCAGCCTATGACGCCATGCTGCACGCGCTGTATGCGATCAAGCCGCTGCCTCCGCATATGCGCGCCATCTGGCGGACCTGGTTCGATCATTTCGTGTTCGAGACAGGCGGCGATCCCGTGGCGCATCTGCCCCCGCAGGCGCGCGGCATGTTGGGGCCGGTGACGCCGTCCCTGCTCGAACGGATGCGCCGGATCCTGCGGCAAGCCCTGTCGAAATAAGAAGGCGGGACGCGCCGCTCAGATCGGTGCCGGCGCCGCGCCCGCCGCGAGCACTTGCTGCATGTACTCGGCGTAAGGCGGCGCAAAGGCGAGCGCGCGCTGCGCCTGGTCCTCGAACGCCCGCAGGGACGCCGCAGATTCCACCGAAGCTGTTGCCCGCGCAGATACGGGAACCGCACCCCGAAGGCCCAAGGCATCAAGCAACGCCATATATTCCGCAGCGAGCAGGGCAGCCTCCTCCCGGTGGGGCAAGCGCCCGCGCCGCGTATACTGGTCGATCACCCGCTCAAGACCTTGCGGCAAGGGTATCTCGCCAAAAATGCTGCGCGCGCGGCGTGCAGCATAATGCGTGGCCAGCGTATCGCGCACCTGCACCGCCATCAGATGCGCGCGGCGGTTGTATTCGGCACGTTCCAGCGGTTCAATCGGACGACCGGGCAGCATTTCGAGCAGCAGCGCCAATTGCCGATGCGCAAGGTCGAGATTGAGATGCGTCAGCGGCTCGAACCATGCGGCCGCATCGCCCAGCGCCACCACATTGCCCAGCCAGCTTTCGCGGTGACATCCGGCGGCAAGTTCCACCAGCCGGGCGGGCTGGGCACCCAGCGTCTGCGCCATCACCTGCACCGCGTCCTGCTCACCCATATGCGGGGCAAGACCCAGCGCCATGTGCAGGCCGTCGCGTCCGGCCTGCTCGATCAGCCAGCCTTGCGGCATCAGCGTGACGCGATCCTCCAGTGCCAGCATCGCCTGTGCAGGCCGCGCGTGGAGGATGCGGCGCACCGGCAGAACGGCGTCCCAATCTTCCCACTGCGCGCCGGGCATGGCCGAGATGAGGCGCGCGGCGGGCCCGCTGCAATCCACGAAAAGATCCGCCGCAATCGGTCCGTGCCCTTCGACGCCGATGGCCGCAATGCCGCCCTTCCCGTCGGGCTCGTATCCCTGAATCGCCCCTGGCAGATAGATCACCCCGGCCTGCTGCGCGCGTTCGATCAATATGTCCCGATAGGCCGGACTATTCCAGCGCAAGGCATAGTCCACCTCGTCAAGCGGGGTCGACATATCGCCCGGCGGAACGGCAAAACGACCTGCCTCGGCCAGCGCTTGCGGCAGAGAAGTGGCGGGCAGCCGCGAACCCGGCGCCGCCAGCGCGCCGCGCGAGCCGCCGCCCCATTCGCGGGCGAAGCGGGCGCGCGCCTGCGTATCTGCGGGTGCGCCATAAGGCACCGCGCCTGCCGCATCCGTCCCCTCTCCCGCCCAGCCAACATAGCGGGTGATCAACCGGTGGCTGGCCCCTGCGCGGCGGATCAGCTCATCCTCGGAAAGGCCCAGCCGGTCGTGCAGCTTGTTGGTGAAGGGCAGCGCGGTCGATGCCATGTCGGCATAGGCCGTGGGATCATCCGCCAGACCGATGACGATAACCTGCGCATCGGGCAGTGCGCGCTTTAACGCCAACGCGGCAATCACTCCGACCTGGCCTGAACCGGCAATGCAGATGGTGCGCAGACGTTCGCGCGGAACACTGAAGCGTGCCGCGCTCATGCCGCCAGCGCATCCTCAGGTGCCAGTCGTCCGCTCTCGCCGCGCAGAAAATCGAGATGGCCGGGCATTGCAGCCACCTCCGCCGCAATGGCACCGCGCAGCCGTTCCAGCGCACCTGCCACGCGCGCGGGATCAGCCAATGCCACGCGCGCATCATGCCGTTCGGGAAGCAGCCCCTGCCCGACATAGACCGCAATCCAGCTGGCATCGAAGAACAACCCGTCGGCATATTTCTCGATTCTCGCGGCCTTGCGCCACAATTCCAGCTTGTCGGCCAGCGTATCGGGCACCTGCATGGTGCGCACATGGTTCCAGAATTCGGAATCGTCGCGGGTGGTGGCGTTGTAATGCAGGATCAGGAAATCGCGCACCCGGTCGTATTCGACATCAACCAGCCGGTTGAATTCGGCGACATCGCGCGGATCGATCCCTCCCTGATCTGGAAACAGTTCGATCAGATAGGTGATCGCCATCTGCGCCAGATAGATCGAGGTGGATTCGAGTGGCTCCAGAAAACCGCTGGCCAGCCCCACCGCCACGACATTGTGGCTCCACGAATGCTTGCGGCGGCCGGGGCGGAATTTCAGGATGCGCGGCTCGGCCAGCGGATCGCCTTCGGCGGCGGCCTTGATCGCGGCGCACGCCTCGTCTTCCGAGATATGCGCACTGGAAAAGACATAGCCGTTGCCCATCCGGTGCTGCAGCGGGATCTGCCAACGCCAACCCGCCGGCATTGCCGTGGCGATGGTGAAAGGCCGGATATCCTGCGTTGCGTGCGTGCAGGGCATGGCGGCTGCCCGGTCACACGGCAGCCAGTGCGTCCAGTCCTCCCACTCCTCGCCCAAGGTCTGGCCCAGCAGCAACGAGCGGAAGCCTGAACAGTCGACAAACAGGTCGCCCTCGATGCGCCGCCCGTCCGCCAGCAGCAGCGCGGTGACATTGCCGGAGGCGCCGTCCCGCTCCACCTCCACCATCAGCCCTTCGTGACGGGTCACGCCGTGGCGGCAGGCAAATTCGCGCATGAAGGGCCCGAACAGCGTTGCATCGAACTGATAGGCATAGCCATAGGTGCTCGCCAGCGTGTGATCCTGTGCGGGCGGGGCAAAGCGATTGGCGCGTGCGGCGGCCACCGCCAACGAATAATCGCCCAGCGGTGCGGCACGGCCCTGCCGCTGCAATTCCAGCCAGTAATGGTGAAACCCGATGCCGGCCACTTCTTCGCCGAAACTGCCGAAGGGATGGATATAGCTTTCCCCGATACGCCCGAAATCGCGGAAGTCGATGCCCAGTTTGAAGGTGGCATGGGTGGCCTTCATGAAGGCGGCCTCGTCAATCCCCAGCTTCTCCACGAAACCGCGAATATGCGGCAGCGTCGCCTCGCCCACGCCGACGATGCCGATATCTTCGCTCTCGATCAGGTCGACGCTGGCCGTGTCCGGCAACAGGCGGATCAGGCTGGCGGCCGTCATCCAGCCGGCGGTTCCGCCGCCCAGCACCACCACGCGTACCTTCGAGCCCATCTCTGTCATATCACTCGCCGCAATTGTCTGCCTCATGGGAATAGAAAAGGGCTGGAGCGACCGCAACCGCCCCAACCCTTCGGAGTTACCTCATAAAGAAGGTGGTCGGCATCAGCCCTGCATCTGTTCCAGTTCCTTGCCCTTCGTCTCGTTGATGAGCGACTTGACGAGGAACCAGCTGATGACTGCAGCGGCGGTATAGAGCGCGTAGGTTCCCGCCAGCGACCAGCTGGCCATCGACGGGAAGCTCTGCACCACGAGGTAATTTGCGCCCCATTGTGCCAGGCCAGCCACCGCCAGCGCACTGCCGCGCATCTGGTTGGGGAACATCTCGCCCAGCATCACCCACATCACCGGGCCCCAGCTGAAATTGAAGAAGATGACATAGAGATTGGCAGCAATCAGTGCAGTGTATCCCGCCGTTTCGTTCAGCACCAGATTGCCTGCCGCATCGGTTCCTGCACCCGAAAAGGCCCAGGTCATCGCGCCCAGCGTAACCGCCATGCCGGCCGAACCGATCATCAGCAGCGGCTTGCGCCCAAGCTTGTCGATCATCACCAGCGCGGCCAGCACTGCCGCAATGGAAACGAGGCCAGAGAAGATGTTGCGCTCAAGAGCCACTTCTTCGGAAACGCCCGCCAGTTTCCACAGTGTTTCGCCATAATAGAAGATGATGTTGATGCCCACGAACTGCTGGAAAGTCGCCAGCATGATGCCAGCCCACACGATCGGGCGGAAAACGGTGCCCGGCGCGGTAACATCGGACAGCCGCGGACGGTGATCGGCGCTGAAGCTGGCCTTGATTTCCACCACTTTGCGCTGCGCCTCATCGGTCCCGAATATGCGGGTAAGTACGTCCAGCGCTTCGGCATCGCGGCCGCGGCTGACAAGATAGCGCGGGCTTTCGGGAATGAAGAACAGCGCGACGAGGAAGACGATCGCGGGAACAGCCTGCGCCAGATACATCCAGCGCCATGCCTGACGCCCGGCAATTTCAGACAACGAATCCCCTGCGGCCTGGGCCAGCAGATAATTCACGACAAACGCCGCCGTAAGGCCGGTGATGATCATCACCTGCTGCACCGTGGTCAGCCGGCCACGAATATTCGCCGGCGCCATTTCGGAGATATACAGCGGCGAGAGCACCGAGGCCGCGCCAACCGCCATGCCGGCAGCAAAGCGCGCAATCACGAAGATCGTGTGCGAATCGGTAAGCCCCTGCACCAGCGCGCTCCCCAGGAAAAGGATTGCCGCCAGGATCATCACCGTACGCCGGCCAATTATGTCGGCCAGCCGCCCGGCGAAGAACGCACCGGCCGCACACCCGATCAGCAGAGAGCCGACCGTGAAGCCCAGCGCCGCCTCGCTCAGATTGAACTTTTCGGTAAGCCCGCCCTGCGTGCCATTCACCGCACCGCTGTCGTACCCGAACAGCAGGCCCCCGATCGTCGCCACCGCGACGATAGCGCTGATCAGCGCCATATTGACCTTGGCGGCTTCGCCTTGCCCATTCAATTGCATGAAATTCCCTCTCCTGCCCTGCGTCTGCCCGCGCCATGCCTGCATGGCGCAATGCCGCATCACCCATTATTATGGTAGCGCTACCTTGAACCGGTTCTTTGCGCGGCGCAAGACGGATTCTGTCAGCGCGCTCAGGTTGGGACAAGTTTGGCAGGGAACGCAGAGATAACAAGTGCAGAGCAGTGGCAATTTATGCGCCAACTATGCGGTATTTCAAGCGCCAAAGTTTGGAACCGTTTGGCGAAACCTCGATGTAAAGGCCCTTAGCATCGGCCCGCTTTTAGGCTTTCATCGCCGGCTTGAGTGCGCGAATCTGTGTGTCAGTCAGTGCCATTTTGGGGGCATGCCTCCTTCCGGACGCCCCAGCCCGCTCGGAATGCCCCCAAATCGGATGGACTGAGAGGATATTGCGAGGATCAGCCAGAGACGATCGCACACAGAAAATGGCAGATTTCTGCGGGTTTGTCGAGATAACGGGAGCCGGTCAGAGACAGGTAGCTGGTGCCCAGAAGAGGACTCGAACCTCCACGACCTTGCGATCGCCGCCACCTGAAGACGGTGCGTCTACCAATTCCGCCATCTGGGCACCGGATCGGCTGGCTGCGCTTGCACGTCCATGCCGGGTAGGCCGGCGCCACTAGCGAACGGGGGAGGGGCTTGTCAACGCGCGATTGGTTTGGCTGGCATGATATTTCTTCCAAACCGGCAGAGAGGCAGGCTTTGGCATTGCCCACCTGCCCGCCAATGTGCTTAGGGCAGGCCAAGAATCTGCGATAACGGATGAGTGGGCCATGAGCATTTCGCTGGAAAACAAGCTGGTCGTCCTGATTGGCGGCAATGGTTTTGTCGGCCGTCACCTGGCGCAGGATCTGCTGCAACGCGGCGCGCGGGTCCGCATTGCCGCGCGCAATCCGGAAAAGGCACTCAGCGTAAAGCCGCTCGCCAATCTGGGGCAATTGCAGTTTGCGCGATGCAATGTGCGCGATGCGCAGAGTATCCGGGCTGTCGTGGCTGGAGCGGATGCGGTGGTTTACCTGGTGGGCACATTCGGCAAGGACGCGCGCCAGTTGCACGCCGACGCCGCGCGCGAAGCCGCCGAAGCGGCAGCCACCGGCAGGGCGGTTTCCTTTGTCTACCTGTCCAGCCTCGCCGCCGATGCGGAAAGTGAAGGCATGTATGCCAGCACCAAGGCGCTGGGAGAGCGGGCCGTGCTGGACGCCTTCCCCGCGGCCACAATTCTACGCCCCTCGGTCATTTTCGGGAAGGACGACCAGTTCGTCTCCATGTTCGCCGGGCTGATTTCCGTCATGCCGGTTTTGCCGGTGTTCGGGCCGGATGCGCAGTTGCAGCCTGTATGGGTGGACGATGTGGCAGCGGCCGCTGCCAACGCACTGGCCGATCCCGCCAGCCACGGCGGCAAAACGTATGAGCTGGCAGGGCCGGACGTCATGACCATGATGGAACTGCACGAGGCGATTGCCGCCGCGCAGGGCCGCCGCCGCGCCTTCATCCCTGTGCCTGACGCGCTGAGCGGAATCTTTGCCGCGCTGCCCGGCACACCGATGTCGAGCGACCAGTGGCGGATGCTCAAGGCGGGCAGCGTGGCGACCGGAACTCTGCCCGGCATCACCAAGCTCGGAATTACCCCGCGCCCGCTGTCGCTGTTCCTTGACAAGTGGATGCAGCGTTTCCGCAAACACGGCCGCTTCACCGTGCAGAAAGCGTGAGCGCGCTGCAAGCCGCTATTCGGTCGGCTCCACCAGCAGTTCGGCTCCGTCCGCCCCGGTAATGCGCACACGCGCGCCCACCGGCGCGTCTGGCCCTCGCGCGATCCATTCGGTGTCGCCGTGATGCACACGGCCCTGCCCACCGGAAATTGCCTGCGTCACCGTGGCCATCTGCCCCGCCAAGCGCAAGCCACGCTTGTTCATCGCGGGGTCGGCTGCAGCAATGGGATTGTCCCGCAAATATCGTTTACCGAGATAAAGAGTGGCAATCGCCAGCACGGCGAACAGCAGGATCTGCACCGGAACGCCAATCGGCAACAGGAATGCCAGCGCGCCGATCACCAGCGCGGCGCCTGCCAGCCAGATAAGGAATATCCCCGGAACCAGCATCTCCGCCGCCGCCAGAAACAGGCCCAGCGCCAGCCAGAACCACCAGACGTCGAGCGAAGACAGCCACTCGCCCATCAGACATTACCCCCGGCCGGCGGAACCGACGGCCGCGGTGGCATGGCGGGCCGGCGCGGCGCGGCCGGCGGCGCGGCATTGCCGTCTCCGCCCTCGCCGAGCGCCTCCTTGGCCAGCGCACCAATCCCGCCCAACGTGCCGATCAACTGCGTCGCCTCCACCGGGAACAGGATCGTCTTGGCATTGGGGCTGGTAGCGAATTTGGCCACGGCATCGGTGTATTTCTGCGCCACAAAGTAATTGATCGCCTGCACGCCAGAGGCGGAAATGGCATCGGACACCATCTGCGTCGCCTTGGCTTCGGCCTCGGCCTCGCGCTCGCGCGCCTCGGCATCGCGGAAGGCAGCTTCGCGGCGCCCCTCGGCCTCAAGGATGGCGGCCTGCTTTTCGCCCTCGGCGCGCAAGATGGCGCTGGCGCGCTTGCCTTCGGCCTCCAGAATTTCGGCGCGCTTTTCGCGCTCCGCCTTCATCTGGCGGGCCATCGAATCGGAAATGTCCTTGGGCGGGCGGATATCCTTGATCTCCACGCGCGTGATCTTGACGCCCCACGGCGAGGTCGCGTGATCAACCACCGACAGCAGGCGGGCGTTGATCTCGTCCCGCTTGGACAGTGTCTCGTCCAGATCCATGCTGCCCATCACCGTGCGCAGATTGGTGGTGGTCAGCGCCATGATGGCGATGAAAAGGTTGGATACTTCATAAGCTGCCTTGCCCGCATCGTGCACCTGGAAGAACACAACTGCGTCGACGCCCACCATCGCGTTGTCCTTGGTGATGATTTCCTGGCCCGGAATGTCGAGCACCTGCTCCATCATGTTCACCCGGTGGCCGATCCGGTCAACAAAGGGGAAGATCACCAGCAGGCCCGGTTCGGCCGCCTTGGTGTATTTGCCCAGCCGCTCCACCGTGTAGACGAAGCCCTGCTTCACAACGCGCACACCCATGACGAGGAAGACGAGCACCGCGACAACCAATGCAAAAAGAACATATTCCACGGCAGCATCTCCCCCTGGGGTTCGGCCGGCATGGTATAAGAAGGCGCGCGGGGAGCAAGCGATTATGCGCGCCGCGACCTTGCAGGATTTACCGTTCGGATGGTGCCGGGCCCGCTTCCGCCGCGCGCTCTACCCGCAGACGTTCCAACTCGCGATTGACACTGCCCAGCTTTGCTGCAGCGGGCAGGTTCGGCACCCAGTCATACAGTGCGCGCAGATAGGCGCGGTCGAAATCGGTCAGGCCTTCGGGATGTGGCCCTTGGGGATTGAACAAGGTCAGGATCGAGTTCAGCGGCAATTCGTCGGGCACCTGCGTTTCGGCCAGACCGCGCATCGTGGCATAATCGGCCAGCTGCCCCACCGACAGCCCGACAACTTCGTGGCGATCGAACACGATGGTGACGGAAGTAATGTCGCGCCGCGTGGTGGTGTAGATCAGTGAATGCGCCATTTGCTGCCGACTGACCGGCGGGCTCACGAGATTGCGTTCGCGGGCGATCGGCATCCCGTCGCGCGTGCGCGGTTCGACATGGCTGAAAACATGAACCGGTGCCGGGGCCAGCAGGCGACGGCGCTCGGCAGGCGGGACAAACTGGAATATCGCAGGGTTGCGATCGACCACGCTGCGCATGGTGGCCTGGCTGTCATCGGAAAAGATGACCACGAAATTGGGCTGGCACCCGTCTTCATGGAGGCGGATGCCGAGCTGGTGCGCGTTATCGCGGATGCGGTCGATCATCAGCATGGCGGCTTCTGCCTGAAGCCCGATGATGCCGGCGCACAGCCGGTCTTCGAACCGGGCCAGCGGCACGCGCAGATGATCGGAGGACGCAGCAACGCCGCGCGCCTGCCGGTGCACTTCGGCTGGCGAAACATCCTGGGGGCGCGTGTGCTGCACCACGATTTCGCCTGGTGATGAATCTGGCGGAGAAGGCGGCTCCTGCGCCCATGCCGCAGCAGCCAGCCCACACACCGGACCAAGCAAAGCTGGCAACAGGAAGGATCGCGGCATCATCCGTGCGGGATATAGGGGAAGATAACGCAGCGGCGGAACACGCCAATTGGTATTACTTTGTCGCACGGATTCATGGCCTTGCCCATGCGGGGTTTATCCCGGTGGTGCATTTGCGCTAGGGGGGCGGCGAAAGTTCACAAGGGCGCGAATCCGCCGCGCCCACGCAGGAGTGAGAGATGTCCAAGCACGTCCTTGAAAAGCTGGCCGAAACCAATCCCGAAGCCGAGATCTGGTGGGATTCCTCGCCGCTGATCTATCCCAGCTGGAAGGAAGAGACGCTGGCCAAGGCGCCCGATGCCAAGCGCGCCCAATGGGCCGAACAGCTCACGCGCCTGTATGATGCCGGCACGATCCACGAAACCGGCACGATGGGTTTTCGCGGCGTCACCACCAATCCGCCGCTGTCGCTGCAGGCGATCCAGCTGGCGCCCGAACTGTGGCGTGCCGAAATCAAGAAGATCGCCCGCGAGAACCCCGGCATGGATGTCGAGGGCGTGTACTGGACGATGTATCTCGATCTGGTGAAGAAGGGCGCGTCGGCCATTCATCGCGTTTATGAGACCAGCGGCGGCAAGTATGGGATGCTGTCGGGCCAGGTCGATCCGCGCTTTGTCACCGATGGCGAAAAGATGCTGGAACAGGGCCTGTCGATCGCGGCGCAGGGCGAAAATGTGATGGTCAAGCTGCCCGGCTCCAAGGAGGGCTATGAAGTGCTGGAGGAGCTGACCGCGCGCGGCATTTCCACCAACAACACCACCAGCTTCACCGTGGCGCAATATTCGCGCTGCATGGCGGCGGTGACCGCGGGCCTTCAGCGTGCGCGTGCGGCAGGCGTTGACCTGTCGAAATTCCGCAGCGTCATCACCCACATGTCCAGCCGCCTGGGCCAGCTGTCCGACTGGCAGCGCGAAGCGAAGGCACGCGGCATCGAGCTGTCGTTGATGGAAATCCGCGACGGCGAGGAAGCCGTGCTCAAGCGCGCCTACTGGTATGGCAAGTCGATCAACCACCCCTCCAAAATGCTGCAATGCTCGATGCGGGTGGAAAAGGACGATAACGGCAAGACCGTGTCGCGCCATATTCAGGACTTTGCCGGATCGGACATGGTCTATACCTGCCCGCCGGGCTACATCGCGGGGCTGATGGATGTCGAGGACGAGCTGGATTTCGATCCCAAGGCGATCGAGCGGGAGCCGAACCCCAAATCCATCGAAAAGCTGATGAAGCTCCCCAGCTTCCGGCAGGCTTACGAGTTCGAAGGGATGAAGCCCGAAGAATTCAGCCGTTATGGCAGCTTCCAGGCGACCGCCACCGAATTCGCGCTGGCCACCCGCCAGACGGTCGATTTCGTGCGCATGGTGGTGGAAGGCTAAACACCCTCAAAGGCACCCGAAGCGACACAAGGGGGCCAGCGGCACCGGAACGCATCCGGCACGCCGCTGGCCCCTTTTTTACATGTGCCTAGGATCAGCGCACCAGCCGTTTCCAGCCGATCCACACCCCGCTGATCGAAGTAACCAGGCCGAGCAGCGAGAACAGCCACAGCCACGCCTCGCGCAGCAATGGCCGTTCGAGCAGGAAGGGCACGTCCCACATATGGAACAGGTCGAACAGCCAGCGGTAAAGGCGGCTCTTGCGGTCGCGGCTGCCCAGCACTTCGCCCGTCAGCGGGTCTATGTGCAGCCAGGTGGCGGCGTCATCATCCAGCTTCACGCGCAGCACCGGAAGCGGCAATTCGCCGCGCACGCGGTACCAATAGGCATCGGGCGCAGTGAGCATCTGCGTTGACGTGATCGCCGCACCGGGGAACAGCAGCGCCAGCCTTTCGGGCAGGTCGGTGCGCGCCGTGGTGAGCGCTGCGCCCGTATCTCCGTCAAAGGCGATTGGCATTCCTTCGGGCCGCTCCACCCGCAAAACCGTTTTCCCCGCCGCGGACAGCACCGCCACGCGCCGTGCATCGGGCGCAATCTGCGCCAATGCGGCCACATCCATTGCCTCAGCAGGTAACAGCGACCCGGCATAGGTCATCTGTTGCGGCAGCCCCGGCCCGTCGCTGGCAAAATAGCGCCCCGGATCGACCGAGAGCCAGCCGCTGAAAATCCACAGCAGCAGCGGCACCCCGCCGACAAGGCCCGCCACATGGTGCCATTTCATCCACCCGGCATAGGGCGTCATCCGCCCGCCCTTGAACCTCTTGGCCCCCAAGCGCAGGCGCAAAATGCCGATCCAGATGCCGGTAATGGCAGCAAGGATCGCCGGGCCAGACAGCCACAGCACCACCTGCCGCCAGGCGGGCTGGTTTTCGCGCAAGGCGGTGAAGTAGATCCAGTGCGGCACGGTGCCAATCCAGTTCCACACCCTCTCGCTGCGCGTCGTATCGAGCAGCACCTGCCCGGTCGCCGATGAAATATAGAGATGCGGATCGTCCGGCCCGTCGAGCTGGGCCTTCCACAGGGGACGGTGCGGACCATAGCGTTCCGCGACCGTCCACTGGTCGTTTTCGATCTGCGACAATGCGGCCACCGGCATGCCGGAAAAGCGCGCTGCAATCGCACGCGCCTCGTCTGATGAAGCCGGGCCAAACGGCATGGCATCCACCGCGCTGAACAGGTTTTCACCCCCGCCCCAGTCGCGCACGCGCCAGACGGGCACATCGCCGCGCATTTCCAGCGTCACCTGCCGTGGCGGCACATCGCCTGACAGGCGCGCCGCCTCTGCCGGGCTGATGCGCACCGCCTGCCAGTCAATCGCCGCCTGCCCCGCCACCCATTCGCTGCGTTGCAGCGAGGGGTAGGGGAAATAGACCATGGCAAGGCCCGATGCGAACCAGATGGCGAACAGCAGGCAGGCCGCAATCCCGATCCAGCGGTGCGTCAGGTAAAGCCACCGCTTCAGGATGCGGCCTGCCATGGTCATTCAGCGTCTTCCTTCCGCTCAGAACGCAGCCCGCACGGCCACGCTGTAATTGCGCGGCGGCGCCAGCAGCCACTGGTTGCTGCCATAGGCCGACAGGGCGTAATTCGTGTCGAACACATTATTGGCACGCAGATCCACTGCCAGATTGTCCGTCAACGCATAACTTGCCGCAAGATCCACCACGATGAAGGACGGGATCCGGCGGTCATTCGCATTATTGGTATAGCGCTTGCCCACCCAGCGCAGGTTCGACCGCAATTGCAGCTGCTGCGTCGCATCCCAGCGCAGGGATGCATTGGCCGAGGCCTGCGGCACGCCGGGCGGGGTATTGCCGGTGAAATCCACCGCCCCGCTGGCGAAATCGTCATATTTCGCGTCGATCAGCATGGCATTGGCATCCAGCCCCAGCCCGAACGGCAGGTTGAGGCTGAGCGAGGCTTCTGCCCCGGTGGAGGATTGCTGGCCGATCTGTTCCAGCGGCCCGTTGGTGACGCGCTGCACCGTCAGGTCGTTCTTGACGATACGGAACACCGCCAGCGTCGCCTGCCCCAGCCCACGCGGCAGCAAGCCCTTGACGCCCGCCTCCACCATATTGCCCGTGGGATTGGTGAAGGCAAATTGCGCGCCGCTGGTGGTAAAGGTGGTAAGCGTGCCCACCGGATCGACCCCGGTTACATATTGGCCATAAAGAGACAGTTCGGGCGTCACTTCATACACCACACCTGCGCGCCAGGTGAAATGGTCGAAATTCTTGTAGGCCTCTGTCCCGCCCGCCAGCGCAGGGGTTTCGCCAATGATCTGCGTGCCGGCAGGATTATAGACATAATTCCAGCGGCCGACGCGGTTCTCCTCGTACCGAAGCCCGCCCACCAGCGACAGGCGCGGCGTGATTTCCAGCCGGTCTTCGGCAAAGAAGGCGATCACCCGTGTGGCGGTGCGGTAACGCGGCGCAAGGCCCACCGTATCGAGGAACGTGCCCGGATCAAATCCGGTCGCGGGCACCACATCGTTTTGCGGATCGGTGGCAAAGCTGTGCGAATAATCGAGGTCGATCCAGTTGAGATCAGCCCCCACGACCAGCGTGTTGCGCGTCTGCCCCGACAGCGGGGTTTCCAGTGTCAGGCTGGTCTGATTGCCCCATTGCACCAGATCATGCACGATCCCGAAATTGTCGGCCCGCGCCACGGTCTGCGTCGCCGGATTATAGGAATAGCTTTCCAGATTTTCCCATCTGCGCAGCGTCGACAGGCGGTAACTGGTCGAATTGACGCGCAGCCCTTCGGCAAGGCGCGCATCGACCGAGAACTGCGTGCGGTGGTCACGCCAATCGATCACCGCATCGCCGACATTGTAATTCTCGCGCCGGATGGAGGGATCGAGCGTGTTGCCGTTCACCACCGGGGTGCCCCAGTAGCGCATGGGTTCGTTGTCGCCAAAATCGTGCCGCAGCACGACCGACAGATCATCGTTCGGGCGGAACTCCAGAGCGCCGGACAGGGCAAGACTGTTCGAATCGCCCCGGTCGACATAGCCGTCGGACTGGCGGTAGCTGCCGTCGACACGCAGGCCCAGCGACCGGGTAATCGGGCCGCCCAATCCTGCGGCCAGCTGGAAGGTATCAAAACTGCCATAGCTGGCCAGCGTATCGCCTTCCCAGCGGGCAAGATTGGGGGTTTTGGGAATGACATTGATCACCCCGCCCAGCGCGCCCTGCCCATACAGCACCGATGCCGGGCCGTTCAGCACTTCGATCCTTTCGACATTCCACGTATCGAACGGAAATGTGATCGTGCCCGCAGCGGGCAACATGCGCACGCCGTTTACCAGCTGCATCACCGATCCATGTCCGCCAAAACCGCGAATCGACAGCGCGGTATTGCCATCGCCCGGCGTGCTCGACGCGGTAACGCCCGGTGCGCGGGTGACCGCCTCGACATATTGCACATCGCCGCGTGCGCGCAGTTCATCGCCCGTCAGCGTGGCGACCGAAGCGGGAGTTTCCAGCGCGGTGATGCCAAGGCGGCTGGATGTGGCCGCTTCCTGCGCCAGCATGGCCTCGCGCTGGGCGGTGACGATGATGGCGCGCTCGTCGTCGGCAGCGGCCTGAGCCTGCGCGCCGGTGGCGGCGCCTATGATCCAGATCGGGGTGGACAGAATAAGCGCACGGCGCGCGGAAATGATCACCTGTATTCTCCTCACAGAGTCTATGTGGGGAGAAGGTCGCCGCCTGCTTGCCTGTTTCAGCGCATGGGGCCAGTTCCGCTTCCTTCATCAGGTCGCGGCAAGCCCCCATGCTCTCCCGCCGCCGCCATTGCGTGCAGGGCAGCGGGGCGTAAGGTTATTTACCGTTATCGCAGACGTTACCCCGCCGTTACACGGCTGTTTGCGGACAGATCCGCCCAGTAGAGCCGGTGGGGATTGTCCACCAGCAAAGCCTGCTGCAATTCGGCCGTGGGCGCGATGCGCGGGATCATGTCGACGAGGTGCCCGTCATCGGGAATCTCGTCCTGCATATTGGGATGCGGCCAGTCGGTGCCCCAGATGCAGCGCGCGGGATAATCCGCAACCAGTGGCGCAACCGCGGCGGCGAAATTGTCCCACGGATCGCCCTTGCCGCCTTCCTTGATCGCATCGAGGCGGTCGGGGCAAGTCGGCTTGAACCATATGTCATCCCGGCTGTCGAGGAAGCGGCGGAACGCCTTCATGTCCGGGCCGTCCGGCCCCTGGGTCACATCGGGGCGGCCCATGTGATCGACCACGATCGGCACGGGAATCGCATCCATGAAGGGGCGCAGTTCCTCCAGAATATCAGCCTCGAAATAGATCACCACATGCCAGCCCTTGGGCAGGCGGCTGGCGACTTCAAGAAACTTGTCCTTGGGCGCGTCATCCACCAGCCGCTTGAGGAAATTGAAGCGGATGCCGCGGATGCCGCCCAGATGCAGCGCGGCCAGATCGTCCTCGGAAATCGCAGGATCAACCACGGCGACGCCGCGTGCCTTGCCTTCGCTGGCGGCGATGGCGTGCAGCGTGGCGGAATTGTCGGTGCCGTGGCAGCTCGCCTGCACGATCACGTTCTTTTCGAAGCCCAGATGATCGCGCAGCGCGAAGAGCATGTCGGGTCCGGCGTCCTCGGGCAGATATTTGGCCTTCGGGCTGAACGGAAACTCCGCCATCGGGCCGAACACATGGCAATGCGCGTCCACGGCGCCGGGGGGCGGGGTGAACTTCGGCTTTGACGGGTTGGCGTGCCAGGAGGTGATGCGATCAGCCATATACAATTCCATCCATCAGCTTGCGGGCGGTGCGCAGCAGAGCGGCGCTGGCCACCTGCCCATCGTCGCCCATTGTCAGCACGCAGGTCATCTCGCCCGTGGGGTGTTCGACACTGAGCGTCTTGCGCGCGCCTTCGGGCACCTTGGCGACTTCGGCCGCAGGAGAGCCTTCGATCAGCGCCGCGGTTGCCACTGTTACCGCCGCCAGCACGCCGATCGTGGCATGGGCGCGGTGCGGGATGAAGCTGCGGGTGCAGATCGCCCCGCCATCCTTGGGTGGCGAAACGAGAAACATCTTGGGGACGGACTTTTCCTTCACATCGCCCAGGTTCATCAGCGGCCCGGCCGCAAGCCGGATCGCCTCGATCTTCGCGCGGATCGGGGCAAAGGCTTCGGCCTCCAGCTCCTCGCGCGTTTCATAGCCGGTTGCGCCAAGGTCCGCCGCTTTCATCACGATGCACGGCATCCCGTTGTCGATCAGCGTGCATTTCACGCCTTCGATCTCGTCAAACGCATTGCCCGTAGGCAGCAGCGCGCCGCAGCTTGACCCGGCGGTGTCGCGGAACTCCACCGGCACGGGCGCGTGCGTGCCGGGCACCCCGTCAATCCGCGCGTCGCCGGCGTAATTCACCGTCCGTTCGCCGGTAAAGCCGCCCGGCGTTTCCACCGTGGCGACCGCAACCTGCCCGGTGTTCTCCATATAGATGGCAACCTGCGTCTCGTCGCCGGTAGGCTGCACCAGACCGCGCTCGATCGCGAAGGGGCCGACACCGGCCAGGATATTGCCGCAATTCTGCGCATCGGTGACGATGGCCTGATCGACGAAGACCTGCAGGAACAGGTAATCGACATCGATCCCCTCGCGCGCGCTCTTCTTCACCACGGCGACCTTGCTGGTCAGCGGATCGGCGCCCCCCATCCCGTCGATCTGGCGCGGATCGGGACTGCCCATCACGGCGAGCAGGAAAGCGTCACGTTCTGCCACGTCCTGCGGCAGATCCTCTGCGAGGAAGTAGCCCCCCTTGGAGGTGCCGCCCCGCATCCACATGCATGGTGCGCTGCGCATGGCCATCACACCCACTTAAGGCCCATGTCGATCAGCTTCTGGCGAAAGCCATACATGTCGAGGCCGAGTTCGCCCGCAGCCAGCCGCTCGCGCTTCGATGCCTCGTTCGCCTCGCGCGCCTGTGCCGCTTTCAGCACCTGCTCGGCCTCTTCCCGGCGGACCACGCACACACCATCGTCATCGGCCACGATCACGTCGCCGGGGCGGATATAGGCGCCGGCGCAGACGACATCGACATTCACGCTGCCGAGACTGGCCTTGATCGTGCCCTGCGCGAACACGCGCTTGGCCCAGACCGGGAACTGCATTTCGGTCAGATCGCGCACATCGCGGATACCGGCATCGATGATCAGGCCGCAGCAACCGCGCGCCTGCGCGCTGGTCGCCAGCAGGTCGCCGAAATAGCCGTCCTCGCACGGGGAGGTGGGTGCAATCACCAGAATGTCGCCATCCTGGCACTGTTCGATCGCGACATGGACCATGTAATTGTCGCCCGGCGGCACGCTGATGGTGACGGCCGAAGCCCCGATGCGCGCGCCCGGATAGATCGGCCGCATATAACTGGCGAGAAGGCCCTTGCGCCCCTGCGCTTCGTGCACGGTGGCAACGCCGCAGGCGCCAAGCGCGGCGACGACATCCTTGTCGGCGCGCTGGATATTCTGAACGACAATTCCGGACATGGCCGAGTCTCTCCTCCTCGCAAGTTGTCTTGATGCCGCAGGTGGCTTTGCGCGGCCTGCGCGTCAAGGTCGAAGCGCTACCTTGGGACACGCCAATAGATCGCTCCAAACTTGTAAGCAACGCATACAAAGTGTAGGGGGCACCCGGAGAGAAAATGCCGCAGGATATGTCGCCCCCCCAGCCTCACCTTGCTCCACCGTGCGTGGCCCTGATCGGCTTTGGCGAAGCAGGCAGCACCTTCGCCAATGCAGGTGGCTGGGAAGATGCGGTTTTTGCCTTCGACAGCGATCCGTCCCGGCGCGCCGCGATGGAAGATTGCGGCGTCCGCCCCGCTTCCTCTCCGGCAGAAGCGATGGCCAAGGCGGACGTGGTTCTCTCGCTTGTTACTGCCGATCAGGCGCTGCCCGCCGCGCGGGATTATGCGCCAATGCTGCAAAAGGGTGCGCTGTGGATCGACATGAACTCGGTCGCCCCGCAGACCAAGGCTGCGGCTGCGCAGGCCGTGGAGGAGGCGGGCGGACGCTATGCCGATGTCGCGGTGATGGCACCGGTTGATCCTGCGCGCCTCAATGTGCCCTTGCTGATTGCCGGGCCGCACGCTGCCGACGCGATGGCGGCCTTGCGCGACCTCGGCTTTGCCAAGACGCGCGTGGTGGGCAACAAGGTCGGGCAGGCGAGCGCGATCAAATTGTGCCGCAGCGTTATGGTGAAGGGCCTCGAAGCACTCACCGCCGAAATGGTGCTCGCCGCCAATGCCGCCGGTGTGCTTGACGAGGTTCTTGCCAGCCTCGACGCCAGCGAGAAGCACGTGCCCTGGGCTGAGCGTGCCGATTACAATCTCGACCGGATGATCGCGCACGGCCAGCGCCGCAGCGCCGAAATGGCCGAAGCCGCCGCCATGCTGCGCGATCTTGGCATTGCGCCGCTGATGACCGAAAATACGGTCAAGCGGCAGCAGGGAATCGGCGCGCTGGGCATTGCCCCGGTGCCGCCCACGTTGAATGCCAAGATCGCGGCAATCACCGCGAAAACGCCGTCCTAGGGAGAAAACGGACACCATGACGATGATCATCGATTGCCACGGCCATTATACCGTCCTTCCCAAGGCGCATGATGCCTGGCGCGAGGAGCAGAAGGCCGCGTTCAAGGCAGGCACCCAGTGCCCGCCTTATCCGGCGATTTCCGATGACGAAATTCGCGAAACGATCGAGGCGAACCAGCTGCGCCTGATCCGCGAACGCGGGGCGGACATGACCATCTTCTCCCCACGCGCCAGCGCCATGGCTCCGCATGTGGGCGACCAGTCGGTCGCGGTGAAGTGGGCGCAGGTCTGCAACGACCTGATCGGCCGCGTGGCCAGCCTGTATCCCGAAACCTTCGCGCCGGTCTGCATGTTGCCGCAAAGCCCCGAAGCGGACATGACCAGCTCGATCGCGGAACTGAAGCGCTGCGTGGAAACGATGGGTTTCATCGGCTGCAACCTCAATCCCGATCCGGGCGGCGGGCATTTCCAGCATCCCCCGCTCACGCACGAATACTGGTTCCCCTTCTACGAAGCGATGTGCGAGCTGGATGTACCCGCGATGATCCATGTGTCGGGCAGCTGCAACCCGGCGATGCACGCGACCGGCGCCTATTACATCGCGGCCGACACCATTGCCTTCATGCAACTGCTCGAAGGCGACCTGTTCAGCCGTTTCCCCACCTTGCGCTTCATCATCCCGCATGGCGGCGGCGCCGTGCCCTATCACTGGGGCCGTTACCGCGGCTTGGCGGATATGCTCAAGAAGCCCAGCCTCGACACGCATCTGATGAACAACATCTATTTCGACACCTGCGTCTATCACCAGCCCGGCATCAACCTGCTGGCCGATGTGATCGACACAAAGAACATCCTGTTCGGCAGCGAAATGGTGGGTGCGGTGCGCGGGATTGATCCCACCACGGGTCATTATTTCGACGATACCAAGCGGTATATCGACGCGCTGGATATCAGCGAAGAGGAACGCCATGCGATCTTCGAAGGAAATGCCCGGCGCGTGTTCCCGCGCCTCGACGCGCAATTGAAGGCACGGGGCCTGTGACGCCATGACCGCCGCACAAGGATATACCGGCATCGGATTTGCCGCCTGCGAAAAGCCGGAGCGGTATATCCAGCAGCTCGTCAGCCATTGGGGCCACAAGTTCCCCACCACCTATGACGAGGGTGACGGCATGGGCGTGTTCCCCTTTTCCGAACACTCCACCTGCGTGATGACGGCGCACAAGGGCGGGATCGGCATCACCTTGACCACCCCCGACAGGGACGAGAATGTCCGCATGCGCGGCGTGATCGAACGCCATATCGACCGCTTCGCCTTTCGCGAGGCCCCGCTGACCTACGACTGGAAAGACCCCAAGGAAGCCTGACATGACCGAAAAGAAGAAAGAGCGGATCGACATCCACCAATATCTTGCCGAATTCGAGGATATTCCCGGCACGCGCGTGTTTACCGCGCAGCGGGCGCGCAAGGGCTACTGGCTCAACCAGTTCGCGATGAGCCTGATGAAGGAGGAAAACCGCAAGCGCTTCCTCGCCGACGAAAGCGCCTATCTCGACGAATGGAACCTGACCCCGGCGGCCAAGGACGCCGTGCTGCGCCGCGATTACAACGCGATGATCGACGAAGGCGGCAATGTTTATTTCCTGTCCAAGCTGTTTTCCACCGATGGCAAGAGCTTCCAGTTCGCAGCCGGTTCGATGACCGGGATGACCCAGGAAGAATATGCCCAGATGATGATCAATGGCGGCCGCTCGCCCGAAGGCGTGCGCTCGATCAAGGGAGGTTACTGATATGGCACGCGTTACCACGGGCATTACGTCCAGCCACATTCCGGCGCTGGGTGCCGCGATCCAGACAGGAACGCTGCACAATGATTATTGGGGCCCGGTCTTCGCCGGGTACGAGCCGATCAAGCAGTGGATCGCAAAACCGGAAAACAAGCCCGACGTGATCGTGCTGGTCTATAATGACCACGCCTCGGCGTTCGACATGAACATCATCCCCACCTTTGCCATCGGCTGCGGCGAGCGGTTCAAGCCCGCCGACGAAGGCTGGGGCCCGCGCCCCGTGCCCGATGTGATCGGCCACCCCGATCTTGCCTGGCACATCGCGCAAAGCCTGATCCTCGACGATTTCGACATGTGCATCTTCAACCAGATGGATGTCGACCACGGCTGCACCGTGCCGCTCTCGATGATGTTTGGCGAAGTTGACGAATGGCCATGCAAGGTCATTCCCTTCCCGGTCAATGTCGTGACCTATCCGCCGCCATCGGGCGCGCGCTGCTTTGCGCTGGGCGACAGCATCAAGGCTGCGGTGGAAAGCTTCCCCGAAGACCTCAACGTCCATGTCTGGGGCACTGGCGGGATGAGCCATCAGCTGCAGGGCCCGCGCGCGGGCCTGATCAACAAGGAATTCGATCTCGATTTCATCGATCAACTGATCAAGGACCCCGAAACGCTCAGCAAGAAGCCGCATATCGAGTATCTGCGCGAAGCGGGCAGCGAAGGCATCGAGTTGGTGATGTGGCTGATCATGCGCGGCGCGCTGGGTGACAAGGTGAAGGATCTCTACACCTTCTACCACATCCCGGCATCGAACACCGCGCTCGGCGCACTGATCCTCCAGCCGGAAGATACCGCCGGCGAAGCGCTCGATCCGCGCCGCGTGATGAGCGGCAAGAGCCTGGCCGAAGCCGCCGAGTAAGTTGACCTTTGTCTTGCGCCCCTCCCGCGCGCCGGGAGGGGCCATTCTTTCGGAGAGAACCCATGCGTATTGCGCTCGCCGGTGCCGGCGCCTTTGGCGAAAAGCACCTTGATGGCCTGAAGAACATCGACGGGGTGGAAATCACCTCGATCATCTCGCGCCGCGCCGAACAGGCCGCTGAAGTCGCCGCCAAGTATGGCGCAAAACATTCGGGCACCGACCTTGCCGAAGCCCTCGCCCGTGACGATGTCGACGCGGTGATCCTGTGCACCCCCACCCAGATGCACGCCGCCCAGGCCATTGCCTGCATGGAAGCGGGCAAGCATGTACAGGTGGAAATCCCGCTGTCCGACAGCTGGGCCGATGCCGAGGCTGTCCTGAAGAAGAGCCAAGAGACCGGTCTCGTCTGCATGGTGGGCCACACCCGCCGCTTCAACCCCAGCCACCAGTACATCCATAACAAGATCGTGGCAGGCGAACTCACCATCCATCAGATGGACGTGCAGACCTATTTCTTCCGCCGCAAGAACATGAACGCCAAGGGCGAACCGCGCAGCTGGACCGATCACCTGCTGTGGCACCACGCCGCACACACGATCGACCTGTTCGCCTATCAGACGGGCAAGATCGTCACTGCCAATGCGATTCAGGGTCCGAAGCACCCTGAACTTGGCATTGCGATGGACATGTCGATCCAGCTCAAGAGCGAAACGGGCGCGATCTGCACCTTGTCGCTGTCGTTCAACAACGACGGCCCGCTCGGCACTTTCTTCCGCTATATCGGCGATAACGGCACCTGGATCGCGCGCTATGACGACCTCGTCACGGGCAAGGAGGAGCCGGTGGACCTGACCGGCATTGCCGTGTCGAACAACGGCATCGAATTGCAGGACCGCGAATTCATCGCCGCGATCCGCGAAGGGCGCGAACCGAACTCGTCGGTGGCGCAAGTGCTCGATTGCTACCGCGTGATCGGCGAACTCGCCGCCAGCCTCGAAGCGCAGGACGGCTGGTCCTGATGCAGACACGCGCCATTGCAGGAACCCCGCTCCACCCCGTGGGGTTGGGGTGCATGAACCTGTCCTGGGCCTATGGCACGCCGCCTTCGGAAACGGAGGCGGCGGCGCTGCTCAACCGGGCGCTGGATCTGGGCTGCAATCATCTCGACACCGCCAATATCTATGGCGCGGGCAAGAACGAGGAACTGATCGCGCGCGCGGTGGGGCACCGCCGCAACGAATATTTCCTTGCCAGCAAGACCGGCATCACCGTGGACGGGCCCAGGCGCGGGATCGACTGTTCGCCCGCCACCATCACGGCCGCGCTGGATGCTACCTTGAAACGGCTGAACACCGATCATCTCGACCTGTTCTACATGCACCGTTTCGATCCCAAAGTGCCGGTGGCCGATTGCGTGGGCGCGATGGTGCGCGCAATCGAAGCGGGAAAGATCCGCGCCTATGGCGTGTCCGAATGGAATGCCGCCCATATCCGCGAAGCGCATGGCGTGCATCCGGTGGGCGCGGTGCAGCCCGAATATTCGCTGTGGACGCGCAATGTCGAACTGGGCGTGCTCGACACCTGCGCAGAGCTGGGCATTGCGCTCGTCGCCTTCAGCCCGGTGGGGCGCGGAGCGCTGGGCGGTGTGCTACGTGATCCGTCCACGCTGGAAGACAGTGATCTGCGCACCAAAATGCCGCGCTTCAATGCGGAAAACTGGCCGCACAATCGGGCGGTGATCGAACGGTTCGAAGTGCTGGCGCGCGACAACGGCTTTACGCCTGCGCAACTGGCGTTGCGCTGGGTGCTGGAACAGGGCGAACATTGCCACGTCATTCCCGGCACGACATCAATGGCGCATCTGGAAGAGAACATGGCCGCGGCCAGCCTGCCGCTGCCCCATGGCGTGATCGAAGAAGCCGGGCGCATCGTGAACCACCACTCGATCCGCGGGCACCGCTACCACGACGCGATCCGCCCCACCATCGACACCGAGGAATTCGCGGACTAGCCTCCGGCGCGGGAGGGACATGCGATGAAAGATGTGCGCGCCGCCATCGGCTATGCGATGCGGACGGAGAAGAAGCCGTATTTCTACGCCAATGCGCACGAAAAGGATTTCGTGCCGCTGGCCCCGCGCGAAGTCGATATCCGCGATGCCCGCAAACTGGGCTGTTCGCTCGATGTGGAAGGGTTCACGCTGGTCGAACACACCAGCGCGGTGGCAGACCTGACCGATCTTGCAGAAGTGGCGCGGGTGCATTCAGGCGAAATCGCCGAATTGCTCAAATCGGTTTCGGGCTGCGACCATGTCGACATGTTCAGCCGCGGCATCCTGCGCTTTTCCGAGCGGGCAGGCCAGAACGATGCACATGACAATTCGCACCCGGCGCGCTTTGTCCATGTCGATATGTCGGTGGAAGCCGCCCGTGCCGCGCGCGATGCCGCCGCGCCCAAGGACAAGGCCATCGCCCGCAGCGTGCAATACAATGTCTGGCGCGTGCTCAGCCCCCCGCCGCAGGACGTGCCGCTGGCGCTGTGCGCGTTCACTTCGTTGGACATGGCCGACCTCATTGATTGCGATGCGATCTTCGATCCGCCGGGCGCGCCCGAATGGTCATTCGGCAATTACCTGCTGGAATACAGCCCCGCGCACCGCTGGTTCTATTATCCCGACATGCATGTGGGCGAAGCGCTGATCTTCGTGACCAGCGAGAGCGATCCGGCCCGCCCGCTGCTGATGCCGCATGGCGCATTCGACAACCCGATCGCTCCGGCGGACGCCCCGCCCCGGATCAGTCTGGAAATGCGCGGCACGGCCTATTGGTATGCATGAAAGGGCTTACATTCGCCGTCCGAGCCGCTAGTTTCCATGCATAAGGATTGGTGGGAGAAGGACGAAGATGAAGCATATTTTGGCAAGTGCCGCCGTGGCTGCATTACTGGTTGCACCCGCAGCCGCGCAGACCCCCGAACAGACAGAAGCGCTGGAAACATTCGAGCAGATGATCGCGCGGATCAACCTGATCCCCGATACGCCGGGCGATGGGCCATACCCGTCACTGATCGAGCTTTCCGCCGATCTGCCCGATCACGTGATCTACCGCCCGCAAGATCTTTCCGCCGTCGCGCCCGGCACGCTGGGCGTGTTCGTGTGGGGCAATGGCGGCTGCGCGGCGGATGGCACATCCAGCCGGTTCCACCTCTCTCAGATTGCGTCCTATGGTTATCTGGTGGTGGCGGCAGGCAAGTGGCGCAGCGGACCGAACGCGCGCGAAGCGGCCGAAGCGCCGCGCGATATTGGCGGCCCCTCCCCCACTTCGGCTGCGCAATTGACGCAAGGGCTGGATTGGGCGCTTGCGGAAAATGAGCGCCCCGGCAGTCCGCTGTTCGGCAAGATCAACGAGGACATGCTGGCTGCGGGCGGTTTTTCCTGCGGCGGGGTGCAGGCGCTGACCATCGCCAATGATCCTCGCCTCGACACAGTGGTGGTGCAGAATTCGGGCCTGCTGCCCGACGGCGGCCCGCGTCTGTCGGGCATGGAAACGGGCAAGGACGCGCTCGCCGCGCTGCACACGCCGGTGATTTACCTCAACGGCGGGGAAAGCGACATCGCCTATGCCAACGGCCTCGACGATGTGAACCGCATCACCCATGTGCCTGTGGCGTGGATCAACACGCCCACGGGACATGGCGGCACCTATCACGAGCCGATGGGTGGGCGGAACGCGATGATCGTGGTCGATTGGCTCGAATGGCAATTGCGTGGCGACAGCGCCGCAGGCCGCACGTTCGCGGGTGCCAATTGCCGGCTGTGCACCGATCCTGCCGCCACGATCGAATGGCGCAATTTCCCCTGAGGAGACGAACCCGGTAGCAGCGGCACCGGGCGGGCGATCTTCCCAGGGAGGAGGATGCGACCGTCCGCTTTCCAGTGCCGCTGCAAACCCAAGACTTACTGCGCGGCGAACGGTTCGGCAGGCGCGGCCTCGGCCGAGGCGGCTTCGGGCTGGCGCGCGACATTATAGGCCGAGATGATTTTCCACGTCGCGCCCGTCTCGCGGTGCCAGACAGTCTGGCTGTCGAGCGACTGCGTCACCGCTTCACCCGTGGCCGGATCAGAGGTGGTGAATTGCACGAGCGAGGTGACCACGGCCAGTTCCCCGTCAGACGAGGCCCAGCCCGACACCGGCTCCATCGTCAGCGCAAAATTGGGATCTTCCAAGAGGTCGCCATAGGCCTCCGCAATCGCCGCACCGCCTTCCAGCACCGTGCCATCGGGCCGCACCAGCCGCGCATCATCACGGTAGAGGCGGGCAATGCCGACCAGATCTTTCGAGGCAATCGATTCAAGCTGCGCCATTTCGGTATGGCGAATGGCGTCGATGGATTCCGCCGGATCGCCGCCGCCGCACGCCGCCAGCAACAACGCAGGGGCCAGCAGGCCGGCAAGGTAAAGCTTTTTCATCTCATCTCTCCCGATAATCCGGCAGGCTTCGTGCGCTGCCACCTTGGCGCCCTGGCAGGGGCCGACTGGAGATCGGGATAGGAGGCGGCGCAAAGCCCTGCCTTGATTTGCCGCAATTTTGAAAACCCCTTGCGGCGGCACGAACGCTTCGTCCCGCCGCAAGGGGCAATCGGGGTCAATCAACCGATTTCAGAGTGCGGCCTCGTAAAGCGCCAGCAAGCGGGCGAAGGCGCGGTCGGCCTCGTCCACATCGTAGGCGGGGCTGTCGGGCACAGTCCAGCCGTGATTGCCGCGATAGACCTCGATCTCCACCTGGCGTCCTGCCGCCTCTGCCGCAGCGCGCAACGCATCCTTGTCACCGGGAGCTTGCGCGTCGTCATCGCGCGCAATCGCGATCAGCACGCGCGCATCGGTCGCCACGCTGGCGAGCAGGTTGACCGGCGCATCCGCCGCCTCGCCCACCAGGCCGCCGCCGTGGAAACTGGCCGCGGCCTTCACCCGATCGGGCAGGGCCGCCGCCGCGCGGATCGCCCAGCTGCCGGTCATGCAATAGCCCTGCATCCCGATGCCGCGCGCGGTATCGACCGAGGCCTGCCGGTCCATCCACGCGACCACAGCGCCCATCGTCTCGACGATATTGGCCGGCGTGTTCTGCGCCATCCACGGGCGCACACGGTCGAAACCGCCACCTTCGCGCCAGGCGTCGAAATCGTCGAATTGTTGGCCTTCCACGCTGCGGTAATAGGGGTTGGCAACCAGCACCGCATATCCCTCGCGCGCCAGTTCGCGGGCCATCATGAATTTGGCATCGCGCAGGCCGGCAATATCGGGCCACAGCACCACGCCGGGATACTTGCCGGTGCGCGGATGGATGAAGAGGCCGTCCATCCGCCCGCCCGGCGCGTCAAATGTTACCAGTTCTTCCTGCATCGCGCCCTGCGCCAGCACAGGTGCTGCGCCGCCTGCGGCCAGCAGGCCCGCGCCTGCCACTGCGCCCAGCCGGGCCATATCGCGCCGGGTCAGCGCCGCGCCGCGCCAGTCGCGCCGCGCGCCTTCTGCGCCATCGAACATATCCCGTTCACACATGATGAGCCTCCCAACTTTCTCTCCACCGGCGGCAAGGATACCAGAGCCGCGCCTTGCGTCCAGAGACCAAAAGGCTGCCCTCAGGTCAGGTCATCAAGCTTGATGACAAGGCCCGCTTCCGCATCACGCATCGCCTTGCGGCGCAGTTCCTCAATATGAAGGCGGCCCGGCGGCGCCTCCTCCACCGGCAGCGCGGCCATCATCTTCTGATGCAGTTCCTCGAAATCCGGCCCGTGTTCGGGATGGGTGAGGATCAGCCCGTCCTGCCGCGTCATCCCGGCGAGGATCTTGCAGCCGACCTCGTAGGGATCCATCCCTTCTTCGAACGCGGTGCCGAACTGTTCCAGCACCGCATCGGGCGTGGGGGCAAAGCCGCTGTCGGCGAAGGCTTCGGGCCGCTTCTGCGCGCTTTTCCACGCATTGGTGCGGGTGAGCGCGGGGCAGCACAGCGAACAGCCGATACCGTGCGGGGCAAGGTTGTAGCGCAGGCTTTCGGTGAGGCCGCGCACGGCGAACTTGCTCGCGGTATAGATGCCCGCCTGCGGACCGGGCAGGAAGGCGGCCATGCTGGCGACATTCACCACATGGCGGCGGCCCGTGCTCGCCTTGATCCTGGGCAGGAAGGAGACCAGCCCGTTCACCACCCCGCCGAAATTGACGCCCATGATCCAGTCATAATCGGCATAGCTCGCCTCGTCCGTGGGGCCGAATACCGACACGCCGGCATTGTTCACCAGCACGTGCACTTCACCAAAGGTATCCACCACCTTGTCCGCCGCGCGGGCAAAGCCGTCGCGGTCGGTCACGTCGAGCTTGATGAACAGCGGCTCGGCATAGCCTTTTGCCGCAAACCATTCGGCAGTGGCAGCGCGGTCATCCTCGTTGCGGTAACTCAGCGCCAGTCGCATCCCCGCATCGGCAAAGGCCTGCGCCACGCCAAGGCCAATCCCCGTCACCGCCCCGGTAACAAAGGCCACCCGGCCTGCCCAGTGCTCGCGGTAATCCGCCCCGTTCCATGTCTTGCCCATCAATTCCCTCTCGCCAAAACACTATCACTTGTTAGGGTGAGACATACCAATTCGAGGGAGAGAGTCGAGCAATGAGCGATACGGAAAGCCGCGCCACGGAAACACGATTGGCAGAGCTGGAACACCGCGTGGGCGTGTTGGAAGACATGGCCGCGATCCGCCGCCTGCACTGGGCCTATGGCTATTACATCGATTTCAACCGGCCCGACGAAGTGGCCGACCTGTTTGCCGAAGATGGCTGCGTGGTGTTCCTGTCCGGCGAATATGTCGGCCATGCGGGCGTGAAGCGGCTCTACGGCGACTGGATCCAGGGCCGCTTTACCGGCGGCAGGCCAGGCCCGGTCGACGGCCTGCTGCTCGACCATTTCCAGATGCAGGACATCATCACCGTCGCGCCCGACCGCCAGACCGCCAAGGGGCGTTTTCACGGCATTCTGCTCGGCGGCTGGCACGACGATTTCCAGCAAACGCGCGAGGAGTTCATGCCGCAGCAGTTCATGGAAGCCGGCATTTACGAGAACGATTACGTAAAGGTGGACGGCGTCTGGAAGATCAAGCGGCTCGATTACATGATGCAATGGCAGGGCAATTACGAGGAAGGCTGGGCGCACACCACCGCGCATCTGCAACCCGCAACCAAGACCTATCCCGAAGACCCGCTTGGCCCGGACCGCCTGCTGCCCGCCAGCGAGCATCGCAAGACCTGGCCATACCGGCAGGATGTGCCGATGCATTTCGCGCATCCCAAATTCGGCATCGCCTTTGCCAATGCGGTGAAGTGAGATGCGGCTTGCCGTGGCAACGGCACCGCTGGCGCTCGCCCTCGCCGCCTGTTCGGGCGGGGGGGAGGACGCCGCGCCTGCCCCCGAAAATCTGCTCGAAAGCCTTGGCGACGTGGACCTGAACGATCCCGATTTGGTGATTACCGACGAATTGCGCGCCAGCCTGCCCGACAGGCTGGTGTCGGAGAAGTTCATCGAGATCTTCTATGATCGCAACGATCTGGTAGCGGGCTTTGAACGCTGGGTGCATCCCGATTACATCCAGCACGATCCCAATTCGCCCACCGGGCGCGACGCCACCATCGCGGTGCTCGCCGCGCATATGGAACGCAACCCTCAGATGACGCATGACGTCAAGCGGGTGATCTATGGCGAGGACGATCAGGGCCGCACGCTGGTGGCGGTGCATTACCACTTCAAGCGCGCGCCCGATGACCGGGGCAGCGCGGTGGTCGACATCTACCGCATCGAAAACGGCTATCTGGTGGAGCACTGGGACGTGATCCAGCCGGTGCCCGAAACCGCGCGCAACGACAACACGATGTTCTGACGCGCCAGCCTGATCCCCCGAAGCGACAGAAGGGGACAGAACGCGCCAGAAGGAACGAGAGGGGGAGAGAACGCCATGCCTTTGCTGCCGGACGGGAGCGAGAAAGGTCTGAAGGGCCATTTCCGCGAAGATTTCAGCCACCGCACCCGTGTGGGCATGGCGCCGCGCGCGGGCCATGTCGATCGCGGCGCGCCTTATAAGCGCATCGCGACCGAGGAGGCCTGGACGTTCCCTGCATTGGTCAAGGCGCAACTGGATTACCTCGAAAGCGGCGATGCGCCCGATGATCCTTCGCTGCGGATGGGGGTGATGTTCAACAAGATGCCCAGTCTGCAGGAAATGCTGCAAGACCTGGGCGACTTGCGCCTTGCGCATATGGACGAGCTGGGGATCGACCGGCAGCTCCTGCTGCTTACCGCGCCGGGCGTGCAGGTGGTGCGCCCATCCGACGGCACCGCGCTGGCGCGCGAGGCAAATGACATCGCCGCCGACGCCTGCCGCCGTCACCCCACCCGCTTTTCGGCCCTTGCCGCATTCGATCCGCGCGATGTGGCGGGCAGCGTGAAGGAACTCGAACGCGCCGCCGCGCTTGGCCTCAACGGCGCGGTGCTCAATTCGCATTTTCAGGGCCACTATCTGGACGAGCCGGCATACCGCCCGATCCTGGAAGCTTTGGAGGCGCTCGACCTCGCGCTCTACATCCACCCCACCGCGCCGCACAGCGCCCCGCATTACGAGAAGCGCGGCTTCTTCGGCGCGCTGGGCGGGTTTCCGCATGATGTGTGGCTGCACACGATGGGGCTGGTGATGTCCGGCGCCTTCGACCGGCATCCCAAGCTGCGGCTGGTGATCGGGCACCTGGGCGAATGCATGCCGCTGCACCTTTACCGCTTTGACTGGATGCAGGGAAATGCCGATGGCCGCGCCCGCCCGCTGATTGATGGCGGAGGCGAGCCGATCAAGCTCAACCATCCCGTCAGCCATTATTTCCGCACCAATATCTGGATCACCACCAGCGGCTGCGGCTGGGAGGACGGGATCACCTTCTGCCAGAAAGTGCTGGGGCCGGACCGCGTACTGTATGCGATGGACTACCCCTATCAGCAAAGCTCCGACGAACTGGCCGCTTACGACCGGATGGCGATGAGCCCGGAGGTGAAGAAGATGCTGATGGAAAACAACGCCCGCGCCGTGTTCCGCATCAAGGGCTAGATCGTCCGCCGCATCGGCACGGCCCATGTCATCCGCGTGCCCGCACGCCAGACCCATTCGAGCGGGCCGTAGCGGTAGCGCGCGAACCACGCTTTCGCGAACAGCACCTGAAGTGCAAACAGCGCCAGCCCCCACAGCACCGCCTCGGCATGGGAAAGGTCGTCATACAAGCCCAGCCCCCAGCCATAGAGCAGCGGCACGCAGGCCAGCGATTGCCCGACATACAGCGTCAGCGTCATCCGCCCCGGCGCGGCCAGCCAGCCGAGCAGCGGGCGCAAACCGCTCTGCCACAGCAGCACGAAGGCCGCGACATGCACCCCGGTGGCCGCCAGCGCGCGCCATTGGCCGGTCGCCCATTCCCAGTTCTGCCGCACCATCGGCGCGCTTTCGGGCAGCCATGGCGGCAACAGGCGCGGCTCCGCCCAATTGACAACAGCCCATGCCAGCAGCGATAGGCCCAGTACGCCCAGCCACAGCCGCTTGTGCTGCGCGGCATTGGCAAACAGCCCGCGCCGCTGGATCACCATGCCGACAAGGAACAGCCCGGCAATCTCCACCACGCGGCCGGTTTCGATATAGAAAGACCACTTGGCCACCATGCCCGGCCCGGCATTCACCGCCAGCATATCGGCGAGCGTGCCGGTGGCGAGGAAAGCCAGACCGCTGTCACCGGCAAACACCGCGCTCGCCTGCGCCCAAGCCGCGCCGCCTTCTGCCGCAAAGGCCCGCCACACCAGCGGCACCTGCGCAAACAGCCCGACAGCTAGCAGCATGAGAACGCGATCCGTTTTCACCCTGTCAAACGGGATCATCAGCAGGCCCACCAGCGCCAGCACCTGCAGGATGTCGCCGCGATAGACCAGCGCGTGCAGTGTGCCGATGGCAAACAGCAGCACCAGCCGCCACGCAAAGCGGCCCGCGAAATCGCCCCCGCGCGCCCGTTCATTGCCCATGATCGTGGCAAAGCCGAAACCGAACAACAGCGCGAAAATGGCAAAGGCCTTGCCCGCAAAGATGGCGAAGACCGCGTCGAACCACGCATCGGGCACGGGGTTCAGCCAATACAGCTCGAACCGTTCCACGCAGTGCACCAGAAACAGGCCCAGCAAGGCCCATCCGCGCAAGGCATCCACCATGGTCACGCGCTGCATAAGCTGCCCCTCTCCATCCCCCTTTTTGGCGGTAGCGCTATCACGCGCCACAAGGCTGCGCCAGACGCGAAAAGGGCGGCTCGCCCGTAACGGGGAACCGCCCATTTCTCTCCCAAACTTGAACGGCGCTGGCCGGGTTAACCCCAGACTTCCTGCGCCACCTCCACGCACAGGCGGATTTTCGCCGCCTGCTGCTCGGTGGTGATATCGTTGCCATGCACCGTGCTGGCAAAGCCGCATTGCGGGGACAGCGCCAGCTGATCAATATCGGCAAACTTCGCCGCCTCATCGATCCGGCGCTTGATGTCGTCCTTGTTCTCCAGCTCGCCCAGCTTGGTGGTGACAAGGCCCAGCACCACGGTCTTGCCCTTGGGCAGGAAGCGCAAGGGGGCAAAATCGCCCGACCGCGGATCGTCATATTCGAGGAAGAAGGCGTCGATATCGAGTTCGTTGAACATGATTTCGGCCACCGGCTCATACCCACCTTCGGCGGCCCAGCTGCTGCGGAAATTGCCGCGGCACAAATGAATCGCCTTGATCATGTCAGCCGGCGCAGATGCGAAGCTATCATTGATAAGTTTGGCATATTGGCGCGTCGTCGCGTCGGGATCCATGCCGCGCTTGGCCGCATCGGCGCGCTGTTCGTCGTCGCACAGATAGGCAAGGTTGGTGTCGTCCATCTGGATGTAACGGCACCCGGCTGCGACCAGACTGTCCACTTCGGCGCGGTAGGCGGCGGCGACATCGGCGTAGAATTCGTCCATCGTGGGATAGACATCTTCCGGAATGCCCGCCCGCCCGGCGCGGAAATGCAGCATGGTGGGGCTGGGGATCGTAACCTTGGGCATGAAGCCTTCGCCAACCTTTCCCGCCAGATACTGGTAATCGGCCAGCTGGATCGGGCGCTGGTGCGCGATTTTGCCGGTGACGACCATGACCGGCGGGGCAAAGGACACGTCCTTGCCCGCATCGTTCTTGAACGCCTTCTTCAGACCGCCGCGTTCCTCGACCCCTGCCAGTTGCAGCAGGAAATCGGTGTGGAAGAAATAGCGGCGAAATTCGCCGTCGGTGATGGCTTTCAGGCCAAGGCTCTTTTGCCATTCGACAAGCTCGGCAATCGCGGCATCTTCGATGTTGCGCAGTTGCCCACGCGACAAATTGTCCGCCGAGACATGCTGGCGGGCTTCGATAATCTCGCGCGGACGCAGGAAGGAACCGACATGGTCGGCACGAGACGGCAGTTTGGTAGGCATGTGAGAGATGTCCTGTCTTAGCAGAAAAATAGCTAGACCAGGGTCATGACGCGGGCTCGCGCTCGACTGGACGCGTCCACATATGCGAAAAGACGGGCCTTGCGCAAGCCGCAATCGCGCGTGGCAACGGGTGGCGGGCCGAGCCTTGCGGCTGCCGCTTCACCCTGCCCAAAAAGCCCCTTGATCGCCGCCGGAGCAACTTAGTATGCACCGCTTACAAAGCCCGGTATAAGCCGGGGACAAGGACCAGGCTCCCCCGCAGAGGGGCCGCCCTTTGGGGAGAGAGCATGATGACATTCCGCAACCGCCTGTTTGCCGCCTGCGCCGCGCTGGCACTGGCCGCCTGTGGCACATCGGGCGAGGGGATCGATAACGACGCGTTGCGCAATGCGGCCGCGGACACGGCCAACTGGATCACCTATGGCCGCGACTATTCCGAGCAGCGGTTCAGCCCGCTTGACCAGATAAACACCGAAAATGTGGGTGAGCTGGGCCTTGCCTGGTATGCCGATATGGACACCGCGCGCGGGCAGGAAGCCACCCCGCTGGTGATCGACGGCAAGCTCTATGTCTCCACCGCCTGGTCCAAGGTGAAGGCCTATGACGCCAAGACCGGCGCGCTTTTGTGGGAATACGATCCAGAGGTGCCCGGCGAAACCGGGGTGAAGGCCTGCTGCGACGTGGTCAATCGCGGCCTCGCCGCATGGGGGGACAAGCTGTATCTGGGCACGCTCGACGGGCGGCTGGTCGCGCTCGACCGCGAGACCGGGGCGGAAGTCTGGTCGAAGGTCACCGTCGACCAGTCCAAGTCCTACACCATCACCGGCGCGCCGCGCGTCATCGACGGGCGCGTGCTGATCGGCAATGGCGGCGCGGAATACGGTGTGCGCGGCTATGTCTCCGCCTATGATGCGGAAGATGGCGAGATGCTGTGGCGCTTCTACACCGTGCCCGGCGCGCCGGATGAAGCGGCGAGCGAGCCTGCATATCTCAAGGCCGCGCGCGAAACCTGGAACGGCGAATTCTGGAATCTGGGCGGCGGCGGCACCGTGTGGGACGCGATGGCCTATGATCCGGAGCTGGACCTGCTCTATATCGGCGTCGGCAATGGCTCGCCCTGGAACCAGGCCTATCGAAGCCCCGGCGGCGGCGACAATCTGTATCTGTCCAGCATTGTCGCGCTGCGACCCAAGACCGGCGAATATGTCTGGCATTACCAGACAACGCCGGGCGAAACGTGGGATTTCACCGCCACGCAGCACATCATGCTGGCCGATATGGAAATTGGCGGCACGACGCGCAAAGTGCTGATGCAGGCGCCCAAGAATGGCTTTTTCTATGTGCTCGACCGCGCGACCGGCGAACTCATCAGCGCCAACAATTACGTGCCGACGAATTGGGCCAGCGGGATCGACATGGCGACGGGCCGCCCGATCGAAAATCCCGAAGCACGCTACGACAAGACCGGCGTGCCTTTCGTTGCCAGCCCCGGCGCGGGCGGCGCGCATAACTGGCACCCGATGGCGTTCCATCCCGGCGAAGGGCTGGTCTTTATCCCGGTGATCGAGGCGGGCTTCCCCTATGTGCCCGAAGCCAACTGGCAGCCCGATCCCAATCGTGGCTTCAATGTCGGCATCGACATGGCGGCGGGCGGTCTTCCCGCCGATGACAATGTGCGCCGCGGCGCGGCGGCGGGCACGCGCGGCGCGCTGATCGCGTGGGATCCGGTGACGCAGACCGAACGCTGGCGCGTGCAATATCCCGGCCCGTGGAACGGCGGCGTGCTGGCCACCGGCGGCGGCATCGTGTTCCAGGGCACAGCAGGCGGCTTCTTCAAGGCATACGGCGCCAATGATGGCCGCGAATTGTGGTCCTTTGCCGCGCAAACAGGCGTTGTCGCCCCGTCGATCACCTACACCGTCGATGGTGAGCAATATATCGCCGTAATGGCAGGCTGGGGCGGCATCTGGGCGCTCGCCCCCGGCGGCGTGCTCAACGAAACCAGCGGGCCGGTGCCCAATATCAGCCGCCTGCTGGTGTTCAAGCTGGGCGGCACGGCCACCCTGCCTCCCGCCCCGCCGCTGCAACGCCGCCCGATCGACCCGCCGCCGTTCAGCGGCACGCAGGCGCAGTTGACTCAGGGCACCTATGATTACGGCCGCTATTGCGGGCAGTGCCATGGCGATGCCGCGATCGGTTCGACCGTGCTGCCCGATCTGCGCCGCAGCGCCACGCTCGACAATCAGGAGACGTGGATGATGATCGTGCATGACGGCGCGCTCGCCTCGAACGGCATGGCCGGCTTCAGCCAATCCTTGAGCCGCGAGCGGATCGAGAATGTGCGCCAATATGTCATCTACCGCGCGAACGAGGACAAGCGCATCGGCGGCATCGGGCTTCAGGGTTCGTGAGGGCAGGCCAGGACGATTGTAACGGGCGTTAACTTGATCGCCGCGCGATAGGCAGCCATATCTGCCTCTGTTATTGTCAATCCTGCACGATGTGCGGGATTCGGTGAGGGATCAGTTTGACGCCATCCGGGAGAAGGAAGTTCAACCATGAATGAGATGACCACTATCGACCGCACCCAGCGGGAATATTCGGACGCGGTGAAAAAGGCGCTGGCGCGCAAGCCGCAACTCTACATCAACGGCGAATGGGTCGATTCCAGCGGCAGCGCCACGATCGACGTGGAAGACCCGTCGAACGGCAAGATCGTCTCCAGCTTTTGCGAGGCGACCGACAAGGACGTGGACCGGGCGGTCGCCGCCGCACGCGCCGCCTTTGACGATGGCCGCTGGCGCAACCTGCCCCCCGTGGTGCGCGAAAAGACGCTGCACAAGATCGCCGACCTGATCGAAGCCCATGCCGATGAGCTGGCCGAGCTGGAAGCGATCGACGTGGGCAAGCCCAAGGGCATGGCCAATGTGGTGGACGTGCCCGGCGCTGCCAACCATTTCCGCTACATGGCGGGCTGGGCTGGCAAGATCAACGGCGACACCCTGCCCCCCTATTCGATGCCCGGCAACATGATGTTCGCCTATACGCTGAAGGAGCCGGTGGGCGTCTGCGCGCAGATCGTGCCGTGGAACTTCCCGCTGCTGATGGCCTGCCTCAAGATCGCCCCGGCACTGGCTGCCGGCTGCACCACGGTGCTCAAGCCCGCCGAACAGACCAGCCTCACCGCGCTGCGCCTCGCTGACCTGATCCACGAAGCCGGCGTGCCCGCAGGCGTGGTCAACATCATCACCGGCTACGGCCACACCGTGGGCGACCGCATGGTCAAGCACCCCGATGTCGACAAGGTGGCCTTCACCGGCTCCACCGAAATTGGCAAGCTGATCAACCGCAACGCCACCGAACACCTCAAGAAGGTGACGCTGGAACTGGGCGGCAAGAGCCCCGTGGTGGTCATGCCCGATGTCGATGTCGCCGAAACCGCGCCGGGCGTGGCGGGCGCGATCTTCTTCAATTCGGGCCAGGTCTGCGTCGCCGGTTCGCGCCTTTATGCGCATAAGAGCGTGTTCGACAAGGTCGTGGAAGGCATGGCCGCCACCGCGGATTTCTGGGCCCCGCGTCCCAGCCTCGACCCCGCCGCGCATATGGGCCCGCTGGTGTCCAAGGAGCAGCACGAGCGCGTGCTGGGCTATATCGAAGCGGGCAAGCGTGATGGTGCATCGGTGCTGATGGGCGGCGATGCCCCGGCGGCTGATGGCGGATACTATGTCAACCCCACGATCCTCACCGATGTGAACCCGCAGATGAGCGTGGTGCGCGAGGAAATCTTCGGCCCCGTGGTCGTCGCCCAGCGCTTCGAGGACCTCGATGAAGTGGTGAAGGAAGCCAACGACACGCCCTATGGCCTTGCCGCCGGCGTGTGGACCAAGGACGCCAGCGCCGCCGTGCGGATTGCCGGCCAGCTCAAGGCCGGCACCGTGTGGGTCAATTGCCACGCGATGATCGACCCGGCGCTGCCCTTTGGCGGCTACAAGGAAAGCGGCCTCGGCCACGAACAGGGCCGGTTGGGCCTTGAAGCCTACCTTGAAACCAAGTCGGTGCTGATGAAGCTGTGATCGGCTGATCGAAATCGCGAGGCCCGCCTGCGGCGTTGCCGGGGCGGGCCTTTTCGCAATCGAAGACATCAAACCAGACAAGACCGGGAACGCGCCATGCCCATCGACCTTTCCAAGATCCGCGCCATCGACGTGCACGTCCACGCGGAAGTGTCCTGCCACGATCCCGAAGATCCGGTGATGGGCAAGTATTTCGACGCGGCCAGCGCCTACTTCAAGGCACCGCGCGAGCGGCCCAAAATGCCCGAAATCATCGAGCTTTACCGCGAAACGCAGATCGCCTTCTGCATGTTCACCGTGGATTGCGAAAGCGGCATGGGCGCCAAGCGCGTATCGAACTACGAGGTGGCCGAACTCGCCGCCAAGAACGACGATATCTGCATCGCCTTTGCCAGCATCGATCCGCACAAGGGCAAATACGGCGCGCGCGAGGCGATCGACCTGATCGAGAATTACGGCGTCAAGGGCTTCAAGTTCCACGGTATCGCGCAAAACGCGCATCCCGCCGATCCGATGGGTTACCCGATTTACGAGGTGATCAACGAATACAAGCTGCCCGCGATCTTCCACACCGGCCACAGCGGCATGGGCACAGGGATGCGCGGCGGCGGCGGGATGCGGCTGAAATACGGCCAGCCAATCCTGATCGACGATGTGGCGGTGGATTTCCCCGATATGAAGATCATCCTCGCCCACCCCAGCTGGCCCTGGGTGGACGAAAGCCTCTCCATGGCGCTGCACAAGACCAATGTCTTCATCGACCTGTCGGGATGGAGCCCCAAATACTTCCCCAAGCAGCTGATCCAGTATGCCAACACGCAGCTGAAGCACAAAATGCTGTTCGGCACCGATTTTCCGCTGATCCACCCGGACAAGTGGATGGCGGCGGCGGCCGAAGTGGGTTTCCGCGAGGAGGTGATGCCCGGCATCATGAAGGACAACGCCGCCAAGGTTCTGGGGCTGGTCTGAGAGGTGCGGTGACCGATCCCGCCGACATCCGCGCCTTTCTGCGCCTGTCGGACCGGGTGACGACATCGGGCCGGTTGCAGCCGGGTGACCCGGCGCGGCTGGCAGCGATGGGCGCGGCCCGCATCATCAATCTGGCGCTGGCGACGCATCCCGAAGCCTTGCCTGATGCGGCGCAGGAAATGGCGACGGCGGGGCTGGATTATGTGCACATCCCCGTGCCTTTTGATGCGCCGCAGGAGGCGCATTACCGCGCCTTTGTCGCCGCGCTGGAGGCGGACGAACGGCCGGTCCATGTCCATTGCATCATGAACTGGCGTGTTTCGGCCTTCTTCTGCCGCTATCACATCGAACGGGGGATGGACGAGGCCGCCGCGCACGCGATCATGCGGCAGCTTTGGGATCCGGCCAGCAGCGATTATCCGGGGGCGGACAAATGGGCCGCTTTTCTGCGGGGAGAGGACAAGTGAACTTCAACGGCAAGCATATCGTCATCACTGGCGCGTCGAGCGGCATTGGCCTTGTCGCCGCACAAATGCTGGCCGCGCGCGGGGCGCGAGTCTCGCTGATCGCGCGGCGCAAGGATGTGCTGGACGAGGTGGTCGCAGGGATCGGCAGCAGTGCCGCAGGCTTTCCCGCCGATGTGGGCGACAAGGCGGCACTGGAGGGCGCGCTGGATAGCGCCGCCGCGCATTTCGGCCCCATCGAGGCGCTGTTCGCCAATGCCGGCCTGACAGGCGGCTTTACCCCCTTCACCGCCTTCGACCCCGCCGTGTTTGAGGAAACGTTGCGGGTGAACCTCTCCTCGGTCTTCTGGGCCGCGCAGAAGGTTCTGCCTCCCATGATCGAGGCGGGCAAGGGTTCGATCCTCGTCACCGGATCCATGGCCAGCAAACGCGGCATGGCGATGAACCCGGCCTATGTCTCCTCCAAGCACGGCGTGCTGGGCCTTACCCGCGCGATCGCGGTGGAAATGGCCCCGCACGGCATCCGCGCCAATTGCATCATCCCCGGCTTCATCGAAACAGAAGCGCTCGCCCGCATCCCGCACGAGCAGAAAGGCCGTATTGCCGCACGCGTGCCGCAGCGCCGAATGGGCTCTTGCGAGGAATTGGTGGAGGTCGCCTGTTTCCTTTTGTCCGATGCCGCCAGCCATGTGACCGGGCAGGATTGGGCCGTGGATGGCGGCGTGCTGGAATCCATCGAAGTCTGAGACATTATCGGGAGAACACAAATGCGTGCATGGTTGCTGCCTGAAGGCTGCGAAAGTTTCGGCCAGCTTTATCTGGGCGAATTGCCCGACCCCACGCCAGGCCCCGGCGAAGTGCTGATCGCGCCCAAGGCATGGTCGATCAATTACCGCGATTTTGCCGTGGCGGCGGGCAAGTATTTCGGCGGCCCGATCACGCAGCCTTCGGTGCCACTGTCCGATGGCGCGGGCGAAGTGCTGGCGGTGGGCGAAGGCGTCACCGCGTTCCAGCCCGGCGACCGGGTGCAGGGCAGCTTCTTCATGGACTGGGTGGATGGCCCGCAGGTGATGGGCCGCGCGCTGGGCGATGGCAAGGCGCCCGGCATGTTGGCCGAGAAGGTTGTGCTGCCCGCGCATGGCGTGGTGAAGGTGGCCGACAGCCTGTCCTATGCCGAGGCGGCCTGTATGCCCTGTGCGGGCGTTACCGCGTGGAACGCGCTGTTCGAAGGCGGGCGACCGATCACGGCAGGCAGCCGCGTGCTGGTGCTGGGTTCGGGCGGCGTGTCGATGATCGCGCTGCAACTGGCCAGGGCCGCCGGGGCAGAAGTGATCGCCACCTCCTCCAGCGATGAGAAGCTCGCCCGCGTTCTGGCGCTGGGCGCGGCGCATGGGGTGAATTACAAGGCGGTGCCCGAATGGGGCGCCTATGTCGCCAAGGAGTTCGGCGGCGCGCACAAGGTCGTTGAAGTGGGCGGCGTGGGCACCTTGCAGCAGAGCATGAACGCGCTCGCTTCCGAAGGCGAGATCGCGCTGATCGGCGTGCTGGCCGATGGCGATCCGCCGCATCCGCGCCAGCTGATGATGACCGGCGGCAGCATCCGGGGCATCTTTGTGGGCAGCGTGGCGATGGCAATCCGCCTCAACGCCTTTGTCGATGCGCACGCCATCAAGCCGCCTATCGGCGCGACTTTCGCGTTCGAGGATGCGGGCAAGGCCTATGCCCATGCTTGGGGGCCGGACAGCTTCGGCAAGACGGTGATCGCCCTTTAACCGAGGCGCGAATTGACATCGGTCATTGCGGGGCGGACGGCATCGCGCAAGAATGCCGCCGCCTTCGCATGAATGCGGGCGCAAGGGAGAGAGGCAATGTGGCAAGTGCGCGTGGCGCCGTGCGGGGATTTCGATAACCGCCCGTTCCAGTCCAACCATTTCGGCGTGGAGCCGCTCGCCTCCTCGATGGGCGCGGAAATCACTGGCGTGCGCCTTCCCGACTTGTCGGACGAGGGCGTCGAAAGCCTGAAACAGGCGCTGTGGAAGCACAAGATGATCTACTTGCGCGACCAGCATTTGACCCACGCCGAGCACGAGGCATTTTCACTGCGGCTGGGGGATTTCGCGGTTGATGCCTATACGCAGGGCGTGCCCGGCCACCGCGATGTGCACCCGATCATCAAGGAAGCCGACGAGGTGACGCCCAGCCTGTTCGGCGGCGGCTGGCATACCGACAGCCCCTTCCTGCCAGAACCGCCCAGCATCACCTTCCTGCGGCAGGTGGACGGCCCGCCCTATGGCGGCGATACGGTGTGGGCCAATACCGCGCTCGCTTTCCGCCACCTCTCGCCCACCTACCAGGCCATGCTTCGTCCGCTGAAAGTGTGGATGAGCGCGCGCAACAATTACGCGACGCAGGAGTTTCTGCGCGGGGCGGCGATCAGCTTTGGCGATGCGCAAAAGCACGAGCAGGGGATGCGCGGTTCGTATCACCCGCTGGTACGCCGCCATCCGGTGACGGGAGAGGAGGCGCTGTATATCTGCGATACCTATGCCGCCGGGATCGAAGGGATGACCACGCACGAGGCCAAACCGCTGATCGATTACCTCGTCTGGCACACCACGCAGCACGCCTTCACCTGCCGCCTGCGCTGGCAACCGGGCATGGTCTGCATGTGGGACAATGCCGCCACGATGCACCTGGCCCCCAACGATTACGACGGCTTCCGGCGCGAGATGTACCGCACGACGATTGCCGGCACGGTGCCGCGTTAAGGCGCAACCGGTTTCGTGCCGGGTGAGTCGAAAACAGTGCCAGACGAGAACCGGCGCGCAGCGACCTTTAAGGTCGTGAGCACCGGAAGCGCAGGCTGGCGCTGTTTGCAGGCCGCCCGGCGCGAAATCCTTACTCCCCGAAGAAGTTCAGTTCCAGCAGCACATTGTTCGGGTCGGCGGTGAAAATCTGCCTGAGGCCAATCGCGGCGACGAAATTCTCCTGAAAATCGGCCTCGCGTGCTTTCAGGCGCTCCAAGGTTTCCTCGTATCCGGTCAGCCGCAGCGCCACATGGTGCAGCGCGCCCGTCAAATCGCCCGGCGTGACCGCGCGGTCATAGGCGCGCACGCAATCGAGCGAGTTGATGTGGATGATCGCGCGGCCCGCATCGTCATACATCCACTGCGCGGTTTCAGGGGTAAGCGGCGGCGGCGCATCGCGCCGTTCCAGCCCCAGCAGTTCGGCATAGAAGCGCGCCGTGCCGTCGAGGTCATCGGTAATGATGTTCACATGATCGAGCGCTTCGACTTTCATCCCCAACTCTCCACCTTTTTTGCCGCGCACTTTGCGCCTTATCGCTTGCACCCTTAGCGCAACATTGTATGTGGTGCATACAATTTCGCGTATGTGATTCCTTCACAAGCATGGAGAGGTGAAGCAATGGCTGACAATCTTGAACAGATTCTGCAGGGCACGACCGACATCGTCGACAAGCTCCGCAACTCGCAGATCGGTGCCTATGTGTATCCGGTCGTCGCGCCGGAATTTTCCAACTGGCGTTCGGAACAGTGGGCCTGGCAGCACAGCGCCGTGCTGTTCGACCAGTCGCACCACATGTTCGACCTGTACATCAAGGGCCCGGATGCGCTGAAGCTGCTCTCGGACACCATGATCAACTCGCCCAAGGGCTGGACGGTCAACAAGGCCAAGCAGTATGTCCCCACCACGCCCTATGGCCACGTGATCGGTGACGGCATCATCTTCTGGCTGGAAGAAGAAGAATTCGTCTATGTGGGCCGCGCGCCCGCTGCCAACTGGCTCCGCTTCCAGGCGGAAAAGGGCAAGTACAACGTCGATATCATCAACGATCCGCGTTCGCCCAGCCGCCCGATGGGCAAGCCGGTGTCGCGCATTTCCTGGCGCTTCCAGATCCAGGGCCCGCGCGCATGGGACGTGATCGAAAAGCTGAACGGCGCACCGCTGGACAAGCTGAAGTTCTTCAACATGTCGACGATGAAGATCGGCAACAAGACCGTCCGCACGCTGCGTCACGGCATGGCCGGTTCGCCGGGTCTCGAAATCTGGGGCCCGTATGAAGAGCAGGACTATATCCGCGACGAAATCCTCAAGGCTGGTGAAGAATTCGGCCTGATCGCGGTGGGTTCGCGCGCTTATCCGTCGAACACGCTGGAATCGGGCTGGATCCCCAGCCCGCTGCCCGCCATCTACACTGGCGACGAGCTGAAGGATTACCGCGAATGGCTGGGCGCCGATTCGTACGAAGCCACCGGCGCAATCGGCGGTTCGTTCGTGGGCAAGTCGATCGAAGACTATTACCTGAACCCGTGGGAACTGGGCTACGGTCCGTTCGTGAAGTTCGACCACGACTTCATCGGCGCCGACGCGCTGAAGAAGATCGACCCGGCCGTGCAGCGCAAGAAGGTGACGCTGGAATGGCACGCGGACGACATGAAGAAGATCGTCGGCTCGCTGTTTGATCCGGAAGGCGAACAGTATAAGTTCTTCGACCTGCCGCTGGCAAACTATGCCAACAGCAACTACGATTCGGTCGTGGATGCCGATGGCAATGTTGTGGGCCTGTCGCTGTTCACCGGTTACTCCTACAACGAGAAGAAAGCCCTGTCGCTGGCGACGATCGACCACGAAATCCCGCTGGGCACCGAACTGCACGTTGTGTGGGGCGAAGAGAACGGCGGCACCCGCAAGACCACGGTCGAACCGCACAAGCAGATTAAGGTGCGCGCGATTGCCTCGCCGGTGCCTTATTCGAAGATGGCCGCCGAAACCTACCAGGCCGGCTGGCGCACCGCCCGCAAGGGCTGAGCCGAGGCCGCCTGAAAAGGCCGCTTGATACAGGCCCCGCGAAGCTCCACAGCTTCGCGGGGCTTTTTGCTTTTCGGGAGAGAGGAACCTCATGGCCAATTTCGTTCTCGTCCATGGTGCATGGGGCGGACATCACACCTGGGGCGAAGTGCCCGCACGGCTGGAAGCGGCGGGCCACCGCGCGCTGGCTGCCACTTTGCCGGGCCTGGGCGCGCGGCAGGACGAACTGCATCCGGGCATTACGCTCACCGATCATGTGGACGCGGTATGCCAGCAGATCGCGGACGCAGGCATCGACCGCTTCGTGCTGGCGGGCCATTCCTATGGGGGGATGGTCATCACCGGGATCGCGGCGCGACTGGGCCAGCGGATCGATGCGCTGTGCTATGTCGATGCCTTCCTGCCCGATGACGGCGAAAGCCTGTGGCACATCACCGGCGAATTCGAGCACAACTGGTACATGGAAGCGCAAAAGCACACACCCGGCCTGGTCCGCCCGCTGATGACACCCGATGACTGGCAGCCCGTGCCCGGCATTGTGGGCTACCACCCGCTGCTTACCCTGGTGGAGGCGGTGAAGCTGACCGGCGCAGAAGCCGCGATCCCGAAGAAGAGCTATATCTTCGCCACCCAGTACAACCCCACACCCTTCCCGCGCTTTGCCCAAAAGGCGAAAGCCGCGGGCTGGGATTATCACGAGGTGGCGACCGATCACTTCGTGATGCAGAACGACCCCGATACCACCACGCGCGTGCTGCTGGGACTTGCCGGTTAGGTGGTCAGGCGGTGCGGCTTGTCAAAGCCGCCTCGCACTCGGCCATCAGTGTGGCGATGATTTCGGCGGCGGGTTCTTCCTTGGTCACCATGCCAACCGATTGGCCCGCCATCAGGCTGCCGCTTTTCACATCGCCTTCGATCACCGCACGGCGCAGCGCGCCTGCCCAGAAGCGTTCGATCCGCAGCTGCGCTTCTTCCATGTTAATGCTGCCCTGATCGAGCAGCAGCGCCACCTCGCGCTGCTTGGCGGTGAATTCGGCGGTGCCCTCGTTCTCCAGGGCGCGCACCGGGATCACCGGCAGGCGCGGATCGAGTTGCACCGATGCCACTGCGTTGCGCGCCGAAGCGCGGAAGAAGGCCTTCTTGAATTCGGGATGCGCGATGCTTTCGGTGGCGCAGGCAAAGCGCGTGCCCAACTGCACGCCCGCGGCCCCCATTTCAAGGTAAGCGGCGATCATCGCGCCATTGCCGATGCCGCCCGCCACGAACACCAGATTGTCTCGGCCAAGTTCCGGCAGGATCTCCTGCGCCAGCACGCTGGTGGAGACGGGGCCGATGTGGCCGCCTGCCTCGCTCCCCTCGATCACCAACGCATCCGCACCTGAACGCAGCAGCTTCTTGCCCAGCGCCAGCGTGGGGGCAAAGCAGATGACCTTGGCGCCCGTGTCCTTGATCGCTTCGATGCTGCCCTTGGGCGGCAGGCCGCCAGCCAGCACCACATGGCTGACCTTGTGCCGCGCGCAGACCGCAATGAGATCGAAGAGATCGGGATGCATCGTGATAAGGTTCACGCCGAACGGCTTGTCAGTGAGTGCGTTGGTCGCCGCGATTTCGGTGTCGAGCAATTCGGGCGTCATCGCGCCGCAGGCAATCACGCCAAAGCCGCCGCCATTGCTGATCGCGGCCACCAGATTGCGTTCGGAAACCCAGCTCATTGCGCCGCACAGAATGGCGGTGTCGCTGCCGAGGAAATCAGCGCCGCGCCGCATCAGCGCGCTCGTCTTGGGATAGGAATTCATGCCGTTGCCTGTTTCATTCAGACGCCGCGCGCCCGGTTGGCTGCGGCGTTTAGGCGGGAATGGCACGAACGACAAGCGCGCGCGCTTCGCAAACGAACGCCCGCCTTTCACACAATTCCTGTTATCACCCGGTCGGATACGCACCATTCAATTGCCATGCAGGACCATGCGGCATAAAAGCAGGCTGGACACATCGCCGGGCCGCTGGATCGCGCCATCCCGCTCTCCCCCTGCCCGCCTGCGTCCGGGCTTTCTATGTGGGGGAAACCATGAAACGCTTGCCACTTGCTGCTGCCGTGCTGGCCGCTTTTGCAACCCTTGTCACCACCCCGGCGCTGGCCCAATCTGACAGCTACCGGGTGGAGGCGAATGACAGCTATTCGGTCGATCTGACGATCTGCAATCCGGAAGTCTATGTCTCGGTGCGCGGGGACGGGGATACCGATCTCGATTTCACCGTGCGCGACCCCAACGGGCAGACGGTGCATTCGGATTACGATTACACCGACATCACCTTCTTCACGCTGTATCGCCAGGCGCGTTCGGGGTGCGAAACCTACCGGATGGATGTGAGCAATCTGGGCAATGTCTGGAACCGGTTCGAGGTGGTGATGGAAACCATCCGCGCCGACACCGCCAGCAATTCGGGCACGTCGAGCGACGGGCGCAACCGCGCGGTTTCTTTCGTCAACAATGGCAAGGAATCGGTCTGGTATATCTACTGGGCCAATGTCGCCAGCCGTGACTGGGGGCCGGATCAGCTGGGCTCCAATGTCATTGTGGCCGGCGACAGCTGGCAAACCACGATTGACGACGGATCGGGCGCGTGCCGGTTCAACATCCGCGCGGTGACGCGCGGCGGGCGCGAGATCCTGCGCAACAATGTTGATGTGTGCAGCACCTACACGATCAATCTCGACTGATCGGAGCAAGGCAAAACGAAAAGCGGGCCTGCCAGCGATGGCGGCCCGCTTTTTCATGCCCTCATCGCGGTGATGGCTCAGGCGGCGGCGTCCAGCTCGTACGCCGAATGCAGCACGCGCACAGCGAGTTCGGTCTCGTCCGCGTCGATCAGCACGCTGATCTTGATTTCGCTGGTGGAAATCGCCTGCACATTGATGCCGCGATCGGCCAGCGCCTTGAACATCGTGGCGGCAACGCCGGCATGGCTGCGCATCCCCACGCCCACGACCGAAATCTTCGCCACCTTGTCATCCGCGATCATGCGGAAATAGCCGATGGCTTCCTTGCGTTCTTCGAGCAGCGTCTGCGCGCGCAATAGATCGGCCTTGGGCACGGTGAATGTGACATCGGTCTCGCCCTTGTCCTTGGCGATATTCTGGATGATCATATCCACATTGATGCTGGCCGCAGCGAGCGGGCCGAAGATCGCGGCCACCGCACCCGGCCGGTCGGCCACGCGGGTCAGGGTGATCTTCGCCTCGTTCTTGTCGGCGGCGATGCCGGTGATCAGTTGGCGTTCCATGTCCAGTCCCTCTTGGCTGATTTTGGCTTCGGTAATTTTGGCAAGTTCCTCGTCAGACACGATCATCGTGCCCGGCAGGCTGTCGGCATCGGGTGCGTTCTGGTCCACGAAGGAGGAAAGCACCTGCACGCGCACCTTTTCCTTCATCGCCAGGCTGACCGAGCGTGTCTGCAACACTTTCGAGCCGACCGAGGCGAGTTCGAGCATTTCCTCGTAGGTCACGTTCTTCAGCTTGCGCGCCTTGGCGACGATGCGCGGATCGGTGGTGTAGACGCCGTCAACATCGGTGTAGATATCGCAGCGATCGGCCTTCACCGCCGCCGCCACCGCCACGGCGGAGGTATCCGAACCGCCGCGGCCCAGCGTGGTCACGCGGCCATCGGGCGTCACGCCCTGGAAGCCGGGAATGACCGCGATCTGCCCGCTTTGCATGGCGGCGATCAGTGCGGGCGCGTCGATCTCCTCGATCCGCGCCTTGGCATGGGCATCGTCGGTCCTGATCGGCACCTGCCAGCCCAACCAGCTGCGCGCGTTGCAGCCCATCGCCTGCAAGGTAAGGGCCAAAAGGCCGCTGGTCACCTGTTCGCCGCTGGCCACCACCACATCGTATTCGGCCGGATCATACAGCGCGTTCGCCTCGCGGCAGAAGCCAACCAGACGATCGGTTTCCCCTGCCATGGCGGATACCACGACGGCCACTTCATCGCCCTTGGCGGCCTGCGCACGCACGATATTGGCAACGCGGCGAATGCGTTCCGTCCCCGCCATGGAGGTGCCGCCGAACTTCATCACGATACGGGCCACGGGTTCATCCCCTGTTGGATACTGGCTTAAGACTTCGCGCGCTGTTAGGGATGCTCCATGCCTGATGCAAGCCTTGCAAATGAAACCATCCGCGCGGGTGAAGCCGCGCATTTCGGGGCGCTGGCGGCGGATTGGTGGAACCCCGCCGGTTCCTCCGCCATGCTGCACCGGCTGAACCCTGTGCGGCTGGCCTTCCTGCGCGAAGCGATAGACCTTCACTGGGGCGGCGATGTGCGTTCGATCCGCCCGCTGGCAGGCAAGAAGGCGCTGGATGTGGGGTGTGGTGCGGGCCTGGTGGCCGAACCGCTCGCCCGGCTGGGCGCGGATGTCACCGGCGTGGACGCGGCGGCGGAAAACATCGCGGCGGCTGTGCGCCATGCGGCGGGCACGGGCTTGCCGATCACCTACCACCACGGCGAACTGGCCCGCCTTGGGCTTGGCACATTCGATCTGGTCACCAGCATGGAAGTGATCGAACATGTGGCCGACAAGGCGGCCTTCGTGGCGCATCTGGCGGCGCATCTTGCGGATGGCGGGCTGATGGTGCTGTCCACCCCCAACCGCACCGCTGCCAGCCGCGTGTTGCTGGTGGGCGCGGCGGAAGCCTTGGGCGCGGTGCCCAAGGGCACGCATCACTGGGACGATTTCATCACGCCCGACGAACTGGGCGATCTGCTTGCCGAAGCGGGGCTGGCCATGGGTGAACCGCGCGGCATTGCCTGGTCGCCTTCACGCGGCCTGCATCTGTCGGACGATCTGGCGCTGAATTACATCGTCACCGCGCGGGCCGGATAGGGGCGCGCGGCGGTGATTGTCCGCGACGCCCCGCGCGCGATCGACCTGATCTTTGCGATCCGCGGATCGATCCTGCCGCGCATCGCCCCGCGCCTGCTGGCGCTGATGGTGTTTGCCGCGCTGATGGTGTGGCTCGATCGGCGGACGGACATCCTGCCCGAAGCAGGCGCGCTGGGCTTCACCGTGTTCGGCATCGCGCTCTCGCTCTTCCTCGGCTTTCGCAACAACGCCGCCTATGACCGCTGGTGGGAAGCGCGCAAGCTGTGGGGCGGGCTGCTGGCGGACATGCGCAGCCTTGCGCGCGAGGCAGAGGTGTTCGTGCGCGACGATGCCCTGCGCCTGTCGCTGCTGCGCACCGCGCGCGCCTTCCTGCATCTGCACCGCGCCAATCTGCGCCGCCGGCCTGATGATGCGCTGGCCCGCAGCCATGCCGGCGCGCTGGCCGATGCACCGCACCCGCCCGATGCCGCGCTCGACGCGATGGCTGCGCTGGTGAAGCGGGGTGCGGCTGGCGGCACGATCGACAGTTTCGGCCAGCGCGCTTTGGCCGAACGGCTGGGCAGCATGGCGTTGCAACAGGCGGGATGCGAACGGATTGCCACCACGCCGCTGCCCTATGTCTATTCGCTGCTGATTTACCGCACCACCTGGCTGTTCTGCCTGCTGCTGCCGCTGGCTCTGGTCGGCCCGGCAGGCTGGCTGACGCCGCTATTCGTGGGCATTGTCGGCTATGTCTTCTTCGGCCTTGCCGAGGTGACCGAGGAATTGAGCCACCCCTTTGGGGAGACACCCAACGGCCTGCCATTGGACGCGATCTGCCGCGCGGCGGAAATCAGCCTCGCCCAGCATCTGGGCGAGGAAGCGCCAGAGCCGCTTGAGCCGAAGGATTATTTCCTCAGCTAAACGCTAATCCCCGCCGCGCTGGCAGACCGAATGGCGTCCTTGATCGGCGCGAAAAGCATCCGCCGGGCCGGGATCGTCGGTAAAAACGCCGCCGATTCCGGTCGCTTCCAATGCGAACAGATAGGCTTCGAAACAGCCACGCGCGGCCAGATCGGTTTCGCCGGAGCGTAGCGCAGGGGGAAGAAAGGCGTTTTCCTTGCGCAAGGTCCAGCCATGCACCACCAAACCTGCCCCATGCGCCGCATCGACAAGGCCGGTGGACGCCCCCTCGTCATCGAGCAGCAGGCGCAGCTCCACGCCCAACCCGTCGGCATAGGTGGCGATCTCCGCCAGCCTTTCGCCGATGAGCATTTCGGCATAGGTCATGCCGGGCAGATCGGCAGGACCGCCCTGTGCCGACACAAGCTGCACCAGCGGCAAATCGGTCATCGTGTCGAGGCGCTGGAGAGGCGTGACTTCAAAGCTCTGAATGAACACCGGATCGTCGGCATGGCGGTATCCGGCGGCGTGCAGTTCTTCCACCAGCATGGCGGCCAGATCGTGACCAATGCTGGCGAAATAGGCCGGGTGCTTGATTTCGGGATAAAGGCCAATGCGCCGCCCCATCTCCGCCTCCCGCGCGCGGACAAGCGCGATCACTTCGGCGAGCGTCGGCACCTGATAAAGACCATCAAACGCGGTATTGGCGACGCGCAATTGCGGCAGGCGTTCGCGGGCGCGCAGCGTGCGCAGTTCGGCCAGCGTGAAATCTTCGGTGAACCAGCCGGTCACTTCCTCGCCATCGATCAGCCTGGTGGTGCGGCGATCCGCAAATTCGGGGCGATCCGCCACATCGGTGGTGCCCGAAATCTCGTTCTCGTGCCGGGCCACCAGCACGCCGTCCTTCGTCGCCACAAGGTCCGGCTCGATATAATCGGCGCCCTGGTCAATTGCCCGGTCATAGGCGGCCAGCGTGTGTTCGGGCCGTTCCCCGCTCGCCCCGCGATGCGCGATGATGAGAAAATCGGAACCCTGCGCCATGGCGGGCAGGCTAAACCCCAGCAGCAACGGGGCCAAGAGCGCTTTCACAACAGCGCGGCTTCCCATTCGGCCTCGTTGAAGCCCACCAGCACCCCGCCCGGATGCACCACCACGGGCCGCTTGATCAGGCTGGGCTGCTCGGCCATCAACGCAGCGGGATCGGCCTCGGCGCGCGCCTTGTCGGCATCGGACAGCTTGCGGTAGGTGGTACCGCGCCGGTTCATCACCGTGTCCACCCCCATTTCCGCCATCCATTCGGCCACCAGAGCGGGATCGGCCCCGTGCTTCTTGTAGTCGTGAAAGTGATGCACGAGGCCATGCGAATCCAGCCAGGCGCGTGCCTTCTTCACCGTGTCGCAATTGGGGATTCCGTAAAGCGTAATGGTCATGATCCGTCCTTGGCGATGAATCGATGTAACCGCGGATTGTTACATCCATACATTGTGTATTCCGCATACCATTCGCTGCGCCCGCGTGCCTGCACTTCGCGGTGCGCGGCGACGCGGCCCCAGGCTTGGGCGGTGGCTTCGTCGGCCCATTCGGACAGGGCGACGACCTCGCCATCTTCTGCCGCAAAGCTCTTGAACGACAGGAAACCGGGCTGCACGCGGGCCAGCGCCTCCATTTCCTGCGCCGCCGCGGAATAGGCAGCCGCGTGCATGTCAGCGCGTTTGCGGTTGCGGAACACGACCAGATACATGTGGCTAGGGTCGAGACTCAATCAGAGCCAGAAAGCCACGGCGGCGGCAAGGCATACGGCGGATAGGAAGTTTCTGGCGA